>DASYSE010000033.1:0-20203 GCA_036003705.1 Actinomycetes bacterium | reverse complement strand
GAGGGCCAGTCCGTCGAGTTCGAGATCACCGACGGGCCCAAGGGCCCGCAGGCCTCGAACGTGCGGCCGCTTGCGTAAGGAGCAGGAGCAGGACGGGCCTTCGGTTCGTTGACGTCCGGCATCACGCAAGGTTCGCAAGGCCCCGCCGTTCGGGCGGGGCCTTCTGTGTTCACCGGTGCGGTGCTGGTTTCCTCCTCAGTCCTGGCCCGGCACCCACAGGCCGCTGGGCGGCCGCAGGATGCCCGAGTCCTCCGGCTCCGGGGCCGCCGCCTGCTCCTCGGCGTCGGCGGGGTGGGCCTCGGCATGGGCGGCCACGTCGGCGAAGGCCAGCCGCAGCCTGGCCAGGGCGTCGCGGAGGGTGGGCTCGGGCGGCCCCAGGCGGCCCTCGGTGGCCGACAGCATCCCCCCGAGCGCGTCCACCAGCAGGCGGGCGGCGTCCAGGTCGCGGAACCGGGCATGCTGCTCGGGCGGGATGCCGAGGCGGACGTAGGCCAGCGCGATCAGCGACATGGCGGCCTCGGCGACCACGTCACCCGCCGACACCGAGGCGAGCTGCTCACGCAGCTGCTCGAGCTGCTCGGGGGTCAGGTCCTGCTCCGACATCGGGGCTCCTCACGGCGTCGACAGCGGGAACAAACGACGCTACAGTAGCGTTGATTCGGTCGGGTCCGAGAACCTTCGGGCCCGTCAACTGCATACGGGAACAAAGCAGGAGCAAGGGCTTCTCACCTCCCAGGGCCACGCCCTACGGGGGTTGAACAGAAACCATGGCGAACGGCCATGGTCGCGGCCCTTGTGGGCCGCGTTTTCGTATTGATTCCGACCGGCTCCGCCGGCCGGAGAAGGAGTGATGTTGCATCAGCGTTGAGCCCAGGATCAACGACCGGATCCGGACCCCCCAGGTCCGGGTGGTCGGCGCCGACGGCGAGCAGCTCGGGGTGATGGACACCCAGACTGCGATGCGGCTGGCCAGCCAGCAGGACCTCGACATGGTCGAGGTGGCCCCGATGGCCCGCCCGCCGGTGGTCAGGCTGATGGACTACTCGAAGTTCAAGTACGAGCAGGCCATCAAGGCCAAGGAGAACCGGCGCAAGCAGAACCTGGTGGCCCTGAAAGAGATGAAGATGCGGCCCAAGATCGACCCGCACGACTACCAGACCAAGAAGGGCCACGTCGAGCGGTTCCTCAAGCAGGGCCACAAGGTGAAGGTCACGATCATGTTCCGCGGCCGCGAGATGGCCCACACCGAGCTCGGGCGGCGGCTGCTGGAGCGGCTGGCCACCGACCTCGTCGAGATCGCCCAGGTCGACAGCCCGGCCCGCCAGGACGGGCGCAACATGATCACGGTGTTCTCGCCCCGCAAGGCCCAGGGCAGTGCCAAGGCCGCACCCCCGGCCGCCAACCGGGAGGCGCCCGTCCGCACGCCATGAGTCCAGGAGATCCCGTGCCCAAGATGAAGAGCCACCGGGGCGCCTCGCGGCGCTTCCGGGTGACCAAGACCGGCAAGCTGGTCCGCAGGCAGGCCAGGCTGAACCACATGCTCGAGAAGAAGACCCCCGCCCGCAAGCGCCGGCTCGGCCGCGAGGTCGAGGTCACCGCAGGCGACCGGCGCAGCGTCCGCCGCATGCTCGGCCTGTAGCGGGGGTCACCCGAGACGAGCCACCTCCGACCGGAAAGAGAACCACGATGGCAAGAGTCAAGCGAGCCGTCCACGGCGCCAAGGCCAAGCGCACCACCATGGAGCTGGCCAAGGGGTACCGAGGCAGCCGGGGACGCCACTACCGGGCCGCCAACGAGCAGGTCATGCACGCCCTGCGCTACGCCTACCGGGACCGGCGGGCGCGCAAGGGCGACTTCAGGGCCCTCTGGATCGCCCGCATCAACGCGGCCGCCAGGGCCGAGGGCATGACCTACAACCGCTTCATCTCCGGCCTGCGCCTGGCCGGCATCCAGGTCGACCGGAAGGTCCTGGCCGACATCGCGGTCACCGACCCGCGCACCTTCGCGAGCCTGGTCGCAAGCGCCCGCGAGGGCCTGAACGGCAAGGCCTGACGGGCGGCCGCGGGCGGCGCCGGCGTGGACGTGATCACCAGCCCGAGCAACCCCGCGGTGCGGGCGGCGCGCAAGCTCGCCCGCCCGTCGTCCAGGGCGAGGGCCGGTGGGCAATTCCTGCTCGAGGGACCTGAGGGGATCCGGGCGGCGCTGGACGCCGGCCACGTCCCCGACAGCATGCTGGCCACCGAACGGGCCGTGGCCCGCCACGCCGGCCTGGTCAACACGGCCAGGCAGCGCGGCGCCCAGGTCACCCTCGTGACCGAGCGGGTGCTCTCCGCCCTCGCCGCCACCACCACCCCCCAGGGGCTGGCCGCGGTGATGCCGAGCGTGCTCCGCCCGCTGGCGCAGCTCCCGGCGTCCCCACGTCTGGTCTGCGTGCTGGCCGAGGTCCGCGACCCGGGCAACGCCGGGACGGTGCTGCGCGCGGCCGACGCCTTCGGTGCCGACGCGGTGGTCACCACCAGCGGGTCGGTCGGTCTGGAGAGCCCCAAGGCGGTCCGGGCCGCCGCCGGCAGCCTGTTCCACCTGCCGGTGCTGGCCGGGGTGGCCTGGCCGGAGCTGCGCTCGGCGCTGCGAGCGCGGGGGCTGCGCCTGGTCGGCGCCGACCCGCACGCTCCGGCGACCCTCGACCAGGCGCCGCTGGGGGACCCGGTGGCGCTGGTGTTCGGCAACGAGGCCCACGGCCTGCCCGCCGAGGTCGCCGCCGGCCTCGACCTGGTCGTGCGGGTGCCGCTGGCCGGCCGGGCCGAGAGCCTCAACCTGGCCGCCGCCGCGGCCGTGCTGCTCTACGAGGCCACGCGTCGCCGCGTACGTGAGGAGGCCGTCGTTGGCCGATAGCGAGGCGTACCTGGAAGCACTGCCCGACGGGGTGGTGGTGGTGGACGCCGAGGGCAGCGTCGTCTATGCCAACCCGGCCGCCGAGCGGCTGGCCAGGGCCGGCCGGGACGAGCTGGCCGGCCGGCCGCTCGACGACGCCGTGCCTCTGCGGGACGGGGCCGGCAACCCCTGGTGGACCTGCTCGGAGCGGCTGCGCCGCCTGCCCGGGGTCCGGCGGGTGCCGGTCCGCCAGCTGCACCTGGTCGTCGCCGGCGACGAACCGACCCTGGTCGACCTCACCGCCACCTTCCTGCGCGACGGCGACGGGCGGGTCGTCCAGGCGGTCTGCGTGCTCCGCGACGCCTCGGCCCGCCACCGGGGCGACAGCCAGCGGGGCGAGCTCATCTCCACCCTCGCCCACGAGCTGCGCTCGCCGTTGACCAGCGTGAAGGGGTTCACCTCGACCCTGCTGCACCGCTGGGAGCGGTTCACCGACGCGCAGAAGCGGGAGATGCTGGCCACCGTCAACATGGACGCCGACCGGGTCACCCGGCTGATCAGGGAGCTGCTGGACGTCTCCCGCATCGACGCCGGCCGCCTGGAGCTGCGGCGCAAGGAGTTCGACCTGGCCGCCATGGCCGCCGGCATCGTCGGCCGCTTCGAGCTCCAGCACGACGGCCACCAGTTCACGGTCACGTTCCCCGACGACTTCCCGCGCGTCTATGCTGACCCTGACAAGGTCGAGCAGGTGCTGACCAACCTGGTGGAGAACGCGGTGAAGTATTCGGACGGCGGGACGGTGACGGTGACCGGCGAGCTGACCGGCGACTCGGTCGAGGTCACCGTCCGCGACCAGGGCGTCGGCATCCCCGCCGACCAGCTCCCGCTGATCTTCACCAAGTTCTACCGGCGGGCCGGCCACGGGGCGCCCAGCGGCACCGGGCTCGGCCTGTTCATCGCCCGCGGCCTCGTCGAGGCCCACGCCGGCCGCATCTGGGCCGACTCGGCGACCGGCCAGGGCACCGCGCTGCGATTTCGTCTGCCCCGCGGGGGCCTGGAGCTGGCCGGCATCAGCTAGCCTAGCCCGGGCCGAGCGGGGCCACCGCCGAGCGGACGAACGTGCCTGCCCGTGTTTCCCTGCGAAGGAGCCCGACCATGCCCACCCCAGACCTGGACGCCGTCGTCGCCGCCGGGCGGCGGGCCATCGCCGACGCCGCCGACCTGGACGCGCTCCGCGAGGCCGAGCAGGCCCACCTGGCCAGGCGTTCCGCGCTCGGCGAGGTCCAGCGCTCCCTCGGCGGCCTCGACCAGCAGTCCCGCCGCGACCTCGGCCACCGGGTCAACCAGGCCAGGACCACCCTCCAGGCCGAGCTGGCCGCCCGCCGGGCCGAGCTGGAGGCGCGACGGGACGCCGACCTGCTGGAGGCCGAACGGGTCGACGTGACCCTGCCGGGCCGGGTGCCCCCTCGGGGAGCCATCCACCCGGTGACCCGCACCATCGACGAGATCGTCGACATCTTCGTCGGCCTGGGCTACCGGGTCGCCGAGGGCCCCGAGGTCGAGACCGACTGGTACAACTTCCAGGCCCTCAACATCCCGCCCGACCACCCGGCCCGCTCCATGCAGGACAGCCTCTACCTCGACTCGGGCGACGGCCACCAGGCCGGCGAGCTGGTGCTGCGCACCCAGACCTCACCGGTGCAGATCCGGGCCATGCAGGCCGGGCCGCCGCCGGTCTACATCGTCGCCCCCGGCCGCTGCTACCGGGCCGACACCCCCGACGCCACCCACGTGCCGGTGTTCAACCAGATCGAGGTCCTGGCCGTCGACCACGGGCTGACCATGGCCGACATGAAGGGCACGCTGCTCGCCTTCGCCCGCGCCTACTTCGGCGAGGAGCGCCAGATCCGCCTGCGCCCCTCCTACTTCCCGTTCGTCGAGCCGGGGGCCGAGGTCGACGTCTCCTGCTTCCTGTGCGGCGGCAGCGGGGTCGGCTGCCGCACCTGCCGCGGCGAGGGCTGGATCGAGCTGCTCGGGGCCGGCATGGTCCACCCCAACGTGCTGCGGGCCGGAGGCTACGACCCCGACGAGGTCTCCGGCTTCGCCGCCGGGACCGGCATCGAGCGGCCGTTCATGCTCCGCTCCGGCCTGGCCGACATGCGCACCCTGACCGACAACGACGTCCGCTGGCTGACCAGCGTCTGAGAGGAGCCAACCATGCGGGTTCCGCTTTCCTGGCTGGCCGTCCACGTCGACATCGACGTCTCCGCCGCCACCACCCTCGCCGAACGGCTGACCTTCGCCGGCATCGAGATCGAGACCATCCACCGGGTCGGGGACGACCTGGCGGGTGTCCTCACCGCCCGGGTCCTCGAGGTCAGCTCCCATCCCGACGCCGACCGGCTGGTCCTGGTCCGCATCGACGCCGGCGGCGAGGACCGCTCGGTGGTCTGCGGCGCCCGCAACTTCGCCCCCGGCGACATCGTGCCCTGGGCGGCGCCAGGGGCCAAGCTGCCCGGGGGGGTCGAGGTCGGCCGGCGCAAGGTCCGCGGCGCCTGGTCCGACGGCATGCTCGCCTCCGCCCGCGAGCTGGGCGTGTTCGACGACCACTCCGGGATCCTGGTGCTGCCGCCCGACACCCCGATCGGCGCCGACGTGGTCGAGGCGGTCGAGCTGCGCGACGCCGTGCTCGACGTCAAGAACGCCCCCAACCGGGGCGACACCATGTCCATGCGCGGCATCGCCCGCGAGGTCGCGATGCTGCTCGGCAAGGAGCTGAAGCCGCTCGACCTGACCGTGCCGGAGGCCGGTCCGCCGGCCGGCGGGCTGGCCTCGGTCCAGGTCCACGACTCCGAGGGCTGCCCGCTGTACGCCGCCCGGGTGATCGAGGGGCTCGACGCCGCCCGTCCGGCTCCCCTTTGGATGGCCCGACGGCTGTACCTGTACGGCCAGCGGCCGCTCGGGGCGGTGGTCGACGTGACCAACTACCTGCTGCTCGACCAGGGCCAGCCGCTGCACGCCTTCGACCTGGACCAGGTGCCCGGCCAGCGGATCGTGGTCCGCCGGGCGGCCGAGGGCGAGGCCCTGCGGACCCTTGACGGCCGCGACCGGCGACTGACCACCCAGGACACCGTGATCACCTCCGGGGAGCGGGTCCTGGCCCTGGCCGGGATCATGGGCGGGGAGGACACCGAGGTCCGCCCGGACACCACCAGGGTGCTGATCGAGTCGGCCCACTTCCCACCGGCCGCCGTCCGGCGGACCATGCGCCGGCTCGGCATGAGCACCGAGGGCGGCCAGCGCTGGGCCCGCGGGGTCGACCCGGCCGGCGCCGAGCCGGTCTGCGACCAGGCGGCCGCGCACATGGCCAGGCTGGCCGGCGGCACGGTGGCCACCGGGCGGCTGCGGGCCGGCCCCGGGGTACCGGAACGCGAGGCGATCCGGCTCGACTGGGCCCGGTCGGCGCGGCGGCTGGGCGCTCCCGCCGACCCGGAGTTCGCCGCCGGGCATCTGCGGAGCGTCGGCTGCCGGACCCAGGTGGCCGACCGCCGGACCGTGCTCGGCGTCCCGCCGAGCTGGCGCTTCGACCTCGAGCTCTGGGCCGACCTGGAGGAGGAGGTGGCCAGGCGCTGGGGCTACGACCAGGTGCCGGCCACCCTGCCGGCAGCGACCGGCGGCCGCCTCACCGACGAGCAGCGGCTGCGCCGCCAGGCCAGGGAGATCCTGGCCGGCATGGGGGTCACCGAGGTCCAGACCTACCCGTTCCTGTCCCAGGCCGCCCTCGACCGGCTCGGCCTGCCCGCCGGTGATCCCCGGCGCCAGACGCTGCGCCTGGCCAACCCGCTCTCCGAGGAGGCGCCCGAGCTGCGCACCACCCTGCTCCCAGGGCTCGCCGAGGTGGCACGGCGCAACCTGGCCAGGGGCCTGGACGGGGTCGCCGTCTACGAGCTGGGCGCCGTCTTCCTCCCGTCCGGGGAGGAGCTGCCCGACGAGCCGCGCACCCTCGGGGTGCTGCTGGCCGGCCAGCGGCCGGCCGGCCGCTTCGATGACCCGGGCCAGCCGTTCGACTTCGCCGACGCCAAGGGCGTCGTCGAGGGGCTGGTCGACGCCCTCGGGGTGCCGGGGGTCGGCTTCCGGGTCGAGGAGCCCCTGCCGTACCATCCGGGCCGCTGCGCCGGGGTGTTCCTGGAGGACCGGCCGGTCGGGCTGCTCGGCCAGCTCCACCCGCGGGTGGCGTCCGCCTGCGAGCTGCCCGCGGCCTCGTTCGCGGTCGAGCTGGAGCTGGCGCCGTTGCTGGCCGCGGTCCCGCGGATGCGCCCGGCGCCGACGCCGTCGCCCTATCCGGAGCTCTCCTTCGACGTGGCCTTCCTGGTCCCGCCGGGGGTCGCGGCCAGCGACCTGGAGCAGGTGCTGCGCGAGGCCGGCGGCGAGCTGCTCGCCCGGCTCACACTGTTCGACGCCTACCAGGGGCCGCCGCTGCCGCCCGGCCACCGCAACCTCGCCCACCGGGTCGCGCTCCAGGCCGCCGACCGCACCCTCACCGACGCCGACGGGGCCGCCGCCCGCCAGCGGATGGCCGCCCTTGCCGGGCAGCGCCTGCAGGCGGTGCTCCGCACCGCCGAGTAGGGTATGGGAAGGGTTTGGGGCGACTGCGGTGAGTGAGAGGCAGGCTCGGTGGTCGACTACACGGTGGCGGGAGTGGAGGGCGGACTGTGTGCGCCCAGGGGGTTCCGGGCGGCCGGGGTCGACGCCGGGCTGACCCACGGGCCCGGACCCGACCTGGGCCTGGTCGTCAGCCAGCAGACCTCGGCGGCGGCCGGCCGCTTCACCGCCCACCCGTTCGCCTCGGCCCCGGTCCGCTGGTCGCGGGCGCGGTTGCAGGCCGGCACGGCCCGGGTCGTGCTCGTCCACGCCGGCAGCGCCAACGCCGCCACCGGCCCCGAGGGCGACACCGACGCGGCCGCCCTGGCGGCCCGCTGCGCGGCCGCGATCGGCTGCCCGGCCGGTGAGGTGCTGCTGCTCGGCACCGGCGCGGTCGGCGTCCGGCTGGCCGTCGGGGACGCCGCCGAAGCGGCCGACAAGGCCGCGGCCGCCCTCGGCCGGCGCGGGTCGGCCGAGGTGGCCAAGGCGATGACCGCCTCCGGCGGGGTCGCCCGCGAGCACGCGGTCGCCGTCGCCTGGTCCGAGGGCGAGGTGCGCATCGGCGGCGCCGCCAAGGCCTCGGTCCCGTTCGCCCCCGCCTTCGCCCGGCCCGGCGAGGACCCCTGGTCCGCCGGGGAGCTCGGCCCGGGCTCCCGGTCCATCGGGGGAGAGGAACCCGCGTCGGCCACCACCCTTGTCGTGCTCACCACCGACGCCACCGTCGAACCGGGCATCCTCGACGGGCTGCTCGGCAGGGCGGTCGCCCGGTCGTTCGAACGGGTCATGGTCGACCAGGCGCCGGGCATGGCCGACGCCGCCGTGCTGCTGGCCAACGCCACCGCGGCCGCCCCGACCCTGCGGGCCGGCTCCGACGGGGCGGCGGCGTTCGAGTCGGCCCTGACCCAGCTGTGCGAGTCGCTGGCCGAGGGGCTGGCCCTGCGCGTCCCCGGCGCCCGCAAGCTGGTGGTGGTCACCGTGCACGGCGCCGCCGACCACACCGAGGCGCTGGCCGCGGCCAGGGCCGTCGCCGGCTCGGTGGCCCTGCGGGCCTCCCTGGCCGCCGGCAGGCCCGACTGGCCGGCCGTGCTGGACGCCCTGGCCACCGCGAAGGTCGCGCTGGTCCCGGGCCGGGTCGGGGTCGGCTTCGGCCCGGTCACGGTGGTGGCCGGCGGCCGCGCGGCCCCCCACGACGAACGCGCCGCCGCCGCGGTCGCCGCCAAGGCCCAGGTCGACCTGGCCGTCGACCTCGGCGTCGGCCCCGCCGCCGCCACCGTCACCAGTACCGACCTACCTCCGGAGGCGCTGGGGCGATATCTGCACTAGGCCGCGGTCCCTGGTCCATCTCCCCGGGGGGAGCCCCCCCCGGGGCCTGCCTGAAGCCAGCCGTCATGGCTTCCGTCGGGAGGGCATGGCAGACTTAGCGCTCCGGGCCGTGCCCGCACCGGTCCCGCTCGGCAACCCAGAGAGGCTCCAGATGCCGTCCAATCGCGTGCTCGTGGTCGAGGACGACCCGAGCGTTCGCGGGCTGCTCCAGACGATCCTGGAGGACGAGGCGCTCGAGGTGATCCTGGCCGCCGACGGCGAGGAGGGCCTGCACCTCGCCCGCACCGTCGATCCCGACGTGGTGCTGCTCGACGTCATGATGCCCGGGCTCGGCGGGCCAGACGTCATCCGGCGCCTGCGCCGTCCCGACGGCTCCCTGCCGTTCGCGGTGCTGGTGGTGACCGGGGCGGCCGAGGTGATCGCACCGCTCCGCAGCGAGCTGGGCCCCGAGGCGGTCCTCGAGAAGCCCTTCGACATCACCACCCTGGCCACGCGGGTCAAGTCGCTGGCCGGCGGTGCCGCCCACAGGAGCGCCAATGACCAAACGTGACTTCCTGTCCATCGACGACGTCGACAGCGTCGAGCTGGTCGCCCTGCTCGACGGGGCCGATCGGCACAAGGCCGACCGGCGGGTCCGGGATACCCTCCAGGGCCGGACGGTCGCGCTGATCTTCGAGAAGCCCTCCACCCGCACCCGGGCCTCCTTCGAGGTCGCCGTCCACGAGCTGGGCGGCTACCCGCTGCCCCTGTCCGGCGCCGAGCTGCAGCTCGGCCGGGGCGAGACCATGGAGGACACCGCCGCGGTCCTCTCCCGCTACGTCCACGCCATCGTGCTGCGCACCTTCGCCCAAGAGAGCCTGGAGCGGCTGGCCAGGGGCGGGACCATCCCGGTGGTCAACGCCCTGTCCGACTACTCCCACCCCTGCCAGGCGCTGGCCGACCTCCAGACGATCCGCGAGCACAAGGGGAACCTGGCCGGCATCCGCCTGGCCTACCTGGGCGACGGCAACAACGTCGCCCACAGCCTGCTGTTTGCCGGGGCAAAGACGGGCATGCACGTCGCCGTGGCCACCCCGGTCGGCTACGAGCCGATCCCGCAGGTGGTCCGCAGGGCCAACGAGATCACGGCCGCCACCGGCGGCAGCGTCGAGCTGACCCACGACCCGGCCACCGCCGCCAAGGGCGCCGACGTGCTCTACACCGACGTGTGGGCGTCCATGGGCAAGGAGCTGGAGCATGGCGAGCGGGCGCTGATCTTCAAGCCCTACCAGCTGTCGACCGACACGGTGATGGCGGCCGCCCCCGACGTGATGGTGCTCCACTGCCTGCCCGCCCACCGGGGCGAGGAGATCGCCGCCGAGGTCATGGACGGCCCCAACTCGGCCGTGTTCGACCAGGCCGAGAACCGCCTCCACACCCAGAAGGCCCTGCTGTCGTGGCTGCTCACCGGCTCGCCCGACCCGAGCTGACGCGGCCGGACGGGTCCTACCCCCGGTGGTTCGGGAAGCGCTCCCGGAGGGGTGCCTCGGCCAGTCGGGTCCGCGGGTGACCCCACCGCCTTCCGACCCGGCCGAAGCCGCCGACGGGCGGCGGCCTGGCTGGCGCTGGGTGGTGGTGGCCGGCCTGGCCGGGGTCGCGGCCTCGACGCTGGCCACCGCCCTGGCCGCCGCGGTCGCCGGCCGCCAGTCCGACCTGGCCCTGCAGCCGGTGGAGCTGGCCCTGCGGGTCGGGCTGCTGCTGGGCGCGCCCTGCGTCGGGGCCATCCTGGCCGCCGTCGTCGTCCCCCGCGGTGGCGGCCGGCTGGCCGTCGTGGCCATCGGCGTTGGCGTGCCGGTCGGCCCGTTGCTGGTCCTGCGCCTGGACCGCGTGCGCGAGTTCGGCCTGGTCTCCTCGCTGCTCACCGTCGGCGTGATGGTCGCCTGGGGGGTGGTCGGCGCCGCCCTGGCCGCCGGCTGGTGGGCCCGCCCCGGCCGGCAGGTCCAGCGCAGCGACCTGCCGCTGCCGGTCGCCCCGGCGCACCGGCTGCCCGATGCGACCGACACCCTCGAGGCCAGCGGCGACCCCGGGCCGCGGGGCCCGGCCGCCTGAGCGGAGGCGACCTCCATGGCCTGGGGAAACGAGGAGCTGGCCCGGCTGTTCCACGAGATGGCCGAGCTGCTGGTGCTCAACGGCGAGACCGGCTTCCGCGTCCGCGCCTACGACCGCGGGGCCCGCGCCCTCTCCGGCCACGGCGCCGACCTGGCCGGCCGCTCCGAGCGCGAGCTGGCCGCCATCCCAGGGGTCGGCAAGGCGATCGCCGCCAAGGTCCGCGAGTACCTGGACACGGGCCGGGTGGCCAAGCTGGAGGAGCTGCGGGCCGAGGTCCCGCCCGGCCTGCGGGCCCTGGTCCGGGTGCCCGGGCTCGGCCCCAGCAAGGCTCGCCTGGTCTACGAACGGCTCGGGGTCGGGTCGCCGGCGGAGCTGGCCGAGGCGGTGGCCGCGGGACGCGTGGCCGGCCTGCCCGGGATGGGGGCGCGGACCGAGGCCAACCTGCGCCGCGCCCTGGAGCGGATGCAGGACCGGATGGCCGGGATCCCCCTGGCCGTGGCCCTGCCCCTGGCCGAGTCCCTCCGCGACCGGCTGGCCGCCGTCGCCGGGGTCGAGCGGGTCGAGGTGGCCGGGTCGCTGCGGCGCATGAAGGCCGCCGTCCACGACCTCGACCTGCTCGCCGCCGCCGCCGACCCGGCCGCGGTCACCCGCGCCTTCACCGAGCTGCCGCAGGTCGCCGAGGTCGCCGCCGTCGGCGACACCAAGGCGTCGATCCGGACCAGGGACAGGTACCAGGTCGACCTGCGCGTGGTCCGCCCCCCGGTCTGGGGCGCTGCCCTGCAGTACTTCACCGGCTCGGCCGCCCACAACGTCAGGATCCGCGAGCTGGCCGTCAAGGCCGGCCTCAAACTCAGCGAGTACGGCCTGTTCGAGCGGGGCGGGGAGCTGGTCGTGGCCGAGGACGAGGTGGTCGTCTACCGCCGCCTCGGCATGGACTGGGTGCCGCCGGTGCTGCGCGAGGACCGCGGCGAGGTCGACGCCGCCCGGCGGGGGGAGCTGCCGGCGCTGGTCGCCGAGGCCGACATCGGCGGCGACCTGCACTGCCACACCGACCTGTCGCCCGACGGGACCGCCCCCGTGGAGGTCATGGTCGAGGCGGCGAGGGCCCGCGGCTACCGCTTCCTGGCCGTCACCGACCACGGCGAGAAGCTCGGGCTGGGCGGGGCCAGCCGCGAGCAGCTACTGGCGCAGCGGGAACGCCTGCGCGCCCTGGAGCGGCGCCTGGGCGACATCGAGCTGCTCCACGGGGCCGAGCTGAACATCGGCGGCGACGGGTCGCTCGACTACGACGACGCCTTCCTCGACGGCTTCGACATGCTCGTGGCCAGCGTCCACGATCGCCTCGACCAGCCACGCGAGCCGCTCATGGCCCGCCTGATCAAGGCCTGCGAGCACCCGGCGGTCAACGTCATCGGCCACCCGACCGGCCGCCGGATCGGCAGCCGGGCGGCCGGCGACGTCGACCTGGAGGCGCTGTACCAGGCGGCCGCCCGCACCGGGACCGCCCTCGAGGTCAACGGCTCCCCGCACCGCCTCGACCTCGGCGACGAGCAGGTCCGGCTGGCCCACCGGTTCGGCGTCATGCTGGCCTTCGGCTCCGACAGCCACGGCCCAGGCCACCTGGCCAACATGCGCTTCGCCGTCGCCACCGCCGGCCGCGGCTGGACCACCCCCGACCGGGTCGTCAACACCCTCCCCCCGGCCGACCTGCGCCGCTTCCTGGCCAAGGGCCGGCCCGACCGGTGAGCCCCGCTGCCGGCCCCGGCGCCGCGCCGCCCCCCGGACCGGGACCGCCGCCGGGCGCGGACCGCCCCCTGCCGGAGGCGCTGGAGCCGGCGGCGAGCGTGGACCGGCCCCTGCCGGAGGCGCTGGAGCCGCCGCCGGGCGTGGACCGGCCCCTGCCGGAGGCGCTGGAGCCGGCGGCGGGCGTGGACCGGCCCCCTCCCGAGGCGCTGGAGCCGCTGCCGGCCGCCTTCTACCGGCGGCCGGTCCTCGAGGTGACCCGTGACCTGCTCGGGCGCCTGCTGGTGCACCGGGCGCCGGAGGGCACCAGCGCGATCAGGCTGGTCGAGACCGAGGCCTACGACGGGGCCGGCCTCGACCCGGCCAGCCACGCCTACCGCGGCCCGACCGCCCGCACCGCGGTCATGTTCGGCCCACCCGGCCATCTCTACCTCTACTTCACCTACGGGATGCACTGGTGCGCCAACGTCGTCTGCGGCCCGGCCGGGGTCGCCCAGGCGGTGCTGCTGCGGGCCGGCGAGCCGGTGCTGGGGACCGACCTGCTGCGGGCCCGCCGCCCGGCCGGCCGCACCCGCGACCTGGCCAGCGGCCCGGCCCGGCTGTGCCAGGCCCTCGGCCTGTCCGGCTGGGCCAACGGCCTCCCGGTGACCACCGGGCCGGTCCTGCTGACCGCCGGCTGGCCCGTCCCGGACGACCAGGTGACCTGGACGGGCAGGGTCGGCGTCAGCGCCGCCGCCGACCGCCCCTGGCGGGCCCTGGTCACCGGCGACCCGCACGTCTCCCCAGGCCGCCCCGGCCCAGCCCGCGGCCGTCCGGCCGGCACCTGAGCGCGGACGTGACCGCCGGCACGCGCCGGGCGTGACGCTGGGCACTGCGTGGTCCCGCCCGCTCTGCCATACCGCTGTCATGGGGGAGACAGGGGGAATGGCATGACCGACACGCTCACCGCGGCACCGCCGGCGGCACCGCCGTCGCGGAACCATCGACGGACACCGGAGTTTCCCATCGGAGAGCCGGTCCCGACCGCCTGGCGCGAGGACATCCTCACCCGGGCCAAGGAGCTGGACTCGCTGCGGGCCTGGCTCCTGGAGGCCAGCCCGGCCGGAGCCAACGAGCCATGGTGGTCGGCGATCCGCGAGCACCTGGAGGCCGTCAAGCAGGCGGCCGAGGGCAAGCGGCGCACGGGCCGCGTGTGGGCGTTGGCCACCGGGTCGACCATCGGGCGGGCCATGAGCAACCTCGACGCCGCCGAGGCCAACCTGCTGCGGGTCGCGCCCGACAGCTACCTGGTCGGGCAGATGCCGAGTCTGCTCAACCACGTGCAGCGCCACCTCGACTCCGAGGACCCCCGCCGCCGTGAGCTGGAGCGCCTCGCCGGGCGGCTCGGTCCCGACCACACCCTGGCCGGCACGCCGGAGCTGACCGGCATCACCGAGGGGGAGCGCAACACCATCGTCAGCAGCGTGCGCGGAGCCAGCAAGGCGGCGCTCCGCGAGCAGCTGCGGGTGCGCAGCTTCCGCAACGTGCTGCTGGTCACCTCGCTGGTGATGACCCTGATCGCGGTCGGGGTGGCGGTCCTCGGCTTCATCAGCCCGGCGGCCATCCCGCTCTGCTTCCAGCCGGAGAAGTCCGGCCAGACGGTGGTCGTCTGCCCGACCCAGCAGTCAGCCCTGCTGGAGACCGGCGAGGAATCCGGGCCGGCCGCTCCCGACGTCGACGACGTCGTCAAGCGGACCGCGGCGGCCGCCGACCTGCTGGTCGTGGAGCTCATCGGCCTCACCGCCGCCGCGGTCGCCGCGGCCACCGCCCTCCGCGGCATCCGTGGCTCCTCCGAGCCGTACGGCCTCCCGGTCGCCCTGGCCACCCTGAAGCTCCCCATGGGCGCGGTCACCGCCTTCCTCGGTCTGCTCCTGATGCGCGGCCAGTTCGTCCCCGGCCTCAGCGCCCTCGACACCTCCGCCCAGATCCTCGCCTGGGCGCTGGTCTTCGGCTACGCACAGCAACTGTTCACCCGGCTGGTCGACCAGCAGGCCCATAGCGTGCTCAACACGGTCCGGGAGAAGAAGGCGGCGGCCTGAGTTCCCGTCGTCCCTGATCCATGTGGGGGAGCTCGGGTTCACCCACCGCCACGCAGGAGGCCTGTGCCATGGTCGCGGGTGAGCGGCGGAGATGGCGGATGGGTCTCACCCGCATCGGCCGGCCTACCCCTGGCCGGCGGAGGTGGTGGTCGGGGCTGGTGCGGGCGTGGTGGCCGTCGGGGCTGGGCAGCTGTTCGGGTTCACCCAGAGCTGGACCGAGCCGCCGCTGGGGACCTGAGCGCCTGGGGCTGGGCCGGATCGCCAGACCCGGCCGGGCTCGTCCGCCGCCCTGGCGGGGTCGGCGTCGCAGCCGGTCAGCACCTCGACACCCAGGCCGGCCTGGGTCAGCAGCTCCCGTGCGGTGGCCTCGGGCTGGCCGAGGACCTCGGGGACCAGGGCCACCCCGAGCCCGCCAACGCCCCGCCGGTCGACGGCGACGGTCAGCTCGACCGGCGCTCCCGGCGGCCGGGCCGACCCACCCGCCGGCGACTGGGCCAGCACCGTGCCAGGCGCGGCGTCGTGGTCGACCCGCAGCCGCTGCACCAGCGACAGCCCGGCCGCCTCCAGCCAGCCAGCCACCCGTGCCACCGGCACGCCGACCACCGACGGCACCACCCCGGGGAGCGGGCCGTCCGGCTCCCGGCAGCTCCGGGTCGGCGCCGACGCCCTCAGGAAGACCACCGACGCGACCCTGGCCGCCGGCGTGAACCGGTTCGGCAGGCAGCCCCGCTCCACGTCGAGGGCCACCTCGACCAGGCTGGTGTCGGGCCGGGGGAACCGGCCGGGCGGCCGGCCGGCCATGGCCGCACGCATGAACCCGGCCCAGATGGCCGCCGGCCAGGTACCGCCGGAGACCGGGCTGGCCGTCCTCGGCGGCACCATCGGCACCTGGCCCTGCGGGTAGCCGACCCAGACGGCGGCGGCCAGCGACGGAGTGAAGCCCACGAACCAGGCGTCGGCGTTGTCCTGGGTCGTGCCGGTCTTGCCGGCCGCCGGCCTGCCGATCCTCGCCCGCACCCCGGTGCCGTGGTCGACCACCTCCCGGAGCACGTCGGCGGCGATCGCGGCCACGCCCGGGTGCACCACCGCGTCGGTGTCGGGCCGGGCCTGGAACAGCACCCGTCCGTCGGCCCCGGTGATCCGCACCACCCCGAACGGGACCGCCTGCCGGCCCCGCGCGGCGAGGGTCGCGTAGGCGCCCGCCATCTCCAGCGGAGTCACCTCGCCGGTTCCGAGCACCGCGCTCGGCACCGGCCTCAGCGGGCTGGCCACCCCCATGCGGGCGGCGGTCTCGACCACCGCCTTGGCCCCCCGGTCGGCGTCGCCGGCGCCCAGCCGCAGCAGCAGCCCGGCGTAGACGGTGTTGATCGACAGGGTCGTCGCCGACCGCAGGGTCGCCCGCCCGAACCCGTGGCCCTCGTAGTTCGCGACCCGCCAGGCCGGGCCCCGACCCGGCCGGGGCAGCACCAGCCGGTCGGGCGCCTGGAACACCGCCTCCGGCGGGATCCCCCGCTCCAGGGCCGCGACCAGCGCGAACACCTTGAACGCCGAGCCCGCCGGACGGCCGCCGCCCCCGGCCCCGGTGGCCAGGTTCACCCGGCCGAAGCGTGCGTCCCGCAACCAGTCGCGCCCGCCGACCATCGCCCTGACCGCGCCGCTGCCCGGCTCGACCGCGACCAGGGCGGCGTAGGGGTCGCCCCGGCGTGGCCCGGCGACCCTGGCCACCGCCCGCTCGGCGGCGGCCTGGGCGGCCAGGTCGATGGTGGTGGTGACCCGCAGCCCGCCCGTGAACACGCTGTCGGTCCGGGCCCGCCTCGAGGTCCCGAGGCCGTCGAAGCGGTGGTCGGCCGGGTCGAGGAGCTGGTCCAGGACCCAGCCGACGAACCAGGGTGCGCGCGGCGTCGCCGACCCGCCCCCATCCCCGGCGCCCGCCGGTCGGTCCTTGGCCCAGGCCCCCGCCGGCCCACCCGGCCGGAGGCCCAGCGGCGCCGCTGCCGCCCTCGCCTTGGCGGCCCCGCGCAGGTGGCCGTGGCGCTCCAGGCGGGCAACGACCTCGCCCCGCCTGACCCGGGCCGCGCGCGGATGGCGGAACGGGTCGTAGGCGGCCGGCGCCCGGATCATCCCGGCCAGCAGCGCCGCCTGGGTCAGGGTGAGCCGGTCGGCGTGCGTGGAGAAATAGGTCTGGGCGGCCGCTTCGACCCCGTAGGCGCCCTGGCCGAAGTAGACGGTGTTGAGGTAGGCCTCCAGGATCGCCTGCTTGGCGTTGCGCCGCTCCAGGCCCCAGGCGTGGGCGGCCTCGGCAAGCTTGCGCCGCAGCGTCCGCTCGCCCGAGACATAGGTGTTCTTCACGTACTGCTGGGTGATGGTCGAGCCGCCCTCGACCACCCGCCGCCGTTCCAGGTCGCGGGCCGCCGCCCTGGCCACAGCCAGCCAGTCGACCCCGCCGTGGCGCCAGAAGCGGGCGTCCTCGGTGTCGACCACCGCCAGCCGCATCCAGCGGCTGACCTTGGCCAGCGGCACCGCCGTGCGGTCCTGCGGGCCGTGCAGGGCGGCCACCGTCCGGCCCTTGGCGTCGAGCAGCAGCGAGGTCTGGGCCACCCGGTTCGGCGGCACCAGCTCGAGCGGCCGCACCGACACACATCCTGCAAGCGCCAGGCAAACCCCGACCAGCGCAACCGCCCTCCGGGCCCGCCGATCCCGGAGCCTGGCCCGGGCCCGCCCATCCCGGAGCCCGCCCGAGGCCCGCCCACTCCGGAGCCTGGGCCGGGCGTGGTCGCCCAGGTCCCCGGACTCCGTTCCTGCCCAGCGGCACATGGCATGGTGATCGTCGGCATCTGCGCCGGCCGGCTTCATCCCCGCCCGTGCTAGCGTTTCGTCTTCGAGTCGATTCCTGGTTCTGGAGGTTGGTCGCCGTGTCCACGCCGATGGCGCCCATCGAGGAGCAGCTGCGGGTGCTCAAGTCGGGGGTTGCCGAGCTCCACCCGCGCGACGGCCTCGACGAACGGCTGGCCGCCGCCACGGCCGAGGGTCGGCCGCTCCGGGTCAAGCTCGGCATCGACCCGTCCTCGTCCCACCTGACCCTTGGGCACGCCGTCGTCCTGCGCAAGCTCGCCCAGTTCCAGCGGTTCGGCCACACGGTGGTGCTGATCATCGGCAACTTCACCGGCCTGGTCGGCGACCCCAGCGGGCGCAGCCAGACCCGGAGGCAGCAGAGCGAGAGCGAGGTCGCCGACTACGCCCGCACCTACCTCGAGCAGGTCGACAAGGTGCTGGACACGCGCGGCGCCGAGGTGCGCTGGAACGCCGAGTGGCTGGCCCCCATGACCTTCGCCGACGTCGCCAGGCTGGCCGCGCACGTGACCGTGGCCAAGCTGCTGGAGCGCGACGACTTCCGGGCCCGCTACACGGCCGGCCAGCCGATCTCGCTGGTCGAGTTCCTGTACCCGCTGATGCAGGGCATGGACTCGGTCGCCATCAGGTCCGACGTCGAGCTCGGCGGCACCGACCAGACCTTCAACCTGCACGTCGGCCGCGACCTGCAGCGTGCCAACGGCCAGCCCGGCCAGGTCGTGCTCACCATGCCGCTGCTGCGCGGGACCGACGGCGTCCAGAAGATGTCCAAGAGCCTCGACAACGGGATCTACCTGGACGAGCCCCCCGAGGCCCAGTTCGGCAAGCTCATGCGCGTCCACGACCAGGTGCTCCCGGAGTACCTGCGACTCTGCACCGACCTGGACCCGGCCGAGGTCGACCGCCTGGCCGACCAGGCCGCGGCCGGAGGCGCCGGGGCCCGCGACGTCAAGCGCCGCCTGGCCCGCGAGGTCGTCGCCCTGTACCACGGGGCGGAGGCGTCCGCCGCCGCCGAGGCCGCCTTCGACGCCGGGGTGCGGCTTCGGGCGGGGGCCGGCGCCGCCGGCGCCGGGTCGGCCCTCGACCCTCAGGTCCTCACTGTGCCGGCCACGCCGCTGGCCATCCCGGAGGCCGCCGTCGGCGACGGCCAGGTCTGGGTGGTGGCCCTGCTGGCCGAGGCCGGCCTGGTGGGGTCGAGGAGCGAGGCAAGGCGCCTGGTCACCCAGGGCGCCGTCCGGCTCGACGGCCAGCCCGTCGACTCGATCGAGCGGAGCTGGCCGCCGGCCGAGCTGGACGGGCGCCTGCTCACCGTCGGCCGCCGGACCCCGGTTCGCCTGCGTGCCCCAGGCGGCTCGGACGGGTCCTGACCGACCCCCGGGAATGCCGCCGCCGCCGCACACGTTGTCCCCGACGACACCGCCCGACGGCCCTCCCGGCGAGTAGCGATCGCCTGGAACCGTTGCGGTTGTTGGTGTCCAGGAACGGTCCACGAGTTGACACGCTGTCGAACCCGGTGCTACCTTCTCAAGGCTGTACGCAGGGAAGTTCTTCAGGACCGAGGACCTCTCCGGACGACGCCGGTGGCGTCGGCATCGGAAGACAGGAGGTCGCCGAACGCCACCAGGATCCATCTGACGGCTTCGGTGGCCGTCCTGACGCCCAGACGGTAGCGGGCGCAGGACGGCGCTTCTGTGTGAAGGTGTCGCCGTGGCAGGTGGTGCTCACCAGGGAGTACGCTGACCGGGCAGGTGGGAGATCTTTGACGATCTTGAAAGGCCCGTGGTACCGTCCCGCCGCTCCGGTGGTGACACGACACGGGAACCGCAGGTGAGTCGCCGAAGAGCAACCTGGCGACGTTCCTTGAAAACTCAACAGTGTGCGAAAAGCCAGTGCCAAAACCCCGTCCCTTGGGGGCTCGCCCCCTCGGAACGGTTCCTTGGCGCATCCGGATAACGGATGAGCCTTGAGCGGTGCAGGGCAGGCCCTTGCATCGCCCATCCCCCCGGTACGTCCGGGACGGATGGTCAAACTCGGTGGCTCCAGGGTCACCGAGCTCCTTCGAGAACACCCCGGCGGGCACTCGTGCCCAAGGGAGTTCACGATCTCAGACGGAGAGTTTGATCCTGGCTCAGGATGAACGCTGGCGGCGTGCTTAATACATGCAAGTCGAGCGAGGGCCACTCGGTGGCAACACCGGGCTGGTGCCTAGCGGCGAACGGGTGAGTAACACGTGGGCAACCTACCCCCGACTCTGGGATAAGCCCGGGAAACTGGGTCTAATACCGGATACGAGCCCCCTCCGCATGGTGGGGGTTGGAAAGGGTCTCCGGTCGGGGATGGGCCCGCGGCCTATCAGCTTGTTGGCGGGGTAACGGCCCACCAAGGCGACGACGGGTAGCCGGCCTGAGAGGGTGAACGGCCACACTGGGACTGAGACACGGCCCAGACTCCTACGGGAGGCAGCAGTAGGGAATCTTGCGCAATGGGCGAAAGCCTGACGCAGCGACGCCGCGTGCGGGATGAAGGCCTTCGGGTTGTAAACCGCTTTCAGCAGGGACGAAATTGACGGTACCTGCAGAAGAAGCCCCGGCCAACTACGTGCCAGCAGC
>DASYSE010000032.1:0-4122 GCA_036003705.1 Actinomycetes bacterium | reverse complement strand
ACGCCACCAGCGAGTCGCGCTAGCGAACACGCAGCCTTGCCGACGGCCTCGAGGCTTCCGGGGGTGTTCGGCGTCTGACGGCCAGCCCGAGCGCGGCCGCGGCCGCCACGGCCAGGAAGGCGAGCAGGGCGTTGCGAAGCCGTGTGTGCAGCCGGTTCAGCGACGCGAGCGCCAGCCACTGCTGGACCACGGCGTCGATCGGGGCGCTGCCGGCGTCGCCGTTGGCCAGCAGCGCGATCCCGACCCGCCGGTCGGGCAGCAGGGCCAGGCCAGCCCGCCAGCCCCGGTTGGCGCCCTCGTGGTAGGCGAGCAGGTCGCCGCCGGGCGTCAGGCCAAGCCCATAGCCAAGGCCCCAGCGGCCGTCGGTGGCTGGGGCGGCGGTGAGCGCCACCTGCACCCCGGCCGGGCTGAGCACCCCTCGTCCCGGTGGCTCGCCGCGTGGGCCGGCCAGCGCGGCTGCGAGGAAGCGGGCCAGGTCTGGCGCGGTGGTGACCAGGCCGGCGGCGGCCTGTTCGGCGAAGGCGAAGTCGCCGATCTGACGGCCGTGGGCGTCGTGTGGGCGGGCGGTGGCCGCGGTCCTCGACCAGTGGAAGCTGCTGGCGGTCATGCCCAGCGGCTCGAGGACCTCGGCCTGCATGTAGTCGCTGAACGGCCGGCCGGTGAGCTGCTCGACCAGCAGCTGCGCCAGGCTGTAGCCGCCACCCGAGTACAGCCAGCGTTGGCCGGGCGCCTCCAGCAGCTCGACCGGGAAGCCGTCGCCCGTCTTCCCCGACAGCGAGGCCACGATGGACGGTAGTGGCCGGTCGGCGCGCTGGCCGACGTAGCCATGTACCGACAGGCCGGCGGTGTGGCTGAGCAGCCGACGGACGGTGAGACCGTCAGCGTCGAACGGTGAGGCTGGGGGCCGCCAGCGCCGCAGGTGGCCGACGATCGGCTCGTCCAGGCCGATTCGGCCCGACTCGACCAGCCGGAGCACTCCCCAGGCGGTCACCGGCTTGGAGAGGGAGGCGGCCTGGAAGCGGGTGGTAGCCGTTACCGGCTGGCCGGTGGTGCGGTCGGCCACGCCGTAGCCGGCCGCCCAGATCAACCGGCCGTGGTGGACGAGCGCCGCGGCCAGCCCGGGCGTGGTCGAGCTGGCCAGCGCCTGCCGGGCCGCGTCCTCCACGGCCTGGACCAGACCGGTCCGGAAGGGGTCGCGGCCCCACCGTCGGGTCATCGACCTACCTGCTTTTGCGATCGGTGTAGGTTGACTGGGCAGGATGGGTCCAGGGGGCTCGTTGGCGGACGGCGGTGCTGGCCCGGCTTGGGGCGAGGGACGGTGAGGAGTCCATGGAGCCCAGGATGGATCGGACAGAGTTCGGCTCGGTCACGCTCGACGGAGAGGTCTTCGACCACGATGTGATCATCCGGCTCGGCGGTCGGGTGGAGAAGCGTAAGAAGAAGCTGTCCAAGGCCGTCTACGGCACCTCGCACACCATCTCGCTGGCCGAGGCCGAGCACCTCTACCAGGAGGGGGTGGAGCGGCTGCTGATCGGTGCTGGGCAGGAGGGCCGGGTTGGGCTGTCGGAGGAGGCGGCCGCCTACTTTGCGCGCAAGCGCTGCCGGGTGGAGCTGCTGCCGACGCCGGAGGTGATCCCGGTCTGGAACCAGGCCGAGGGCGCCGTGATCGGCCTGCTCCACGTGACCTGCTGAGGCTGTCGAGCTGCCGCCGGGGACGGTAGCGACAAGGGGAGGGTGGCGGTGGTCGAGTTCCTGCTCACCAGCAGCGCATTTGCGGAGGGAGGGACGATCCCGCGCCGTTACACCTGCGACGGCCAGGACCGCTCGCCGTCGTTGTCATGGACGGCGCCGCCGACGGGAAGCCGCTCGCTCGCGCTGATCCTGGACGACCCGGACGCGCCAGGGGGGCGGTTCATCCACTGGCTCGCCTGGGGCATCCCCCCGGACGCCGGCGGGCTGGCCGAGGGCGAGGCGGCGCCGCTGGAGGGACGCAACGACTTCGGCACGGTCGGCTACCGAGGCCCCTGCCCACCCCGCGGGCGCGGGCCTCACCGCTACCGCTTCCGGCTCCACGCCCTTGCCGAGGACCTCCGGCTCATGCCCGGCGCCGGCGTGGCGGAGCTGGAGCGGGCGCTCACGGGCAACCTCCTCGCGGTCGCGGAGCTCGTCGGCATCTACGAACGCTGACCGGCACTCCGGTGGGGCCCGTTGGGACGCGGCGGCGGCACACCGGCTAGCCTTGCCCGGGTAGGTCCGGACGGCCGTGGCGGAGGTGGGTCGTGGGGCGGCTGAGCGAAATCCAGACCGTGCTGCTGGACCTGGACGGCACCCTGTATGTCGGCAGTCAGGTCGTGCCGGGCGCCCCCGAGGCCGTCCACTGGCTTCGCGACCAGGGGCTGACGGTGCGCTTCACCACCAACACCGACTCCATCACCCCGGAGGCGCTCGCCGACCGCCTGGCCGGTCTCGGCTTCCGGGCCACCGAGGAGGAGCTGGTCACCCCGATCGCCGTCGCGGCCCGGCTGTTCGAGTCCATGCCGGAGGCGCGGGTGCTGGCCGTGGCCGCCGCCGGCGTGCGCCGGCTGCTGGCCAGGTCCCTGGCCGAGCCGGGCGAGCCGGTCACGCATGTGCTGGTCGCCGATCCCAGCTACGGGGCGACCTACGACGACCTCGACGCGGCGTTCCAGGCCGTGCAGGCCGGGGCGGAGCTGGTCGCAACCCAGGTCAACCGGATCGCCCGCCGCGATGACGGCGAGCACCTGGACACCGGCGGATGGGTGCGGCTGCTGGAATACGCCACCGGCCAGACCGCCCGTGTGCTGGGCAAGCCGTCACCGGAGTTCTTCACCGCCCCCCTGGACGCCCTCGGCCGCGGGGCACCGACCGCGTTGGTCGTGGGCGACGACCTGGCCGCCGACATCGGCGGCGGCCAGAGCGTGGGCGCGGCCACGGTGCTGGTTCGCAGCGGCAAGGGCGACCGCCCTCAGCCGGGCGCCAAAGCCGAGCCGGATGCGGTGGTCGACAGCGTCGCCGACCTGCCTGGACTGCTCCGAGGCTGAGCGCGCCCCGGGGTCACCGGGAGGTCCCGGTCAGCCGGCGGTACTCGGCGAACACCTGCTCGACGAAGGCGTCGTCGAGCCAGCCGAGGTAGTTGAGCAGGTCGGCCGAGCTGAACCGGCCACGCATCAGGTGGCCGTGCCGGAACGCCCAGCTGGCCTGCTCCTCGGGCACGCCCAGCTCCTCGTAGCGCAGCGGGTGGCCGGCTCTGGCGAGGCTCTGGACCACCGCCTCGGGCGGCTGGAGCAGCTCGGCCAGCCGGGCCCGCTGCCCCACCCAGCCGCCGAGGAACGCCTCGAAGCGGGGGCGGGCGTCCCGCCAGGCGGCCAGCTTGCCCCGGTAGCTGCCCCAGCATTCGGCGGCCATGGCCCCGGACGGGTCGAGCGGGTCGAAGACGGCCCGGACCCGCCGCTCGACCTCCCCGGCGTCCGGGTAGCAGGCGTCCAGGTCGACCAGCTCGGGCCGCAGGCCGTCCAGCAGCCGGCGCCAGGCGACGGCGCAGACGATGGCGCTCACCCCGCACTGGCAGCCGTGGCTGGCCAGCTCCCGGCCGCTGGGGCGGGCCGCCATGTCGAGCATGTGGCTGACCACGTGCTCGTAGCCGGACATCGGCGAGCTCTGGCCGGCGAGGGTCATGGCGAAGCCGCCGAGGGCGGCCAGCTTGGCCAGGGTCCCGGCGCCCTCGAGGCTGCGCTCGGCGTAGGCCGCCGGGCCGGGTGAGAACAGCTGGTCGCGGACGTCGCCAAGGACGCCGAAGGACGCCGCGGTGTAGGAGGACAGGCCGAGCTCGGCGGCGAGGCGCCAGTCGCCGAAGGAGACGGCGATCACCACCAGGTCGCCGATCCCGCCGAGGGTGGAGCCGGCCGGGGCGTCCCGCAGGACCCGCCCGTCCAGCACCAGGGCGTCGGGCAGCCGCGACGGCCAGGTCCGCTTGACCCCGTCCTTGGTGATGGTGGCCATGCCCGAGCCGAAGGCGATCACCGAGTTGGTCGTCTGCACCACCACCAGCGGGACCCGCTCGCCGTGCTCCTGGGTGTGCAGGTGGCAGGCGTGCTTGGTCACGTC
>DASYSE010000031.1:0-23416 GCA_036003705.1 Actinomycetes bacterium | reverse complement strand
CCTCCAGCCGGTGGTCGGCTACCTGCACACCGGCATCGAGAAGTCGATCGAGTACCGCACCTGGGTCCAGGGGGTCACCTTCGTGACCCGCATGGACTACCTGGCCCCGATCTTCAACGAGACCGGCTACTGCCTGGCCGTGGAGAAGCTGCTCGGCATCGAGGCCCCGCCGCGGGCCCAGGCCCTGCGGGTCCTGATGATGGAGCTCAACCGCATCTCCTCCCACCTGGTCTGGCTGGCCACGACCGGGCTGGAGCTGGGCGCCCTCTCGATCATGCTCTACGGCTTCCGGGAGCGGGAGGAGATCCTGGACATCCTGGAGGACGTCACCGGGCTGCGCATGAACCACGCCTGGGTGCGGCCGGCCGGGGTCTCCCAGGACCTGCCCGAGGGCACCGAGGACAAGATCCGCGCCTTCGTGCGCGACATGCGGGCCAAGGCCGACGAGTACGAGACCCTGCTCACCAACAACCCGATCTGGCTGGAGCGGACCAGGGGCATCGGCCACCTCTCCCTGGAGGAGCTGGTCGGGCTGGGGACCACCGGGCCGATGCTGCGGGCCGCCGGCCTGGAGCACGACCTGCGCAAGGCCCAGCCCTACTGTGGCTACGAGCAGTACGAGTTCGACGTGCCGACGGCCACCGGCTCCGACGTGTACGCCCGCTACCAGGTCCGGCTGGCCGAGATGCGCGAGAGCCTGCGGATCGTCGAGCAGGTCCTGGACAGCCTGCCCGGCGGGCCGGTGATGTCGACCGACCCCAAGATCGGCTGGCCGGCCAAGCTCGCCCTCGGCCCCGACGGGCTGGGCAACTCCCCGGCCCACGTCCAGCACATCATGGGCGAGTCCATGGAAGCCCTGATCCACCACTTCAAGCAGGTCACCGAGGGCATCAAGGTGCCAAGGGGCGAGGTCTACGTGCCCATCGAGTCGCCCCGGGGCGAGCTCGGCTACCACGTCGTCTCCGACGGCGGCAACCTGCCCTACCGGGTCCACGTCCGCGACCCGTCGTTCGTGAACCTCCAGACCGGCACCCCGATGGCGATCGGGCTGCTGGTCGCCGACGTCATCGCCGCCATGTCCTCCATCGACCCGGTCCTCGGCGGCGTCGACCGCTGAGGAAGAGAAGGAGCCCCCCACCGCCGTGCCCCTGTCCGACCAGACCCTGACCCGGGCCGAGGAGCTGATCGCCCGCTACCCGCAGCCGCGCTCGGCCCTGCTCCCGATCCTGTTCCTGCTGCAGGCGGAGGACGGCTACGTGTCGCCGGCCGGCGTCGCCCAGGCGGCCCAGCTGCTCGGGCTGACCAAGGCCGAGGTCGGGGCGGTGGCCACCTTCTACACCATGTTCCGGCGCCGCCCGGTGGGGAAGTACCTCATCTCGGTCTGCAAGACCTTGCCCTGCCAGCTGCGCGGCTCGCGCGAGATCGCCGCGGCGGTGGCCGAGCGGCTGGAGGTGCCGCTCGGCGGCACCGATGCGGGCGGGATGGTGACGGTGGAGGAGGTGGAGTGCCTGGCCGCCTGTGACGGCGCCCCGGTGGTCCAGGTCAACACGGAGAACTACGAGCGGCTGACCACCGAGGAGGCCCTGGCCCTGCTGGAGGCCCTGCTCCGGGACGAGGTCCCGCCGCCGACCTTCGCCGCCGACGGGTCGGTGACCGAGCCGTCGACCGCCGGGCTGCACTGGCGCCTGGCCGGCCTGGGCGACCCCCCGGCCGCGTTCGCCGGGACCGCCCCCACCCAACCACCCGGAGGCCAGGATCCGGAGGCGGCCCACAAGGCGCCCCAGGACCAGGGGCCGGCTCCCGAACAGGGTGATGGCCGGTGACCGAGCAGGTGAAGGTGCTCACCTCCCGCTGGGGGGACAACCGGGCCCACGAGCTCGACCGGTTCAGCAAGCTGGACGGCTACGCCAGCCTCGACGCCGCCTTCGCCAAGGTCCCGGAGGACCTGGTCCAGCTGATCAAGGACTCGGGGCTCCGGGGCCGGGGCGGGGCCGGCTTCCCGACCGGCATGAAGTGGGGCTTCCTGGCCAAGGGCACGGGCAAGCCGACCTACCTGGTGGTCAACGCCGACGAGAGCGAGCCGGGCACCTTCAAGGACATGGAGCTGCTCGAGCGCGACCCGCACGCCCTGGTCGAGGGGGTGATCGTCTCCGCCTACGCCATCGGCTGCCGCACCGCGTTCATCTACCTGCGGGGCGAGTGCGGCTGGCCGGGCCGCCGGCTGCAGGCGGCGATCGACGCCGCCTACGACCGGGGGCTGCTCGGCCGCGACATCAAGGGCTCCGGGTTCGACCTCGACCTGGTCCTGCACCGGGGCGCCGGGGCCTACATCTGCGGCGAGGAGACGGCGCTGCTGTCCTCGCTGGAGGGCCAGCGCGGCCAGCCCAAGCTGCGCCCGCCGTTCCCGGCCGTCGAGGGCCTGTACCGGGCGCCGACCACCGTCAACAACGTGGAGACGATCGCCACCGTGCCCTGGATCATCCGCAAGGGCGTCGACTGGTTCCGCTCCATGGGCAGCGAGAAGTCGCCCGGCCCCAAGCTGTTCAGCGTCTCCGGTGACGTCAACAACCCGGGCAACTTCGAGTTCCCCCTCGGCGTGCCGGCCCGCGAGGTGATCATGGGTGCCGCCGGCGGCATGCTCGACGGCAAGGCCCTCAAGGCGTGGACGCCCGGCGGCTCCTCGACCCCGATGCTCACCGGCGACCACCTGGACACGCCCATGGACTTCGAGGGCATCCAGGCCGCCGGCAGCCTGCTCGGCACGGCCGCGGTGATGGTGCTCTCCGAGGACGTCTGCGTGGTCAGGGCCTGCCTGAACTTCACCGAGTTCTACGCCCACGAGTCCTGCGGCAAGTGCACCCCCTGCCGCGAGGGCACCGACTGGATGCGCAAGATCCTCGGCCGGCTGGAGACCGGCCAGGGCCGGCCCGACGACATGGACATCCTGGCGGACATCTGCGACTCGATCTTCGGGCGCTCGTTCTGCGCCCTCGGCGACGGGGCGACCAGCCCGATCGTCTCCGCCCTCAAGTTCTTCCGCGACGAGTTCAACGAGCACGTCAGCGGCGGTGGCTGCCCCTTCCCGGGGGCACGCGTCACCGTCGCTGCCCACTAGGAGCGCCATGCCCGACAAGCCGACCACCGTGAAGATCACCATCGACGGCCAGGAGCTCGAGGTCCTCCCGGGCACGCTGGTGATCCGCGCCGCCGAGCAGCTGGGCACGATCGTCCCGCGGTTCTGCGACCACCGGCTGCTGGCCCCGCTCGGGGCCTGCCGGCAGTGCCTGGTCGAGGTGGCCGGCCAGCGCAAGCCGCTCACCGCCTGCACCACGACGGTGACCGACGGCATGGTGGTCAAGACCCAGGTCACCTCCGAGGTGGCCAGGGCCGGCCAGCAGGGCAACCTCGAGCTGCTGCTGATCAACCACCCGCTCGACTGCCCGATGTGCGACAAGGGCGGCGAGTGCCCGCTGCAGGACCAGACCATGGCCCACGGGCCGGGGGAGACCCGGTTCGTGGAGACCAAGCGCCACTACGAGAAGCCGGTCAAGATCTCCGAGACGGTCCTGCTGGACCGGGAGCGCTGCGTGCTCTGCGCCCGCTGCACCCGCTTCTCCAGCGAGGTCGCCGGCGACCCGTTCATCGAGCTGTTCGAGCGGGGGGCGCTGGAGCAGGTGGCGATCTACGAGGACGAGCCGTACGAGAGCCACTTCTCCGGCAACGTCGTGCAGATCTGCCCGGTCGGGGCGCTGACCTCGCCGTCCTACCGGTTCCAGGCGCGACCGTTCGACCTGTCCTCCGCCGACGGGGTCTGCAACCACTGCGCGGCCGGCTGCAACCTGCGCATCGACGCCCGCCGTGGCCTGGTCACCCGCCAGCTGGCCCGCGACAACGACGACGTCAACGAGGCCTGGAACTGCGACCGCGGCCGCTACGGCTTCGCCTACGCCCAGTCCCCGGAGCGGGTGCTGACCCCCCAGCTGTCCGAGGACGGCAAGCTGCGGACCGCCTCCTGGTCGGAGGCGCTGCGCCGGGCCGCCGACGGGATCAGAGCGGCCAAGGCCAAGGGGGTCGGGGTCCTGGTCGGGGGCCACCTCACCGACCAGGACGCCTATGCCCTGCAGAAGCTGGCCAGGGTCGCCTTCGGCTCCAACAACGTCGACGCCCGCACCTGGCCGGAGGCCGAGGCCGACGCGGCCGCCGTCGCCCAGGTCGCCGGCCGCGGCCCGGAGGACGGGATGCCGACCTACCGGGACCTGGAGACGGCCAAGGCGGTCGTGGTGGTCGACCTCGACCCCCACGAGGAGTCGCCGATCCTGTGGCTGCGGCTGCGCAAGGCGGCGCAGCGCCGGGGCGTGCCGGTGGTCGCGGTCGGGTCACGGCCAGGGCGGCTGGCCGAGTTCGCCACCGTCGTCGCCACCCTCCCCGGCGGCCAGGCCGAGGCGCTGCGACGCCTGGGCCGGGCCGAGGACGACGCCGGCCGCCTCCTGAGGGAGGCCGCGAACGCCGGGGGCTCAGGTGGCGAAGCGACAGCCCCCGGCGTCGTGATCCTCGCCGGCTG
This sequence comes from Actinomycetes bacterium, assembly GCA_036003705.1. Classification (GTDB taxonomy): domain Bacteria; phylum Actinomycetota; class CALGFH01; order CALGFH01; family CALGFH01; genus CALGFH01. The sequence continues at coordinate 18,855 of DASYSE010000031.1, read as the reverse complement.
GCGGGGGGCAGCAACCGGCGGGCTGGCCGCGGCGGCCCGGCTGGCCTCGTCGCTGGGAGCCCGATTCGCCTGGGTGCCGCGGCGGGCCGGTGACCGGGGGGCGCTGGACGTCGGCGCCCGGCCGGGCCTGCTCCCCGGCGGCCGGCCGGTCGGCGACGCCGCCGCCCGGGGCGAGCTGGCCCAGGCCTGGGGGGCGGACCCGCCCGAGGCACCCGGCCTGGACGGCCCGGCCATGGTCAGCGCGGCCGCCGCCGGTGAGCTGGGCGTGCTGGTGCTGGCGGGGGTCGACCTGGTCCGCGACCACGGCCCGCGCGAGCTGGCCGAGCAGGCCCTGGAGCGGGCCTTCGTGGTCGCCGTCGACCACCAGGTCAACGACACCACCGGCCGGGCCGACGTCCTGCTGCCGGGTGCGGTCTACGCCGAGACCGAGGGCACCTTCACCGACTGGGAGGGGCGGGTCCAGGCCAGCCACCCGGCCGTCCCGGTCGGCGGGGCCGCCCAGGCCGTGTGGGAGCTGGCCGACCAGCTCGCGGCCAGGCTCGGGGTCGACCTCGCGATCCCCACCCTCAGCCAGGTCGCGGCCGAGACCGAGCGGTTCCGCAGACGGCCGGAGGGGGGGTCTGGGGGGGCGCTTCCCGCCCCCCCGGCGCCTGCGACCCGCCCCGAGCCCGAACCGGCGGCGGCGCAGGACGAGCAGGGCGACAGCGGCCTCGCCCTGATCACCTACCCGCTGCTGCTGGACGGGGCGTCGATGCTGGCCAGGGCGGCCGACCTCAACCGGGAGACCCCCGGCGCCTTCGTGGAGCTGCACCCCGAGGACGCCGGCCGGCTCGGCCTCCACGACGGGGCCACCGCCGAGGTCGACTTCGGCGAGGACCGCACGGCCAGGCTCCCGGTCAGGGTGGCCCCGACGGTCGCCCCCGGCTGCGCCTTCGTCCCGGCCAACCAGCCCGACCTGGCCCTTGGGGCGCTGCTCGGCCCCTCCCCGGCCCTGCGGGTCACGGTCACGGCGGTGGAGGAGGCGGCCGCATGAGCGACGCAGGGGTCTGGGGAACCCCAAGGGGGGTGCGCCGATGAATGAGACGCTCTGGGACCTGCTCATCCTGGCCGTCAAGGTCGTCGGCGTGTTCGCCTTCCTGATGGTGAGCGTGATGCTGACCGTGTGGCTGGAGCGCCGCATCGTGGCCTTCATGCAGACCAGGGTCGGGCCCAACCGGGTCGGGCCGTTCGGGGTGCTCCAGACCCTGGCCGACGGCATCAAGCTGTTCTTCAAGGAGGACGTGCGGCCGAGCAACGCCGACCGGATCCTGTACGGCATCGCCCCGGTGATCATGATGATCCCGGCCTTCCTCGCCTTCTCGGTGCTGCCGTTCGGGACCGCCTTCGGCAGCCAGCGGGCCCAGCTGACCGACCTCAACGTCGGCCTGCTGTTCGTGCTGGCCATGGGCAGCCTGCAGGTGTACGGCATCGTGCTGGCCGGCTGGGCGTCCGGGTCCAACTACCCGCTGCTGGGGGCCGTGCGCTCGTCGGCCCAGATGATCAGCTACGAGATCGCCCAGGGCCTGTCGCTGGTCGGGGTGTTCATGACCGCGGGCACGCTCTCGGCCGCCGGCATCGTCGCCGCCCAGCAGGGCGACCCGCTGCTCGGCTTCATCCCCCGCTGGTACGTCATCTTCCAGCTCCCGCTGTTCCTGGTGTTCCTGCTGGCGGGCATCGCCGAGACCAACCGGGCCCCCTTCGACCTCCCCGAGGCCGAGTCGGAGCTGGTCGGCGGCTACCACACCGAGTACTCCGGAGTGAAGTTCGCCCTGTTCTTCCTGGCCGAGTACCTGAACATCATCACCGTGTCGGCCGTCGCCGCGACCGCGTTCCTCGGCGGGCCGGACGGCCCGGCGTTCGACTTCCTGCCCTGGCTCTGGCCGATCCTGTGGTTCGTGGCCAAGGTCTTCTTCTTCATCTTCATCTTCATCTGGCTGCGGGCGACCCTGCCCCGGCTGCGCTTCGACCGGCTGATGGACTTCGGCTGGAAGGTGCTGATCCCGGTCGCCCTGGCCTGGGTGGCGGTCACCGCCGTGGTCCTGGTGGTCGACGTCAACCTGCCCCGGCCGGTGCTGCTCGGCGCCATCGGCGTGCTGCTCGCCCTGCTGCTGCTCTCGTTCCTGCTGCCTTCCTCCGGCACGGAGAAGGCGGACCGCACCGCCCCAGGAGGGTCAACGCCATGATGCCCAGCGAGATCCTGAAGGGGCTGTCGGTCACCTTCCGGAGCATGTTCCGCAAGCGCAACACCGTGCAGTACCCCGAGGAGAGGCGGCCGACCTCGCCCCGCTTCCATGGCCGCCACCAGCTCAACCGCTACCCGGACGGCCTGGAGCGGTGCATCGGCTGCGAGCTGTGCGCCTACGCCTGCCCGGCCGACGCCATCTACGTCCAGGGGGCCGACAACACCCCGGAGGCCCGCTACTCGGTCGGGGAGCGCTACGCGGCCATCTACCAGATCAACTACAACCGCTGCATCTTCTGCGGGCTCTGCATCGAGGCGTGCCCGACCCGCGCCCTGACCATGACCAACGAGTACGAGCTGTCGTCCCCGACCCGCCAGGGGCTGGTCTACGACAAGCCCGACCTGCTCGCCGCCGTCCCGGCGGGGGCCAAGGCCCCACCCCACGTCGACGCCGAGGACGGGCCGCCGAAGATCGCCCGCTACGGCCCCCAGGCGTCGGTGTCCCAGGAGTCCGTGGAGCCGGTCTGGGCCCTGCTGCGCCAGCAGGAGAGCAGCCAGGCCGACCGCGACCTGCCGGCCGACGAGGGGGTGGCGAAATGATCCCGATGCTGGCGGCGGCCCCGATCGAGAGGGGCGAAGTGATCCCGATGCTGGCGGCGGCCCCGATCGAGAGGGTGGCCACGTGACCCGGCTGCTGGCGGCGACCTCGGCCGAGCAGGCTGAGCTGGTGGTGTTCGTCGTGCTGGCCCCGGTGGCCGTGGTCTCGGCCCTTGGCATGGTGCTGAACCGCAACGCCGTCTACTCGGCCCTGCTGCTGGTGGTGAACTTCTTCTGCCTGGCCGGGTTCTACGTGCTCCTGGAGGCCCAGTTCGTGGCCGCCGTGCAGGTGATCGTGTACGCCGGGGCGATCATGGTGCTGTTCCTGTTCGTGCTGATGCTGCTCGGCATCGGCAACGACGAGGTCCTCAAGGAGACGATCAGGGGCCAGCGGCCGGCGGCGGTCCTGCTCACCCTCGGGCTGCTGGTCGCGCTCGTCGGCGCCCTGCTGGCCGGGGTGTTCGACGCCGAGCCGGCCAGCCTGGCCCAGGCCAACGCGGGCGGCAACGTCCAGGCGATCGGGCGGATCCTGTTCACCCGCTACACCTTCGCCTTCGAGGCCGCCGGCATCCTGCTGGTGGTGGCCGCCGTCGGCGCCCTGGTGCTGGGGAAGCGGCAGCCATGAGGGTCGGACCCGGCGCCTACCTGCTGCTCTCGGCCCTGCTGTTCGGCATCGGCGTCACCGGGGTGCTGATCCGGCGCAACGCCATCGTCGTGTTCATGTGCGTCGAGCTGATGCTGAATGCGGTCAACCTGTCGTTCATCACCTTCGCCAAGACCAATGGCAACCTCGACGGCCAGGTGCTGGCGTTCTTCGTGATGGTGGTGGCCGCCGCCGAGGTCGTGGTCGGCCTCGGCATCCTTGTCGCCATCTTCCGCAAGCGCTCGTCGGCCTCGGTCGACGACGTCAACCTGCTCAAGGGGTGACGGTGTCCTGAACGCTACCGGCGCGATCCGCCTGATCTGGCTGCTCCCGGTCCTGCCGCTGGCCGGCTTCGCGGTCAACGTGCTGCTCGGCCAGCGCCTGCGCCGGCTGGCCGGCTGGCTGGCCACCCTCGCCGTGGCCGCCGCCTTCGTGGTCGCCCTGGCCGCCTTCCTCGAGCTGCTGTCGCACGATGCGGAGGGCCGCAGCCAGATCCTGCGCGGCTACGAGTGGTTCTCCTCCGGCGACCTGCGGGTCGCCTTCGACCTGCGCTGGGACCCCCTGTCCGCCCTCATGGCCCTGGTCGTGACCGGCATCTCCGGCCTCATCCACCTGTACTCGATCGGCTACATGGAGCACGACGAGCGGCGGCAGACGTTCTTCGCCTGGCTCAACCTGTTCGTGGCCTCCATGCTGGTCCTGGTCCTGGCCCAGAACTTCCTGGTCATGTTCCTCGGCTGGGAGGGGGTCGGGCTCTGCTCCTACCTGCTGGTCGGCTTCTGGTTCAACCGCCGGCTGCTGCTGGTCAACCCGCTCGGCCGCCTCGTCGAAGGCGAGCCCGACGACACCCACGAGGTCTGGGCGCCGCCGGCGGCCAAGAAGGCCTTCCTTGCCAACCGCATCGGCGACATCGGCTTCCTGCTGGCCATGTTCCTGATCTTCGCCACCGTCGGCAGCCTCGACTTCGACGACGTCTTCGGGCAGGCCACCGGGCTGGCCTCAGGCACGGCGACCGCCATCGCCCTGCTGCTGTTCGTGGCCTGCACCGGCAAGAGCGCCCAGATCCCGCTCTACGTCTGGCTGCCCGACGCCATGGCCGGCCCGACCCCGGTGTCGGCCCTGATCCACGCCGCCACCATGGTCACCGCCGGGGTGTTCCTGGTCGCCAGGACCCACGCGTTCTTCGAGGTCTCGGGCACCGCGCAGACGGTGGTGGTGGTCGTGGGCGCCGCCACCGCCCTGCTGGCCGCGCTCATCGCCATCGGCCAGGACGACATCAAGAAGATCCTCGCCTACTCGACCGTGTCCCAGCTCGGCTACATGTTCATCGGCGTCGGGCTGGGGCCGATCGGCTATGCCGCCGGCATGTTCCACCTGGTCACCCACGCCTTCTTCAAGGCCCAGCTGTTCCTCGGGGCCGGGTCGGTGATGCACGGCAACGACGACGACACCGACGTCAAGCACTTCGGCGGCCTGCGCACCGCCATGCCGGTCACCTTCTGGACGACCATGCTGGCCTGGGCGGCCATCATCGGGGTGCCGTTGACGGCCGGCTTCTACTCCAAGGACCAGGTGCTGGCCGCCGCCTTCGAGCACGGCGGGATCGGCCGGCTGGCCTGGGTGGTCGGGGTGCTCACGGCCGGCCTGACCGCCTTCTACATGTCGCGCTACGTGTTCCTGACCTTCTTCGGCGAGCGGCGCTGGCCGGAGGGCCGCCACCCCCACGAGTCCCCGCCGGTCATGACCGCGCCCCTGGTCGTGCTCGGCCTGGGGGCCGTGGTGGCCGGGTTCGTCCTGACCACCTTCACCGGCGAGGGCGGCCGCTTCCAGCAGTTCCTGGAGCCGGTCCTTGGCGCGCCGGAGGAGCACGAGTCCCTGGCGGCCGCGTTCGGGCTGTCGGCGGTGGCCACCGGCGTCGCGGCGGCCGGGGCGGTGGCCGCCTACCTGCTGTACGCCAGGCAGGTCGACTGGCTGGCCCTGCGGCGGCGCTACGCCTCGCCCTGGCGGGCCCTGGCCGATCGGCTCTACGTCGACCAGGCCTACGAGCTCTTCACCGTCACCCTCGGCGGGGCCCTGGCCGCCTTCCTGGCCCGCACCGTCGACCAGCGCGGCATCGACGGCGCCGTCAACGGCGTCGCCGAGCTGGTCGGCAGCGGCGCCCGCAGCGGCCGCCGCCTCCAGTCCGGCCTGGTCCGCAGCTACGCCCTTGGCGTCCTCGGCGGCGCCGTGCTGATCGTCGCCTTCCTCGTGTTCCGGCCATGACCCCACCCCACCTGGAGCCCCCGCCGTGCTGCTGACCGCAACGCTGTTCGCCCCGCTGGTCGGGGCGCTGCTGGTCGCTTTCGTTCCCGCGGACCGCGCGCAGCCGGCCCGCTGGGTGGCGCTGGCGGCCAGCCTGGCAACCCTCGGGCTGGGGGTCGTCCTGGCCGCCCGCTTCGAGACCGGGGAGGCCGGGTTCCAGCTGGGCATGGCCGCCGACTGGGTGCCGGCCTTCGGGGTGAGCTACCGGGTCGGGGTCGACGGGGTCAGCCTTCCCCTGGTCCTGCTCACCACCGTGCTGACGCCGCTGGCCATCGCCGGCTCGTGGCGCATGACCGACCGGCCTCGCAGCTACCTGGGCCTGCTGCTGGTGCTGGAGACGGCCATGCTCGGGGTGTTCGTGAGCCTCGACCTGTTCCTGTTCTACGTGTTCTGGGAGGCGGTGCTGGTCCCGGCCTACTTCCTGATCGGCTCCTTCGGCGGCCAGCGGCGGGTCTACGCGGCGGTCAAGTTCTTCGTCTACACCCTGCTGGGCGGCCTGCTGATGCTGGTCGGCATCATCGCCCTGTTCTGGCTGCACCAGAAGGCGACCGGGGTGCCGACCTTCGACTACGACACCCTGCGCGACTTCGACAAGGCGCCGGCCACCCAGCGCTGGCTGTTCGCCGCCTTCTTCGCCGCCTTCGCCATCAAGACCCCGCTGTGGCCGCTCCACACCTGGCTGCCCGACGCCTACACCGAGGCCCCGACCACCACCACCGTGCTGCTGGCCGGGGTCATGTCCAAGCTCGGGGTCTACGGCTTCCTGCGCTTCGCCCTGCCGCTGTTCCCCGACGCCGCGCACTGGTTCCAGCCGGCCCTGCTCACCCTGGCCGTGGTCGGGATCCTCTACTGCGCGCTGGTCGCCACCGTGCAACGCGACTTCAAGACGCTGGTCGCCTACTCCTCGGTGTCCCACCTGGGCTTCATCGTGCTCGGCATCTTCGCCTTCAACGTCCAGGGCCTCCAGGGCGGGGTGTTCTACATGGTGGCCCACGGGCTGGTCATCGGTGGGCTGTTCTTCGTCATCGGCATGCTCGAGGAGCGCCGCGGCACCCGCCGGATCGACGAGTTCGGCGGGCTGCAGCAGGCGGTGCCCCGCATGGCCGCGGTCATGCTGGTCATCACCCTCGGCTCGGTCGCCCTGCCCGGCCTGATCGGCTTCGTCGGCGAGTTCCTCACCCTGCTCGGGGCCTTCCTCGAGAACCGCGCCGCCGCCGTGCTGGCCGCGCTTGGGGTCATACTCGGCGCGGTCTACCTGCTCTGGGCCTACCAGCGGATGTGGCACGGGCCGCTGGAGCGGGAGGAGAACCGGGCCCTGCCCGACCTGACCGGGCGGGAATGGGCGATCCTGGGCCCGCTGGTCGCCGCCATCATCGTCCTCGGCCTGTTCCCCCGGCCGGTGCTCGACCGGGTCGAGCCGTCGGCTCAGCGCGTCGTCGAGCAGACCCAAGCGTCGAGTCCCTGACCCCGGAGGAGCCACGTGCACCTGCTGGCCCAAGCCACCGCCGAGCTGCTGCCCCTGCCGCAGATCGACTGGCGCGCCATCGCCCCCGAGCTGGCGCTGGCCGCCGCCGGGGTCGTCCTGCTGATGGTGGTGGCCTTCTGGCCGAAGGCCGGGCGCGGCGTGCTCGCCGGCCTCACCCTGGCCGGTCTGGCCGTTGCCGCCGGCCTGACCGCCTGGAACTGGGACCTGTCACGGGTCGCCTTCGAGGGCGCGGTGTCGCTCGACGGCATCACCCGCTATTCGAGGATGGTGCTGCTGGCGGTCGGCGCCCTGGCCACCCTGATGGTGACCCAGGGCGACAGCCGCGAGGGAGAACCGGACGACACCCCGCCCGAGGTCTTCCCGCTGCTGCTCTTCGCCCTGCTCGGCATGGTGCTGCTGGCCGCGGCCTCCGACCTGCTGGTGGTGTTCATCGCCCTGGAGATCCTGTCGCTGAGCCTGTACGTGATGGCCGGCTCGAGCCGCCGCCAGGCCGCCCAGGAGGCGGCCATGAAGTACTTCCTGCTCGGGGCGTTCTCCTCGGCCTTCCTGCTCTACGGCATCGCGCTGTGCTACGGGGCAACCGGCACCACCAACCTGCTCGGCATCGCGCGCGCCAGCGCCGACCCGACCGGCGACGGCACCCTGCTGCTGGCCGGCATCGGCCTGCTGGCGGTCGGCTTCTGCTTCAAGGTGTCGGCGGTGCCGTTCCATATGTGGACCCCCGACGTCTACCAGGGGACGCCGACCCCGGTGGCCGCGTTCATGGCCGCCGCCACCAAGGTGGCCGGCTTCGCGGTGTTCCTGCGGGTGTTCGCGGGCGCGCTCGGCGGGCTGGTGGTCTCCTGGCGGCCGGTGATCGCCGCCGTGGCCGTCCTCACCATGCTGGTCGGGGCGGCCCTGGCGGTCGTCCAGACCGACCTCAAGCGGATGCTCGCCTACTCGTCGATCTCCCACGCCGGCTACCTGCTGGTCGGCGTGGCCGCGGCCGCCACCGTGCCCGCCGGCGTCTCCGCCTCCATGTTCTACCTGCTGGCCTACGCGTTCATGGTGATGGGCGCGTTCATGGTCGTGCAGTACGTGTCGCGGCTGGGGCCGCCGGACGACGACGCCATCCGGGAGCGGTCCTCGCTCGACGACTACCGGGGGCTGGCCAGGCGCCACCCGTGGGCGGCCGGGCTGCTGGCCGTGTTCATGCTGGCCCTCACCGGCATCCCGCCGCTGTCGGGCTTCTGGGCCAAGTACTACGTGTTCCTGGCCGGCATCGAGGCCGGGCTGACCTGGCTGGTGGTGGTCGCGGTGGTCAGCTCGGTCATCTCCGCCTTCTTCTACCTGCGGGTGCTGGTCGTCGCCTACCTCCAGGAGCCGGTGGGCGATGCCGAGGCCGCGCCCGGCCGGACGCCGGTCCTCGGGCTTGCCCTCGGCCTTGCCAGCCTGCTCACGGTGGCCATCGGGCTGGCCCCTGAGGCGCTGGTCTCGGCGGCCAGGACGGCCGAGAGGATCCTGGGGTAGCGTGCGCGCCGCCCGGTCGTCCACCACCGACGCCCTCGCCGGTATCCAGGCACGCGTCAAGGCCGGTCTGGTGCAGGTCGAGGCGACGCTGGACGAGGCGGTGGCCACCGCCGACCCGTTCGTCCAGGAGGCGGCCAGCTACCTGGTCGCCGCCGGCGGCAAGCGCCTGCGACCGACCCTCGTCCTGATCGCCGGCCACACCGGCAACCCTGGCGACCCGCGCCTGGTCGGGGCGGCCGTGGCCATCGAGCTCACCCACCTGTCCAGCCTCTACCACGACGACGTCATGGACGAGGCCGAGGTGCGCCGGGGCATGCGCTCGGCCAACGCCCGCTACGACAACAAGGTGGCCGTGCTCACCGGCGACTACCTGTTCGCGCGGGCCTCCGAGGTCACGGCCAGCCTCGGCACCGAGGCGACCAGGGTGCTGGCCAGGGCGATCGCCCGGCTCACCCAGGGGCAGATCCGCGAGGTCCGCGGTCCAGGGCCCGGCGACGACCCGGTCGAGCACTACCTGGCCGTGCTCGCCGACAAGACCGGCGCCCTGATCGCGGCCGCCTGCCGGCTCGGCGGCTACCTGGCCGGCGCCGACCCGCGGGTGGTGGAGGCGCTGACCGAGTACGGCGAGCGGGTCGGGCGGGCCTTCCAGCTCGGCGACGACCTGCTCGACATCACCGGCGAGACCGCCGTGGCCGGCAAGGCCCCAGGCGGCGACCTGCGGGCCGGGGTCCGCACCCTGCCCGTGCTGTACCTGCTCCGTGCGGGCGGCCCAGAGGCCGAGCGCCTGGCCGCCGTGCTGGACGGCGACCACGACTACGGCGCCGTCAGCGACGCCCTCGAGCTGCTCCGCCGTTCGCCCGCCCTGGCCGAGGCCCGCCGCACCGCCCAGGCCGAGGTCGACGCCGCCCGGGCCGCCCTGGAGGGCGTCCCCGCCGGCCCGGTTCGCAGCGCCCTCCAGGAGGTCGCCAACCAGGTCCTGGACCGCCAGGTCTAGCCGGGCCCGGGATCAGCGGGCGGCGACGCCGGCGCCTCGGACCGTGCCCTCGGACAGCCGCTGGGCCAGCCAGATCGGCACCACCGAGATCAGCACCAGCAGGACCGCGACCACGTTGACGACCGGGGCCTGGTTCGGGCGGGTGAGGTTGGTGAAGATCCAGATGGGCAGGGTCTGGTCGCCGGCGCCGGCGGTGAAGGTGGTCACGATGATCTCGTCGAAGGAGAGCGCGAAGGCGAGCAGGGCGCCGGCCAGCAGGGCCGAGCGCAGCGCGGGGAAGGTCACCAGGCCAAACGTCTGCACGCCGTCGGCGCCGAGGTCCATGGACGCCTCCTCCAGCGACCGCGACACCCGCCGCAGCCGGGCAAGGGCGTTGTTGAACACGACCACGATGCAGAAGGTGGCGTGGCCGGCGACGATCGTCCACAACGACAACGGCACGCCGAGGAAGCGGAAGGCCGACTGGAGGGCGATGCCGGTGACGATGCCGGGCAGCGCGATCGGCAGCACGACCAGCAGCGACAGCGTCTCCCGGCCGAAGAAGCGATGGCGCTGCACCGCGAACGACAGCAGCGTGCCGAGCAGGAGGGCGACCGCCGTGGCCCCGGTGGCGGCCTTGACCGAGGTCCACAGGGCAGCCCGTGCTCCCGGGTTGTCCAGCGCTCTGGTCCACCAGTCGACCGTGAACCCGTCCGGCGGCCAGCTGGCCACCCGGGCGGCGTTGAAGGAGTTGATCACCACCACCAGCAGGGGCAGGTACACGAAGGCCAGGACCACGGCCGTGACCAGCCGCAGCACGACCCGCGCCGACCCGGAGAGGTGCATCAGAGGCTCTCCAGCGCTCCGGCACGCCTGGCCGCCAGCAGGTAGGCGAGCATGATGACCACCGGCACGGTGGCCAGGGCGGCCGCGAAGGGCAGGTCGTTGGCCGCGCCGACGTTGGCGTAGATGACGTTGCCGATCATCTGGGTCTTGCCGCCGACGATGTTGACGGCCACGAAGTCGCCGAGGGTCAGCGAGAAGGTGAAGATCGAGCCGGCCACGACCGCCGGCAGGGTGAGGGGCAGGACCACCGAGCGGAACGTCCGGAAGGCGTGGGCGCCCAGGTCCGCCGACGCCTCCAGCATCGAGTCGGGCAATCGGTCGAGACCGGCGAAGACGGGCAGGATCATGTACGGCAGCCACAGGTAGGCCAGGACGATCCAGACCGCGGTCAGCCCGAAGCCGGGCGCCCGCAGCCCGAGCGGGGCCAGCGCCCAGTCCAGCACCCCGCCGGTGCCGACCATCAACCGCCAGGCGTACGCCTTGACCAGGTAGCTGGCCCACAACGGGGTGAGCAGCGCCGCCAGCAGCAGCGGCCGCCAGCGCCGCCTGGCCACCTTGGCCATGAAGAACGCCACCGGGAAGCCCAGCAGCACGTCCACCACGGTGACCCCGGCGGCCAGCAGCAGGGTCCGCAGGGTGATGGCGCGGTAGACCTCGCCGCGCAGCAGGGCCGAGAAGTTCTCGGTGGTCGGCTGGCGGACGATCGTCCCGGTGAAGCTGTCGGTGCTCCAGAACGCGGAGGCGAGCAGCACGAACAGCGACCCCAGGTAGGCGACCACCAGCCAGCCGACCGGCGCCGAAAGCAGCAGGGCGAGCTTCAGCCGCGGCCGGCGCCACAGCGCCCGGGACAGCGGCCGCAGCGCCCCCTGCACGCTCACCGGCTCAGCCCTTGATCTCCGTCCACGCCCTGGTCCACTCCGCGTAGTCCTTGCAGACCCGGCCGCGGCTGTCGCCGCAGTCGGCGATCGGCGTGGTCCAGTAGGCCACCTTCTCGAAGTAGCTCTCGTCGGTGGCGTGGAAGGTGGCGCAGTGCTGCTTGTCGGCGGTCTCCTGGCAGGACTTGCGGTTGGAGGGGGCCTCGCCGAACCACTCGGCCACCTGGGCGTTGGCCTTGGGCGAGATGATGTGGTCCAGCCAGCGGTAGGCGCAGTTGGGGTGGGCGGCCTTGGAGGAGACCATCCAGGTGTCGGACCAGCCGGTGCTCCCCTCCTTGGGCAGGGTCACCTCGACCGGCGCCTTGTCGGCCTTGGCCAGGTTGGCGATGATCTGCCAGGTCGTCCCGACCACGCTGGAGCCGCTCTTGAAGGCCTGGATCTCCTTGGTGTAGTCGCTCCAGTACTCCCCGATCCGCCCCGCCTGCTGCTTCAGCAGGTCCACCGAGGCCTGGAACTGCTTGTCGTCCAGCTCGTAGGGGTTGGTGATGCCGAGCTCGGGCTTGGTCGCCTTGAGGTAGAGGGCGGCGTCGGCGATGTAGATGGGGGAGTCGTAGGCGGTGATCTTGCCCTTGTAGGGGGAGGCGGGGTCGAACACCACGCTCCAGGAGTCGGGGGCCGGCTTGACCCGGTCGGTGCGCCACATGAGCAGGTTGGCCCCGCGGCCGTGAGGGATGCCGTAGGCCTTGCCGTTGACCGAGTTCCACGGCTTGAGCTTGAGGCCCTCGAACACGTCGCCGTAGTTCTCGACCAGGTCGGTGTTGACCGGGGCCACGTCGCCGCCGGCGATCAGCCGAAGGGACGCGTCGCCGGAGGCGGAGACGGCGTCGTACTGTCCGGACTTCATCAGCTGGACCATCTCGTCCGAGGAGCCGGCCACCTTCACGTTGACCTGGCAGCCGGTGGCCTTCTCGAACGGCGTCACCCAGTCGACCTTGGGGTCGGTCGACCCGTCCTCGACGTAGCCGGCCCAGGCCACCAGGTTGACCTTTCCCTCGCCATCACCGAGGGCCTGCAGCATCGGCACCTCGGGCGGGGTGAACCCCTGGGGGGCGCCGGACGAGCTGCTCGGCTCGTCGGACCCGCAGCCGGCCAGGACCACCAGGGCCACGGCCAGGGCCAGCGGGAGCAGCCGCGTTCTTGTTCTCGGTCGCATGGTCACCCTCCTGCGGATGCCGGCACCGGGGCCGGGGATAGACGGAAATTGTGCTCGGGCCGCCAAAACAGCTTGACCCGGCTGCCGGCGAGCGCGGCAACCTCGGCCGAGGTGGTGGACAGGTTCTGCTGCAGCACGACCAGCTCGGCGCCGACGTCGAGCCGGACGGTCAGGCGGGTGACCGGACCGGCGTAGGCGACGTCCCGGACGGTCCCGGCGGCCTGGCAGTGACCGGGCGGCGCCTCGGCCCCGGCGTCCAGCAGGTGGATCTTCTCGGGCCGCACGGTGAACGTGGCCGGCTCACCCACCAGCTCGGCCGCCGCCTGGCCGGCGAGCACGTTGGAGGTGCCGATGAACCCGGCCACGAACGGGTTGGCCGGCCGCTCGTAGACCAGGGCGGGCTCGCCGACCTGCTCGATCCGGCCGTCCCGGAGCACGGCGACACGGTCGCTCATGGTCAGGGCCTCCTCCTGGTCGTGGGTCACGACCACGAAGGTGATCCCGACCTCGGCCTGGATGGCCTTCAGCTCGACCTGCATCTCCTGGCGGAGCTGGCGGTCCAGCGCCCCCAGCGGCTCGTCCAGCAGCAGCACCTTCGGGCGGTTGACCAGCGCGCGGGCAAGGGCGACCCGCTGGCGCTGGCCGCCGGAGAGCTGGGTGGGCCGGCGGTCGCCGAACCGCTCCAGGCGGACCTGGGCCAGGGCGGCCCCGACCCGCTCCCGGCGCTCGGCCCGCGGAACCTTGCGCACGCGCAGGCCGTAGCCGACGTTGTCGGCCACGTTCATGTGCGGGAAGAGCGCGTAGTCCTGGAACACGGTGTTGACGTCGCGCTCGAACGGGGGCTTGGCGGTGACGTCCACCGGGCCCAGGTGGACGGTGCCCTCGGTGGGCAGCTCGAAGCCCGCGACCATGCGCAGGATGGTGGTCTTGCCCGACCCCGACGGGCCCAGCAGGGTGAGCAGCTCGCCCTCGCGGATGTCCAGGTCGATGCCGTCGACGGCGGTGACCTGGCCGTACCGCTTGGTCAGCCCGCGGAGCCGGACGGCGATCTGGTTGCTCGGGTCGCTCATTGGCAAACCGTACGCGGTGGGACGGCTCGAAGCATCTTCACAGTCTGGCCAAGCCCGCATAGTTGCCTTGCCGGTTCGTACAACCCCGCGGCCGGCCCGAGCCAGAATACCGGCCAAGCATCCGGGTTCGAGGGAGTCGCGTGGCCGAGGTTGGCGTCGCGCAAGCTCCAGGGCTGCACCGATGGTCGACGCTGCAGGCGGCGCCGGACACATGACCGCTGCGCTAGGCCGCAACTTGAAAGACGGCCCGCAGCACGACGCCGGCGCCGGGGCGGGTGTCGAGCTGGAAGTGGCCGCCGGCCATCTCGACCCGTTCCCGCATGCCGATGAGGCCGAAGTGGCCGTCCTGGTCCGGGGTCGAGCCGGTGAACGGGTCGAAGCCGACCCCGTCATCGCGGATGCACAGGTCCACCCGGTCGCCGACCCCGTGCAGGTCGAGCCAGAGGCGGCCGGCGGAGGCGTGCCTTGCCACGTTCAGCAACGCCTCCTGGGTCACCCGGTAGACGATCGTCTCCAGCTCGGGCTCGAGCCGGCCGGCCAGCGACACCCGCACCGAGCAGTCGACGCCGGAGCGGCGGGCAAAGGCGCCGACATGGTCCTGCAGGGCGGCCTCCAGGCCGACCTCGTCCAGCGCCGGCGGCCGCAGCGACGCCATCAGCTCCCGCAGCGCGTGGATCTCGGTGGAGAGCGCGGTCTGGGCGTGCTCGAGCCTGGCCACGGCCGCCGGGTTCGCGCTCAGCATCCGTTGCTTGGCCCGTTCCAGGTCGTAGGAGAGCACCGCCAGGCGCTGGATGGGGCCGTCGTGGAGCTCGGCGGCGATGTGGATGCGCTCCTGCTCACCCGCCTGCACGGTCCGGTCGAGCAGGCGCCGGCGCTCGGCCTCCGCCCGCTCGATCTCGCGCACCAGCCCGGCCATGCGGACCATGATCAGCACGAACAGGACTGCCCAGGCGCCGGCGATGGCGGCGACCTCGATGTCGCTGCCCTGCAGCCGCTGGATGATCAGCAGCGCCGGGGCGACCAGGGCGGCCGCGCCCATGGCCAGCAGCCGCCACCGGCTCAGGCGGACCCGCCGCCGCAGGGCCGGGTGGGACAGCCGTGGCATCGACGGGTGCAGGGCGGACGCGCCCAGCAGCAGGTAGGCGACCAGGTAGCCGCCGTCGGTGACCATGGTGTCGGCACCGCTCAGGGCGAGCACCGAGAACAGCGTGTCCGCGGCCATGGTCACGGCCAGGCTGGTGATCAGCAGCCGGAACGACAGCGTGCGCCGGCCCGGGGCGGTGGCCAGCCGGGCGGCCAGTGCCAGCAGCAGCACGTCCCCGACCGGATAGGCCAGCGAGACGAGCAGCTCGACCATGCCGAGGGACGGGTCATGGAAGTAGGGGACCATGACCAGCACCCAGGACAGCAGCCCGAACCCGATGGCGATGATGGCCGCGTCGGTCACCCCCGCCCAGTCGCGCCTGGCGGAGCGGCTGAGGGCCAGCAGGGCCAGGCCGGTGGCCAGCACCGGGTAGCCGGCGAGGTAGAACGCGTCGGCCAGCGACGGGAACGGCTCGATCTCGAGGATCAGCTGGTTGACCGAGAACAGCGCGTCGCCGGCCACGAACAGGCCCTGAGCGGCCGCGATCAGCCACCAGGCCAGCCGTCTGGGCGGCCCGTGCCAGGCGATCCCGGCGGCGATGGCGATCACCGCCGAGGCGCCGACCACGACGTTCAGCACCGCTCCGGCGGCGTCGGGCAGCAGGTAGTAGACCCCGGTCGCGAGCGCGCCGGCACCCAGGTAGGCCTTCCACACCGTTCCCCTCATCCCTACAGAGGTCGGCGCGCCTGGCCACGGGTTTGAGCTTGGCCGCCCACCGGTGCACTGGACTAGAATCGCGTCACCTATGACCGCGTATTTCCAGGCCTACGGCACGTTCGCCGCCCTTCTGGTGCTCTCGATCGCCTTCCTGGTGGTCGCATTTGGCGCTAACCGGATACTTCGACCCAGCCGGCCAACGGCTGGCAAGCTCACCACCTACGAGAGCGGCATGGACCCCGTGGGCAACGCGTGGTCGCAGACCCAGATTCGCTACTACGTGTTCGCGTTCCTGTTCGTCATCTTCGACGTGGAGAGCGTGTTCCTGTTCCCGTGGGCGCTGGTCTTCGCCGACATCGGGGTGGCCGCGTTCTGGGAGATGGTCGTGTTCATCGGAGTGCTCGCCATCGGCCTCCTCTACGCGTTCAAGAAGGGGGTCCTCAGGTGGGCCTAGTCGACTCGGTGGAGCTGCCACAACCGATCAAGTTCGTGTTCAACTGGGGCCGCAAGTACTCGCTGTGGGTGTTCAACTTCGGGCTGGCCTGCTGCGCCATCGAGTTCATCGCCACCTCGATGGCCCGCCACGACTTCATCCGGCTCGGGGTGATCCCGTTCGCCCACGGCCCGAGGCAGGCCGACCTGCTGGTCGTGTCCGGCACCCTCACCGACAAGATGGCCCCGGCCATCCAGCGTCTGTACCAGGAGATGCCGGAGCCCAAGTACGTGATCTCGTTCGGCTCCTGCTCCAACTGCGGCGGCCCCTACTGGGACTCCTACTCGGTCACCAAGGGCGTCGACCAGATCATCCCGGTCGACGTCTACGTCCCCGGCTGCCCGCCGCGCCCCGAGGCGCTGCTCCACGGGATCATGAAGCTCCAGGAACGGATCGGCTCGGAGTCGCTGAAGCAGCGCTACGCCAACGGCGAGGAGCGGCCGGAGCCGATCGTGGTAGGGGCTGACGCCTAGTGGACGCCCAGGCCATGCGCGACCATCTGGTCGCGGAGCTGGGTGAGGCGGAGGGGTCCGGGCAACCCCAAGGGGGTGCCCCAGTCGGAGGGATCCGCGCCGAGATCGCCTACGGGCTGCTCACCGCCACCGTCGCCCCTGGCGACTGGCGCAGGGTGGCCGAGCTGGCCCGGCACGGGCCGGACCTGGTCTGCAACTTCTTCGACTTCCTCTGCGGGGTCGACGAGGAGGCCGAGGGCATCGGCGTGGTCCTGCACGTCTACTCGACCAGCCACCGCCACCACCTGCAGGTGCGGACGGTCGTGCCGCGGGAGGGCGGCCGCCTGCCCACCGTCCACGACCTGTGGGCCGGTGCCGACTGGCACGAGCGGGAGACGGCCGAGCTGTTCGGGATCGGCTTCGACGGCCACCCCAACCTGGCCAAGCTGCTGCTGCCGGAGGAGTTCGAGGGCTTCCCGCTGCGCAAGGAGTTCGCCCTGCTGACCAGGGAAGCCAAGCCCTGGCCGGGAGCCAAGGAACCGGGGGAGTAGCGGTGGCGACCGAGCTCGAGCGCGGTGGCGCGGCCTTCCAGGCCGCCGACGGCACCGGCGTCGGCATCATCGTGCGCGACAAGGCCGACCGGGAGCTGCACACCCAGGACATGACCCTGAACGTCGGCCCCCAGCACCCGGCCACCCACGGGGTCCTGCGGGTGCTGGTCACGCTCGACGGTGAGATGATCGAGGACGCCCAGCCGGTGATCGGCTACATGCACCGCTCGTTCGAGAAGCTGGCCGAGTACCGCGACTTCCGGCAGATCATCGCCCTGGTCAACCGGCACGACTGGGTGTCGTCGATCTGCAACGAGCTGGGCGTCGCCCTGGTGGTCGAGAAGCAGATGAACCTGGAGGTGCCCGAGCGGGCGACCTGGATCCGGATGCTGATGGCCGAATGGACCAGGATCCTCAACCACCTGATGTTCGTCGGCTCCTACCCGCTGGAGCTGGGCGCGATCACGCCGATGTTCTACGCCTTCCGGGAGCGGGAGGAGATCCAGGCCCTGATGGAGTGGGTCACCGGCGGCCGCCTGCACCTCACCTACTGCCGGGTCGGCGGCCTCAAGCAGGACCTGCCCCGGGGCGCGATCGACATGTCCCGCGACCTGGTCTCACGGATGCGCGAGCGCCTCAAGGAATACGACGACCTGGTCCTCGGCAACGAGATCTTCGCCGCCCGGACCAAGGGCATCGGGGTGCTCCCGGCCGACGTCGCCTGCTCCTACGGGGTCAGCGGGGCGCCGCTGCAGGCGGCCGGGGTGCCCGAGGACTCGCGCAAGACCGAGCCGTACCTGTTCTACGACCAGGTCGAGTTCGACGTGCCCACGGGGCGCAACGGCGACTGCTACGACCGCTACGCCACGCTGATCGCCCGGATCAGGGAGTCGCTCAGGATCATCGAGCAGGTCAACGAGCGGATCCCACCCGGGCCGGTGAACGTCAAGCTGCCCAAGGTGGTCCGGACTCCCCAGGGGCACGCCTACGTGCGCAGCGAGGCGCCGCTCGGCCAGCTCTCCTACTACATGGTGTCCCACGGCGAGAAGACCCCCTGGCGGTTCAAGATGCGCACGCCGTCGTTCAACAACATCTCGTCCCTGCCGTATCTCCTCAAAGGAACCCTTGTGCCCGACATGATCGCGGTGATGGGCTCGATGTTCTTCATCGTGGGGGACATCGACCGGTGATCGACGCCGCCCGCGACCTGCTCGACGGCTACTGGGTGCTGATGCCGGTCAAGGTGCTGGCCATCCTGGTCATCTTCCTGACCTTCCCCCTGGTCGTCGGGTACATGGAGCACAAGGTCATGGCCCACATGCAGGCCAGGGTGGGGCCGATGGAGGCCGGCCGCTTCCACGGCGTGCTCCAGCTGGTGGCCGACGGGATCAAGTTCGTCCAGAAGGAGTCGATCATCCCGCGGGCGGCCGACAAGTGGGTGTTCGCCCTCGCCCCGGCGGTCGCCCTGATCCCGGCCATCCTGGTCTTCGGCTTCATCCCCTCCGGCCCCAACCTGGTCCCGATCCCCTCCGACGTCGGCCTGTTCGTCACCCTGGCCCTGTCCAGCGTCAGCGTCATCGGGGTCCTGATGGCCGCCTGGTCCAGCGCCAACAAGTACTCGCTGATGGGCGGGATCCGGGCCGCCGCCCAGCTGATCGCCTACGAGCTGCCGCTGGTGCTGGCCGCGGCCGCGGTGGCCATGCAGGCCGGGTCGGCCGACCTGGCCGTGATCGTGGAGCGCCAGGGCTGGTGGGGCTACATCGTGGGGCCGCTGGTGGTCGGGTTCTTCGTCTACGGCACGGCCGCCCTGGCCGAGCTGACCCG
>DASYSE010000030.1:0-16841 GCA_036003705.1 Actinomycetes bacterium | reverse complement strand
CGGTCACTCGTGAGGCCTACTCCCACGAGGTCATCTCGTTCGGCTTCTGGGCCGGCGATGACACCACCCGCGAACCCGCCTTCTACTCCTACACCGCCCCCGAGCCGCCCGGCCTGGCCGACCAACCGCTGCAACCGGCAGGGGCCGCCTGGCGGCAGGTCTATGGCGGGTCGATGGCGCTGTTGGGCTACGACCAGGTCCGCGACGCCCATGACCCCAGGATCGCCCTGCTTGGGTTCCTCGAGAGCGCCTATGACGCCGGCGTGCGCACCGCCGGCTGGGACCGCGAGGAACTCACCTCCTCGTTCTGCCCCTCTCCAGCGGAGCTCCAGAGGCTCCAGCGAACCACAATTCCCTAGGGGTCGCCTGGGTGCGCCTGTGCTGGGAAGGCGCCTGGGTGCGGCGATCTGCTTCGTCGTGGAGGCAGGCACGCCCGGGTTCACCACCGAGAACCTGGAGGACAAGATCGCGCTGCGGGTGGTGCAGAACGCCCGCATCACCCTCGACGGCGTGCGGGTCCCCGAAGCCAACCGGCTCCAGCACGCCAACTCCTTCCGGGACACCGCCGAAATCCTCAGGATGACCCGGGCCGGGGTGGCCTGGATGGCGGTCGGCTGCGCCCGCGGCGCCTACGAGCACGCCCTGGCCTACGCCATCAAGCGCGAGCAGCTCGGCCGACCCATCGGCAGCTTCCAGCTGGTCCAGGACCTGCTGGTGCGGATGCTGGGCAACATCACCGCCTCGGCCACGCTGTGCGCCCGCCTGTCGCAGCTCCAGGCCGCCGGCCTGGCCAGGGACGAGCACGCCTCGCTGGCCAAGGCGTTCTGCACCGTGCGCATGCGCGAGACGGTCGGCTGGGCCCGCGAACTGCTGGGCGGCAACGGCATCCTGCTGGAGCACCACGTCGGCCGGTTCGTCGCCGACGCCGAGGCCATCTACTCCTACGAGGGCACCCGAGAGATGAACACGCTGGTCGTCGGCCGCGCGATCACCGGCCTCAGCGCGTTCGTCTGAGCCCCTCCGCTGCCCCTCGGCGCCTCCAGCGCAGCGAGCCGCGGACCCCGTCGGCCATACCGACCTGAGCGGGCCGGTCAGCGCCCCGCCGTGGTGGTCTTCCTGTGCCCGCTGTCAGCGGTCGGCCACCGCGAACAGCTGCCAGACGCCGTCGACGCCCTTCAGCCGCCGGCTGCCGCGGTCCTGCAGGGTGATGTCGGAGCCGGCGACCAGGTCGCGCACAGTCCGGGAGACGACGATCTCTCCGGCGCCGGCTGTCGCCATGACCCGGGAGGCGATGTGGACGGCGATCCCGCCGACGTCATCGCCACGCAGCTCGACCTCACCGGCGTGCAGTCCGGCGCGGACCTGGACGTCGATGTCGCCGAGCTGGTCGCGGAGCGCGACCACGCAGCCGATGGCTCTTCCGGGACCGTCGAAGGTGGCGAGCATCCCGTCGCCGGTCGTCTTCACCACCCTGCCGCCCCACCGCTCGACCAGCCGGTTGGCCAGGTCGTCGTGCACCTGCAGCAACTCCCGCCAGCGGCGGTCGCCCAGCTCGGCGGCGCGCTCGGTGGAGGCGACGATGTCGGTGAACAGCACCGTGGCCAGCACCCGGGACGTCGGGGCGGTCCGGGGCGCACCGGTCAGGAACTCCTCGATGTGGCGGAGGGTCAGCTCCGGTGTCTCCCAGGCCAGCGGGCCGTCCGAGCCCGGCAGCTCGACCAGCCTGGCCCCGGGGATGTGCTCGGCCAGGTAGCGTCCATGCTCGATCGGGAGCATCGGGAAGTCGCGGCGGTGCAGCACCAGCGTGGGCGCCTGGATCAGCGGGAGCAGCGGGCGGACGTCCACCCGGAACAGGGCGCGCAGGAAGGTGTGGACCGTCCTCGGGCTGGCGATGGACCGCTGGATCCTGGCCATCCAGCGGCGGAAGCGCTCGTCGCCGGCCCGGCTGGGGATGCCGTCGGCGATCCTGTCCCCGGTCCCCCAGGTGTCCTCGACCCGGGAGATGATGGCTTCGGCCTGCTCGGGCGGGATCCCGATCGGGTAGTCGTCGGCGGCCACATACCTGGCGGTGGCGTTGCCGACGATCAGCGCGCTGGTCCGCTCCGGCCTGGTGGCGGCGAAGAACAGCGCCATCGGGCCGGCCTCGGCGGTCGTCGCCATGAGCGCCGCCTGCCGCGAGCCGACCGCGTCCATGACCGCGGTCACCTCGTCGGCATACGCCTCCCAGGGCGGCGGTGCGTCGTCGGGGAGAGGGTCGGAGGCGCCGGTCCCGCGACGGTCGAACGCAACCAGCCGGGTGAACGACGCCAGCCCGCGCAGGAACAGCGCGATCCCGGGGTCCTCCCACTGCAGGTCGACGTGACCGAAGGCACCCATGGTCAGCACCAGGTCGGGCGGTCCCTCGCCGAGCACCTGGTAGGCGATCCGGTCGTCGCCCAACCGCGCATACTTCGTCTCGGGCTGCACGCCTCTCCAGACGCTGGTGACCTCCGCCAGATTCTAGGCCGCCTTGACGGCCACCAGGTAGCTCGCGTACCCGTTGACGCAACGGCCCGATCGAAGGGATGGGAACCGTGCCGGTCTGGATCTGCGCCACCTGTGGCAACCACTACCCGGAGGGACCGTCGCCCCCCGCCGCGTGTGTCATCTGCGCCGACGAGCGCCAGTGGGTGCCCGCGACCGGTCAGCGGTGGACCACGCCGGAGGAGCTGCGCGCGGCCGGGCACCATGGCGACATCCGCGAGGTGGAGCCGGGCCTGGTCGGGATCGGCGTCGACCCGCCGTTCGCCATCGGCCAGCGGGCGCTGCTGGTCCGCACGCCTCAGGGCAACCTGCTGTGGGACCCGCCAGGCTTCCTGGACGAGCCTGCCATCAAGGCGGTCAGGGATGCCGGCGGGCTGCGGGCGGTCAGCGCGAGCCACCCCCACTTCTACGGCGCCATCACCGAATGGGCCCGCGCCTTGGACGCCGACATCCTGCTGCCAGCGGTCGACGCCTCCTGGCTCGCCCGCCCTCCCGACCGGCCGCTGCTGACCTGGTCCGGCTCGCTGCCGGTCCTTCCCGGCGTCACCCTGGTCCAGTGCGGCGGGCATTTCCCGGGCAGCGCGGTCGTGCACTGGGCCGAGGGCGCCGGCGGTGCCGGCGCGTTGCTCAGCGGCGACACCATCTTCGTGACCCCGGGCGAGGACCGGGTCACCTTCGTGCGGAGCGCGCCGAACCGGCTGCCGCTGCCCGAGCGGGCCGTCCGCGGCGTGGTCGACGCGGTCCGGCCCTACCGGTTCGACCGAATCTACGGCGGCTGGTGGGAGCCGGTGCTGCGCCGCGACGCCCGGCGCGTGGTGGAACGCTCCGCCGCGCGGTACATCCAGTGGCTGCGCGGCGAGGCAGCCGCCGACGCATGAGCGCCCGCAGCTGGCTGCTGTTCGCCGCCGTCTCGGTGGTGTGGGGCGTGCCGTACTTCTTCATCAAGGTCGCCGTCGACGCCGACGTCCCGCCGGCGTTCATCGCCTGGTCGCGGGTGGCGCTCGGCGCCGCGCTCCTGCTGCCCCTGGCCCGGCGCCGCGGGGCGCTGCGCGGGCTCGACGGCCGGTGGCGAGCGGTCGCCGCGTATGCCGCCTGCGAGATCGCCGTGCCGTTCCTGCTCATCGCCCTCGGGGAGCAGCACATCTCCTCGTCGCTGACCGCGATCCTCATCGCCTCGATGCCGCTGATGGTGGCGTTGCTGTCGGTGCGCTTCTCGCGGGCCGACAAGCCGACCGGCCTGCGGCTGGTCGGGCTGGTCGTCGGCTTCGGTGGAGTGGTCGCCCTGCTCGGCGTCGATGTTGCCGGCAAGCCCGACGAGCTCCTCGGCGCCGCGCTCGTCCTGGTGGCGACGCTCGGGTACGCGACGGCGCCGATCATCGTCAGCCGCCGGCTCGCCGACCTCGACCCGCTCGGCCCGATCGCCGTCAGCCTTGCCGCGGCCACCGTTGCGCTGCTGCCCGCGGCGATCGCCGCCCCGCCCGACGGGCTGCCCTCGCGGGAGGCGCTGGGGTCGTTGGCCGTGCTCGGCGTCGTCTGCACCGCCCTCGGGCTGGTCCTGTTCTTCCGGCTCATCACCGAGGCGGGACCGAGCCGGGCCAGCGTCATCACCTACGTCAACCCGCTGGTGGCGGTCGTCCTCGGCGTGCTCGTCCTGGACGAGCGGGTTGGCGCCTCCTCGGTGGCCGGGCTGCTGGCCGTCCTCGCCGGTTCGTGGCTGTCGACCGGCGGGCGCCCGCGGGGACGGCTCGGACGGCGGGCGCGGGCCGTCACCGGCGCCGACGGCGGCTGACGCTGCCGCTGGCGCCTGGCGGCGACGCGGCAACCCCCGGCGCCGTGACGGTGGGCACGATGCCGGGGGTCGTCGGGCGGGGTCGTCGGGCGGGGTCGTCGGGCTGGGGTCGTCGGGCGGCTCATCGGGCGAGCAGCGGCGCCGGATCCGCCACTGCCGCGGGAACCTGGTCAACAGGCCTCGGCCTGCGCGGCCGGGACCTCGGCCGGGAGCGGGGGCAACGGATGCTTGCGGGGACGTCCTCGGGACCGCTTGTAGGGAACGGGGCGGCCTTCGACGAACACCTCCCCACCCCACACACCCCAGGGCTCGCCGCGCTCCTTGGCACCCTCGAGGCACCTGGTGCGGAGCGGGCAGGGCCGGCAGAGCTGCTTGGCCAGCTCCAGCTCTCGGGGTGACTCGGAGAAGTAGAGGTCGGGTCCCGCCTGCACGCATGGCAGCGCTCGCCCAGGCGGGAACAGCTCCAGGGTCTGCATGGTCGGGTTGCTCCTTGTCGTCATCGTTGACGGGCGGGCGGTATGTCGCGGACTCGGGCAATCAAAAGGCCGTGGGGTTCGCCCACGGCCTTCGCGGTTTCGGAGCGACCGTTGAGGTCTGCTCCGGGGAGGTCCCGTCAGGGTGGTACCTCCCGTCGATCCACCGCGAAGGCCTGGCGACCGTCCTGGCCGTCGATGACGGCGACGCCAACGGTCGTGGCGCTCCGGCCGGGCTGTGGCAGCGTGGTGCCGATCGTGGCCGGTTCCGGGCACACGTCACCCGTGAGTCCAGAAAGGACCCTCCAGGGAGTGACGAGCATCCGGGAGCTCACAATGGGGCACCTCCTCGACCGGCCCACCAGAAGTCGGAGACCCGGCCAGCACTCAACGGGCTCTCCGCCAGTGCCCGTCCACCCTGGCAGACGCCCGTTGGAGGGTCAAGCGATTATCCGAAGATCTCGTTCGGCCGACCGCGGACCGATCCCGGCCGCTCACGCCACCCGCACGGTGTGACGCCGCGAGCTGGAGCGGTTGCCGGCGGCGTCGATGGCCTCGATCACGTAGGAGAAGGTCCCGCGCAGCCAGACCCCGGAGGAGGTCTGCCCGCTCCACGAGACCCGCTGGCGCCCGGCCGGCTGCCAGCCGCTCGCCAGGACCCTGACCACGGTGGTGCTGGCATAGCGGTAGACGACCACCCGGAGCCGACCCGGCTCGGTCGAGGTCATCGCGAAGCTGGCGGTGTCCCGGTCGCCGTCGGCGGGCCGGGGCTCGAACGGGTTGGGCGCGGCGGTGGCGGCGGCGATGCCCGGCGGGTCCTGGTCGAGGGTGAGCACGAAGGCGCGCTGCAGGGCCCGGCCGCCGGGCTCGGTGTAGAGGATCCGCAGCAGGTAGCTGCCAGGGCGGCTGTCGGCGCCCTCGCCGTCGCGCCCGTCCCAGGTGCGCGCGCCGGCGCCGGCCTCGCGCTCCACGGCGGTGGCACCGCTGGTGACGAACGAGGTGGTGGTCCAGCCGCCGACCGCGCCGGCGGTCCAGGTGCAGCGGTCCTGGACGCCGTCGCCGTTGGGGCTGCAGGCGGGGACGGTGACCTCGACCGGCAGGCCAGCCGCGTTCCGCACCGTCCAGGTGAGCCGGTAGTCGCCGTCGGACCCGGTCGAGAACACGTCGAGCAGGTAGGTGCCGCGGGCCTCGGCCTCGAAGCGGAGGCCGGCGGACGGGCAGCCGACCTCGGCTCCACCGCCGCAGGCCACCGACCGGTCCAGCTGGCCGACCACGTCGTCGGTGCCCGCGTCGAACAGCCACATCGCCACCGGGACGCCCGACAGGTTGGCGATGGCGGCATCCAGCCGGTCGCCCTTGCCGAGGGTGACCGCGTAGACGTCGTCGAGGTCGCCGCGGTCGACACTGTCCAGCCGCCGCCAGGCGTCGTCGCCGGAGCCGACCAGCGCCACCCCCGGCGCCTGGTCGTCGGGTTGCAGGACCAGCACGGGCACCGACCCGGTCGCCTCGATGCCGTCCAGGGCCGCGGCGACGGTCTCGCGCTGCGTCCCCGGCTCCAGCGGGCCGCTGTCCAGGGTGGCGCCGAACACGCCCGACCCGCCGTCGACCTCTTCGAAGGCTGCGGCGCCGTCGGCCGCGCCGGCGAACTCGGCCGTCCCCGGGCTGCCGCCCAGGCCGACGCCCGCCTGGAAGGCGTAGGCGACGAAGGTGGTGGACGGGTGCGGGAGCTGGCCGTCGCCCGACCCGAACCGGTACCCGCCCTCTCCGTCCCGCCCGCTCGTCTCCAGGACCAGGGAGGGTGGAGCATCAGGCTGGTGGGCTTCCACGAACGCGGCGGCGTCGGCCAGCCCATGCGCCCATTGCTTGGCGGCGACGTCGCCGCCCGTGTGGGTGCCGTCGGCACCGGCCTCGATGGCGAGACGGGCCAGCAGCGGGCTGCCGCTGTCGGCCAGGGCGAGCGCTCCGGAGATGATCGGGGCGGCGAACGAGGTGCCGCTGTTGTAGGCGACGCCGCTGCCGGCGTCGCCGGGGCAGCCGCGGTCCTGGTCGAAGCCGCTGACCTCGGCGACGGCGACGCAGGCGCCGGGGGCGACCAGGTCGACCTTGCCGTAGGAGGAGAACGAGGCGATCTGGCCGTCGGCGTCGGTGGCGCCGACCGAGATCACGCCGGGGAAGGCGGCCGGGTACTGGGGGATGCGGTCGCCGGTGTTGCCGGCCGAGGCCACGACGGTCTTGCCGGCGGCCAGGACGGCGTCGACCGCCTCCTGCTCGCTGGGCGACCGCTGCGAGCCGCCGAGGCTCAGGTTGACCACGTCGATGTCGTCGTCGGCGGCGATGCGCAACAGGGCCGACCGCACGGACGAGATCGGGATGCCGTTGGTGCCGTCGACCCGGTAGGACACGATGGTGGCGCCGGGGGCGACGCCGGTCGTGCCCCGGCCGTCGTCATTGGCCGCGACCACGCTGGCCACCTCGGTACCGTGGGACGTACGCAGCGGATCCTCGGGATCCTGGGGGTCCGCCGGGGTATCGGGCTCGGCGGGGTCCAGCAGTGTGCAGGCGGGGTTGCACCGCCAGCGCTCGGCGACCCGCCCGGCCAGGTCGGCGACCCCGGTCGCCACCCCGGTGTCGACCACCGCCACCGTCCGGCCGAGGCCGGTGAACCCGTCGTCGTGGGCCGCGACCGCGTTGGCCCCCGGGCGGGGCTGCAGATGCCAGCAGACCGCCGGGTCGCAGTCGTCGACCCGCCGGATCCAGTCCGGCTCGGCGAACGCCACCCCGGGCCTCCCGGCGAGCCGGCGGGCGGCCGCGCGCACGTCGGCGCCCTGGTCCAGCTCCACCACCCGGGTCCGGCCCCTCCCGGCCACCACCCGGCCGTCGACCGCCGCCGCGGCAGCCCGCCGGCCCCGCGCCCCCGCCCCGGACTCGAACCCGACCAGCACCCGCCCGGGCACGAACGCGTCGCTCCGGGCCGCGGCGCCGGCCGGGGCCGCCTCGGGCGGCCGACCAGGCTCGGCGGCGTGCGCGCCCGCCGGAAGACCGCAGCACACCGCGGAGAGCAGCAGGATGCGGGCGAGCCAGGTCCGACCGGGAAGACCCATGCGGTGGCGTCCTTGTTCGCGTCGGGGTCCGATCCTCGCGACAGGATCGACCGGAACGCGCCTGAGTCTACCTCGCGGGCGCCAAGGACCCGGGGAGGCTCAGTAGACGGGAACGCTGGGGTCGACGGTCTTGGCCCAGGCGGTGATGCCACCGCCCAGATGCCTGGCCGTCGAGAACCCGGACTGCTTGAGCAGGGCGAGCGCCTCGGCCGACCGGACCCCGGTCTTGCAGTACAGGATCACCGGCTCGGTCTGGGGCAGCTCGGCCAGGTGGTCGGGCAAGGTGCCCAGCGGGATCAGGGTCGCCCCTGGCAGGCGGTTGATCTGCCACTCGGCCGGCTCCCGGACATCCACGAGCGAAATCCTCTTCCCGTCGTCGAGCAGCGCCTTGAGCTGGGCCGGGGTGAGCGTGGCCCCGGCCGCTGCCTGCTGGGCCTGGTCGGAGACCACGCCGCAGAACTCCTCGTAGTCGATCAGCTCGGTGACCGTCGGGTGCTCGCCGCAGACGGCGCAGCCGGGGTCCTTGCGGACGGTGATGTCCTTGAAGGACAGCTCGAGGGCGTCGTAGATGAGCAGCCGGCCGACCAGCGGGTCGCCGATCCCGGTGAGCAGCTTGATCGCCTCGTTGGCCTGCACCGAGCCGACGGTGGCGCACAGCACGCCGAGCACGCCACCCTCGGCGCAGGAGGGGACCATGCCCGGTGGTGGCGGCTCCGGGTACAGGCATCGGTAGCAGGGCCCATGCTCGGCCCAGAAGACGCTGGCCTGGCCGTCGAACCGGTAGATGGAACCCCACACGTACGGCTTACCCTCGAGCACGCAGGCGTCGTTGACCAGGTAGCGGGTGGGGAAGTTGTCGGACCCGTCGATCACCAGGTCGTAGCCGCGGATCAGCTCGCGGGCGTTCTCGGCGCTGAGCCGGGTCTGGTGCAGGGTCACCTCGACGTACGGGTTGATCTCGACGATCTTGTCGCGGGCGCTCTCCAGCTTCGGCCGGCCGATGTCGGAGGTCCCATGGATGACCTGACGCTGGAGGTTGGAGGCGTCGACCACGTCGAAGTCGACCATGCCGAGGCGCCCGACCCCGGCCGCGGCCAGGTACATGGCGTTGGGCGCGCCGAGGCCGCCGGCGCCGATGAGCAGGACCCGGGCGTTCTTGAGCCGCTTCTGCCCGTCCATGGCCACGTCGGGAATGATCAGGTGGCGGGAGTAGCGGGCGATCTCGTCCCGCGACAGCTCGGCCGCCGGTTCAACGAGTGCCGGTAATGCCATCGGTGAGTACCTCTTGGTTCGGGCACCCCTCGGGGTGCGTTGCAAGGCGGTGGCCCGTGGGGGGTTCAACGGGACCGCGGAATCGGACGTTGGCTTTCACCCGCATGCCTCAACCTGTACCTCAGATCGCAAAGCCCATGGAGCGCAGGGCTACCTTGCCGTCCTCGGTGAGCCGGTCGGGACCCCACGGGGGCGACCACACCCAGTTGATCTCGACCTCCTGGATGTCGTCCAGGCCGACCAGGGCGGCGTTGGTGGCGCCCTCGATCATGTCGGTGAGCGGGCAGGCCACGGTGGTGAGGGTCATGTCGAGGCGGACCTTGCGCCCCTGGTCCTCCTGATCGACGCCGTACACCAGGCCGAGGTCGACCACGTTGACGCCGAGCTCCGGGTCCTCCACCTGCTTCATCGCCTCGAAGATCTGCGCATCCGTCGCCATTACGTCGTTCCTTCCCTTCCTGGTCCCGTCCGGGGGCGATCGCCTTCGGCTGCCTGAGCCCCCGGCCCCCCGTCGCCTCGCGCGGCCCGGACCGCGGTCTCGTCCTGCTCCTCGCCGTAGACGGTCTCGCCGCCACCCTGGCCGCTGGCGGCGCGGGCGGCCGCGTCCTTGAACGCCATCCAGCCGAGCAGGGCGCACTTCACCCGGACCGGATAGCGCGCCACTCCCTTGAACGCGATCCCATCCCCCAGCAATTCCTCGTCCGGCTCGCCCTCGCCGTGCATCATCCGGCGGAACGCCTCGGCCTGGTCGAGCGCCTCGGGCAGCGGCCGGCCGAGCACCTGCTCGGTCATCACCGAGGCGGCAGCCTGGGAGATCGAGCAGCCCTTGGCGTCGACCGCCACCGCCGCCACCCGCTCGCCGTCAAGCCGCAGCCCCAGCACCAGCTCGTCCCCGCAGACCGGGTTGTAGTGGTGCACCTCGACCCGGGCGCCCTCGAGCCGCCCAGGGTTCCTGGGCTTCTTGTAGTGGTCGAGGATGATCTCCTGGTACAGGTCTTCCAGACCCATCGTCGGCTTCCTTTAGGCGAAGAACCGCTTGACCTTGTCGAGGCCGGCGACCAGCGCGTCGACCTCCTCGGTGGTCGAGTACAGGTAGAAGGAGGCGCGGGTGGTGGCCTGGACCCCGAGGCGCCGCAGCAGCGGCTTGGCGCAGTGGTGGCCGGCCCGGACCGCGATCCCGTCGGAGTCCAGCACCTGGGCCACGTCGTGCGGGTGGATGTCGCCGAGGGTGAACGAGACCATCCCGCCGCGATGCTCGACGTCCGAAGGACCGTAGACGCGCAGCCCTTCGATCTCGCCGAGTCGCTTGAGGGCGTAGCCGGTGATGTCGACCTCGTGGGCCCTGACCCGGTCCATGCCCAATGCCTGCAGGTAGTCCACGGCCGCGCCAAGCCCGACCGCCTCGGCCACGTTGGGGGTGCCGGCCTCGAAGCGCCACGGGATGTCGTTCCACGTGGAACCGTCAATGGTGACGTCGCGGATCATCTCGCCCCCGCCAAGGAACGGCTCCATCCCGTCCAGCAGGTCCTCGCGGGCGGCAAGGACCCCGACCCCCATCGGGCCCAGGGCCTTGTGGCCGGTGAAGCCGAGGAAGTCGACGCCCAGCTCGTCCAGGCGGACCCCGGCGTGGGGTACGGCCTGGGCGGCGTCGGCCAGCACCAGCGCCCCGGCGGCGTGGGCCCGCTCGGCGATCTGGGCCACCGGGTTGACGGTGCCGAGCACGTTCGACATCGCCGACACGGCGACCATGCGGGTCCGCTCGCCGAGCAGCCCGTCAAGCGCCTCCAGGTCCAGCAGGTAGTCGCCGGTGACCGGCACGGCGCGGACCCGGGCGCCGGTCATGCCCGCCACCAGCTGCCACGGCACCAGGTTGGAGTGGTGCTCCATCTCGGTCACCAGGATCTCGTCACCCTCGCCGAGGTTGCGCAGGCCCCAGGCGTAGGCGACCAGGTTGATGGCCTCGCTGACGTTCTTGGTGAACACCGTGGCCCGTTCCGAGGCGCCGACGAAGCGGGCCACCTTGCCGCGGGCCTGCTCGAACAGGTGGGTGGCCTCCTCGGCCAGGGTGTGGACCCCCCGGTGGACGTTGGCGTTGTGCCGCTCGTAGTAGTCGTCCATGGCCGCCAGCACCTGCCGTGGCTTCTGGCTGGTGGCGGCCGAGTCGAGGTAGACGAGCGGCTTGCCGTTGATCCGGCGCTCCAGGATGGGGAAGTCGCCGCGGACGGCGGTCACATCGAGTGGCGCGGTGAGGAACGTCATCGGGAAGCCTCCTGGAACCGGGTCTCAGGTGGCGGGGTCGCCACGCCAGCGCTCGTACCCCTCGGCCTCCAGCCGGTCGGCCAGCTCCGGGCCGCCGGACTCCACGACCCGCCCGTCGACCATGACGTGGACCACGTCCGGGGAGATGTAGCGCAGGATACGGGTGTAGTGGGTGATCAGCAGGACCCCGAGCTCGGGGCCGCGCAGCCGGTTGACGCCCTCGGCCACGACCCGCAGGGCGTCGACATCAAGGCCCGAGTCGGTCTCGTCGAGGATGGCCAGCTCGGGGCGGAGCAGGGCCATCTGGAGGATCTCGTGGCGCTTCTTCTCGCCGCCCGAGAAGCCTTCGTTGAGGTTGCGCTCGGCGAACCTCGGGTCCATGTCCAGCAGCCGCATCTGCTCGCGAAGGTCCTTGGCGAACTCGCGGACCGGGATGTCCTCGCCCCGCACGGCGTTCATGGCCGTGCGCAGGAAGTTGGTCACCGAGACCCCGGGCACCTCGACCGGGTACTGCATGGCGAGGAACATGCCCAGCCGGGCGCGCTCGTCGGGCTTGAGGGCGAGCGCGTCCTCGCCCTTGAAGGTGACCTTGCCGCCGGTCACCCGGTAGCCGGGATGGCCGGCCAGCGCGTAGGCCAGGGTCGACTTGCCGGAGCCGTTGGGGCCCATCAGGGCGTGGACTCGCCCCGGCTCGACGGTCAGGTCGACACCGCGCAGGATCCGCTTGTCCGCCACGTCGACGTGGAGGTCCTCGATGACCAGGGTCGCGTCAGGCATTTCTCTCCTCAGTAACGTTCCAGGTCTTGGGCCAGCTTGGCCCAGTCGTCGGGCAGGTCGACCAGCACGTCCTCGCCATCGACCCGCACCGGGAAGATCTGCACCGGCCGCACGGCCGGCGGGGCGTCCGGGTCCCCGGTGGTGAGGTCGAAGCGGCTGCCGTGCAGGGCGCATTCGATGGTGTGGTCCTCGACCCAGCCCTCCGACAGCGGGTACTCCTCGTGGCTGCACACGTCGATGACCGCGAACACGGCGTCGGCGGTGCGGATCAGGGCGACCGCCTCCTCGTCGCCGAGCTCGACCCGGTGGCCCTGGTCGGGCTCCAGCTCCGCGAGCCCGGCCAGCCGCACGAACGGCATCAGCCGCCCTCCCGCGCCTTCTGGGCCGCCGCGGCCGCTTCCAGCTCGGCCTCGAGGGCCGCCTCGAGGCGGCGGCGCACGGCGGGCACGGTGACCTGGGCCAGGACCTCCTCGAAGAACCCGAACACCACCAGCCGCCGGGCCATCCGGCGCGGGATGCCCCGCGACTCCAGGTAGAACAGGTGCAGGTCGTCGACCCGGCCGGTGGCGGCGGCGTGGGCCGCCTTGACGTCGGAGTTGAGGATCTCCAGGAACGGGTTGGCCTCGGCGTGGGCGTCGCGGGACAGGACCAGGTTGCGCATGGTCTGCCGGGCGTCGGTGCCCCGGGCCCCCGGGCTGATGATGAGGTTGCCGTTGAAGATGTTGCGCGAGCCGCCGAGCAGCCCGGCCTTGTAGAGGAGGCTGGAGCGGGCATGGGGCTCGGCATGGGTCACGTTGGCCCGGTGCTCGAACCGCTGCCCGGCGTCGGCGAACACGGCCCCCAGCAGGTCGGCCTCGGCGCCCTCGGCGAGCACGACCTCCGGCGACACCCGGACGACCCCGCCGCCGAGCGTGACCACGAACGAGCGGAAGCCGGCCTGGCGGCCGACCACGGCCCGCTGGATGCCGAAGTGGTTGACCTGCTCGCTCCCCCACTCCTGGAGCGACAGGTACTGGACCCTGGCCCGCTCCCCGATCAGCAGCTCGGTGACGCCGTGGTGGAACGCGCGGCCGTTGAGGGCCTCGGGCGAACCGTGCTGCTGGACCAGCGTCAGCGACGCCTCCGGCTCGACCACCACCAGGGTGTGGCCGAAGCTGGCCCCGGCGGTGGTGCGCCGGTCCAGGACCCCGATCGGCACCGTGACCTCGACCCCGCGGGGCACGTACAGGAAGGTGCCGGCGGTGACCACGGTGGCGTGCAGGGCCAGGAACCAGTCCTCGTCGAACGGCGCCGCCGAGGTCATGAAGCGGGGCTCGACCAGGCCGGCATGCTCGCGCAGGGCGGTGGCCAGGTCGGTGAGGATCACGCCCCTGGCGGCCAGCCCGGGATCCAGGAAGGTCTCGGTGGTGGCGCCGTCGAGGTTGGCGACCAGCCCGGCCGGCTCCAGCTCGGTCCCGGCCACGTCCCCGCCGGAGGCGGCGACGTGGTGGCCGGCGGCCAGCACCCTGGCGCCCTCGGCGGCGGCTTGGCCGCTGCCGCGCAGGATGGCGTGGCGGTCAAGGCCGGCCCGCCTGGGGTCGGTGAACCGCCAGGCCTCCTCGCGGCCGGTCGGGCGGTCCAGCTTGCCGAGGGCGGCCAGCGCCTCCAGGCGCCTGGCCAGGAACCAGTCGGGGTCGCCGAGCGCGCTCGACCAGGCGGTCACCGCCGCCTGGTCGAGGTCCTTCAAGGTCAGTGTCTCGATGCCCACCCTTACCCGACCGCCCCTTCCATCTGCAGGGCGATGAGGCGGTTCAGCTCGAGCGCGTACTCCATCGGAAGCTCCTTGGAGATCGGCTCGATGAACCCGCGAACGATCATGGCCGTCGCCTCCGCCTCCGAGAGGCCGCGCGACTGCAGGTAGAAGAGCTGGTCGTCACCGATCTTGGAGACGGTGGCCTCGTGCCCGAGGGTGACGTCCTCTTCCTTCACGTCGGTGTAGGGGTAGGTGTCGGAGCGCGACTCCTCGTCCAGCAGCAGCGCGTCACAGCGGACGTTGACCCTGACCCCGGGCGAGCCCTCCTCGACCTTGACCAGGCCGCGGTAGGAGGTCCGGCCGCCGTCGCGGGAGATCGACTTGGAGACGATCTGCCCGGTGGTGTTGGGCGCCGCGAAGGTCAGCTTGGCGCCGGCGTCCTGGTGCTGGGCGTTGCCGGCGAAGGCGACCGACAGGATCTCGCCGTGGGCGTGCTCGCCGAGCAGCAGCACCGCCGGGTACTTCATGGTCAGCTTGGAGCCGATGTTGCCGTCGATCCACTCCATGGTCGCGCCCTCATAGGCCGCGGCCCGCTTGGTGACCAGGTTGTAGACGTTGGTCGACCAGTTCTGGATGGTGGTGTAGCGGACCTTGGCGTGCGGCTTGACGATGATCTCGACCACCGCCGAGTGCAGCGAGTCCGAGGAGTAGATGGGCGCGGTGCAGCCCTCGACGTAGTGCACGCTGGAGCCGGGCTCGGCGATGATCAGGGTCCGCTCGAACTGGCCCATGTTCTGCGAGTTGATGCGGAAGTAGGCCTGCAGCGGGATCTCGACGTGGACGCCCTCCGGGATCCAGATGAACGACCCGCCCGACCACACCGCCGAGTTCAGCGCCGCGAACTTGTTGTCGTTGGCGGGGATCACCGTGGCCCAGTGCTCCCGGAACAGCTCCTCGTGCTCCTTGAGCGCGGTGTCGGTGTCCAGGAAGATGACGCCCTGCTCCTCGAGGTCCTCGCGCACCTTGTGGTACACGACCTCGGAGTTGTGGACGATGATGCCCTCGGCGATGAAGTTGTGCGGTCCGTCCACCTCGATGTCGTAGACCGGCTCGATGTCGCCGGCCGCGATCGCGGTGACCCGCGCGAAGCCCAGATGCTCGGTGACGTGGGTCCGGAAGGTCGTCCCGTGCGCCGAGGTGGCCGAGTGGTGGTAGCGCCGACGGCCGAACCGGTCCGTGCGGCGCGGGTTGCGGCAGTCGAGCCGGTCGAAGTCGCCGGAGATGCCCAGGCGGAAGCCGGTGATCCGCCGATCGGCATTGAACGGGTGGCGGCTGGTGAACTGGTGCACCTTGCTGGTGCGCAGTCCGCACAGCGCTGCCAGCTCCGACGCCTGCTCCAGCAGCGGCTGGTTACCGCTGGTCAGCGCGATCGATCCGGACACGTCCGGAGTCACGTAGCCGTCGGCGTCGACCCAGCCGCCCAGGAACGCCAGCCGCTGGTCGGCCGGCAGGCCGAACACCCAGGCGGGCACCTGCTTGGTCAGCGACGTGCCGACGAAGCCGAGCTGCTGCAGCCAGACGACCAGCGGGCGGGAGTTGACGACCAGCCGCTGGTCGTCGGCGGCGATCGCCGACACCCCGAACAGCTCGGCCACGATCCGGGTGATCTCGGCGCGCAGCTCGGCGTCGCGGGCAGGTACGGCGAACTGGACCCGGTGCGTGCGTCCCGCGCTCTGGAAGCTGCCGTCACCGAGGAAGTAGCCGAGCAGCCACAGCAGGTCCACAGAACTCGCCGCCGGCCCGCGAGTCCGTCCGCTCGAGTCGACCATCGGCGGGAGCGTGCGCGACTTCCCGAACTCGGGCAGGTCACGGGGCACCGCCACGAGGTCGCCGACCCGCAGCTCCCCGACCGTCTTCCAGGTCCGGCGGTAGCGGCTACGGAGGCGGCCCGGCTTGCGCCCGTCCTCCAGGACCAGCACCGGGTGGTTGTCGGTGGCACGGATCGAGCGGGTACCGACCCGCACCTCGTAGGTCTGCCGCACGTCGGTCTGGGCGCTGCCCTTCACCGGGGTGACCACCAGCCGCCCGGTGGCCTCGTCCAGTGCGAACACGCGATCACCCGGTTCGATCTCCTTGATCGGCACGAGGCCGCGGGTCGCGGTCCACACCCGGGTCCCACCGGCCAAACACTCGTACTGGGCCGCCACGCCGGCGATCAGGCGCTGCTTCTCGGCCTCGGGGATGCCGAGCCGGTCGTAGGTGTTCTTGATGTCGGCGGGGAGGTCGTCCCAGGAGGCGGCCTGCTTCTCGGTGGCGCGCACGAAGTAGAAGATGTTGTCGAAGTCGATCTGCTCCAGGTCGCCGCCCCACTGCGGCAGCGGCCGGCGCCAGAAGTAGTCGAGCGCCTTGTGGCGGAACTTCCGCATCCACTCGGGCTCGTCCTTCATCCGCGAGATCTCTTCCACGACCTCGTGGGACAGGCCCCGCTTGGGGGTGAAGACCGAGCTGACCGGGTCGTGCCAGCCGTACTTGTAGGCGCCCAGCTCGACGTTCTCCGGCGTGGGGTTGATCCGCTCCGGCGCCTCGGTCGTCAGGTCTTGGGCTTCGGTTGCCATCAGGCTGGACTCCTCGTTGGCTTGCGGGTCGGGGACGGGATGCGGGTCTCTGGACGTTTGCCTCGCTTGCCGAGGTCGATGCGGGTGACGCAGCGTACGGCGCCGTCGACCACGGTCGCCTCGCGCTCGACCCGCGTCCCCAGCAGCCGCTCGAACAGCTCGGCCTCGGAGGTGCACAGGTCGGGCAGCTCGGCGGCCAGGTGCTCCACGGTGCAGTTGTGCTGGCAGAGCCGCAGCCCGCCGGGGGCGGACTCGACCTCGGCCATGAAGCCCTGCTCGCTGAGGACCTCGGCCAGGGCG
>DASYSE010000029.1:0-60563 GCA_036003705.1 Actinomycetes bacterium | reverse complement strand
CACCGGTTCAACAAGGGCCAGCAGGACGCCCTGCTGCCCGGGGTCGAGGACCGCACGGTGGTGCTGGTCGGGGCGACCACCGAGAACCCGTTCTTCACCGTGAACGCGCCCCTGATGAGCCGGTCGCTGCTGTTCCGCCTGGAGCCGCTCGGCCCCGATGATCTCGAGCTGATCGTCACCCGGGCCCTGGCCGACCCGGCGCGGGGGCTCGGCGGGCGCGGCCTGACCCTCGACCCCGACGCCCTCGCCCACCTGGTCGACCGGGCCGACGGCGACGCCCGCCATGCCCTCAACGCGCTGGAGGCGGCCGTCCTGGTGGTGACCGCCAGCGGGCAGCAGCGCCTGACCCTCGGCGACATCGAGGACGCCCTGCAGCGACCGCGGGTGACCTACGACCGGGCCGGCGACCAGCACTACGACGTGGCCAGCGCCTTCATCAAGTCGATCCGCGGCTCCGACCCGGACGCCGCCCTGCACTACCTGGCCCGGATGCTGGCCGCGGGCGAGGACCCCCGGTTCGTGGCCCGCCGGCTGGTCATCTCGGCCAGCGAGGACATCGGGCTGGCCGACCCGCAGGCCCTGCCGATCGCGGTCGCCGCCTTCCAGGCGCTGGAGTTCGTCGGCCTGCCCGAGGCCCGGCTCAACCTGGCCGAGGCGGTCGTCTACCTGGCCATCGCGCCCAAGTCCAACAGCGCCTACAACGCCCTCGGCGAGGCGGCCAGGGAGCTGGAGCAGGCAAGGCCGGGGCGCATCCCCAGCCACCTCCAGTCCAGCTCCTACCCCGGGGAGAAGCAGCTCGGGATCGGCGTCGGCTATGTCTACCCTCACGACCACCCGGGCCACTGGGTGGCCCAGCGCTACCTGCCGGAAGGACTTGCCGGCGGCTACTACCGGCCGACCGACCAGGGCCGCGAGGCCGCCATGGCCGAGGCGTGGCGGCGCCGGCGGGGCCAGCCACCCGACCCGCCGGAGCCGCGCGACGCCTGACGCGGCACCGGCCCGCGAGCCGGAATGCGGCGGCCAAGGACGCTGTTGCGAGAGATGACCTCTCCCCACCCTGGAGCGCGCGCGATGGCCGACGACTGCACCCACCTCGACCAGATCCGTGTGATCAGCGCCAGCGTCTCCGGCTGCCAGGACTGCCTGGCCAGCGGGGGCACCTGGGTGCACCTGCGGTTGTGCGTCGAATGCGGCCGGGTCGGCTGCTGCGACAACTCGCCGAGCCGTCACGCCAGCCGCCACCACCAGGCCACCGGCCACCCGCTCATCCGCTCCTACGAGCCGGGTGAGGACTGGTGGTGGTGCTATGTCGACGAGCTGGCCTTCGAGCTCGAGGGCGTCGAGCCAGCGCACGCCGGCGGGTGAGGGACCGCCGCCGCAAGCACCATCGCGCGGGCGGTAGACTCCCGGCGGCCGCACCCGATCGCCGCGGGCCCGACCCCGGCGGGAGCGGCTAAGCTTGAACGTTCCGGACCCGACGGACAACGAGGAGCAGAACCCGTGAGCCTGCTGGCCATCGCCTGGACGATCGTCGCCTTCCTGGTGGGCGCCCTGGTCGTGGTGCTCTGTGTCGTGTTGGCCAACCTGTTCCGGGTCCTCACCTCGACCAAGGACCTGATCGACGGCGTGACCAGGCAGACCGTGCCCCTGCTGGGGGAGGTCAACACCACCGTGGCGATGGTCAACCAGGAGCTCGGCCGGGTCGACGCCATCCTGGCCACCGCCGAGAGCGTCACCGCCTCGGTGGGCGGCATGGTGAACACCGTCTCGACCACCATCACCAGCCCCCTGGTCAAGCTGAGCGCGTTCGCCTACGGGCTGCGCAGGGCGGCCGGCAAGGCCGGGGGGGATGAGCCGGCGACCCGCGGCCGCCGCTCCCGGAGGCGGCGATGAACCGGTGAAGCGGATCTTCTGGGGTCTGGTCGGGCTCGGGATGGGGGCCGCGATCGGGGTGGGGGCGATGCGCTGGGTCTCGCGGACCGCGGACCGGCTGGCGCCCCGGTCGCTGGCCGAGGAGCTGCTCCACACGGCCGCCGACTGGCGGACGCGCCTGGCCGGGGCGCTGGAGGAGGGCCAGACGGCCATGGCCGAGCGGGAGGCGGAGCTGCGAGCTCAGCTCGTCGAACCGGGGAGCGGGGCCGGTTAGCGCCCTGGCCCGGTTCGGCGGGTAGCCCGGCTCCTGACCCACGAACGCGAGGTCACACCCATGAACTCCACCGAGATCCGACGCCGGTTCACCGACTTCTTCGTCAAGCGTGACCACCGGCTCGTCCCGTCGAGCCCGCTGATCCCCAACGACCCGACCCTGCTGCTGGCCAACGCGGGCATGAACCAGTTCAAGCCCTTCTTCCTGGGCGAGGTCGAGCCGGACTTCGCGCGCGCCACCAGCGTGCAGAAATGCACCCGGACCTCCGACATCGAGAACGTCGGCGACCGCAGCCACTGCACCTTCTTCGAGATGCTCGGCAACTTCTCCTTCGGCGACTACTTCAAGCAGGGCGCGATCGCCTTCGCCTACGAGCTGGTGACCGAGCAGTTCGGGCTGGACCCCGACCGCATGTGGATCACCGTGTACCTCGACGACGACGAGGCGGTCGGGTTGTGGCGGGAGATCGGCATGCCCGCCGAGCGCATCCAGCGCCTTGGCAAGGAGGACAACTTCTGGTCGATGGGCGTGCCGGGCCCGTGCGGCCCCTGCTCCGAGATCTACTACGACCGCGGCCCCGGCTACGGCCGCGACGGCGGCCCGGCCAGCGGCTCCGACCGCTACCTGGAGATCTGGAACCTGGTGTTCATGCAGAACATCCGGGACGAGCAGTACAACATCATCGGCGAGCTGCCCAGCAAGAACATCGACACCGGGATGGGCCTCGAACGGTTCGCGATGCTGCTCCAGGGCGCCGACTCGATGTACGAGACCGACCTGCTGGCCCCGGTCATCGCCGAGGTCCAGGAGGCCTCCAGGGCCGCCTACGGCAGGGACGGCCGGATCGACCGGTCGCTGCGGATCGTCACCGAGCACGCCCGCACGGCCAGCTTCCTGATCGCCGACGGGGTCCTGCCCTCCAACGAGGGCCGCGGCTACATCCTGCGCCGGCTGCTGCGCCGATCGGTCCGGCACCTGCGCCTGCTCCAGGTCGAGGACCCCGCCCTGGCGCGGGTCTGCGCCCGCGTGGTGGCCAACCTCGGCGACGCCTGGCCGGAGTTGGCCGCCCAGCGCTCGCTGATCGGCCAGGTCGTGGCCAGCGAGGAGGACTCGTTCTCGCGCACCCTGCGCCAGGGCTCGAACCTGCTGGAGGGAGCCATCCGCCGGACACGGGACGAGGGCGGCACGATGCTGCCCGGCGACACCGCCTTCCAGCTCCACGACACCTACGGGTTCCCCTACGAGCTGACCCTGGAGGCGGCCGAGGAGGCCGGGCTGGCCGTCGACGCCGACCGCTTCGGGGTGCTGATGGAGGACCAGCGCCGGCGGGCCAAGGAGGCCCGCAGGGAGCTGGACGCCGACCTGCGCCGCATCGAGGCCTACCGGGACCTGAGCGCCCGCCACGGCCGCACCGCCTTCGTCGGGTACGAGCGCACCAGCGCCGAGGGCCGCGTCCTCGGGCTGCTGCGCGACGGCGAGGAGCTGGCCGCGGCCGGCGAGGGCGACCAGGTCGAGCTGATCCTCGACCGGACCCCGTTCTACGCCGAGGGCGGCGGCCAGGTCGGCGACACCGGCCTGGTCCGGACCAGGGACGGCGCCGTGCTCCAGGTGACCGACACCCGTCCCGGGCTGGAGGGCTTCAGCATCCACAGCGCCCGGGTGGTCTCGGGCCAGGTCCACCTGGACGACGAGGTCCAGGCCGAGGTCGACGTCGACCGCCGCGAGGCCGTCACCCGCAGCCACACCGCCACCCACACCCTGCACTGGGCGCTGCGCGACCAGCTCGGCGAGCACGCCCGCCAGCAGGGCTCGCTGGTCGACGCCGGCCGGCTGCGCTTCGACTTCGCCCACTTCCAGCCCGTGTCGCCAGAGCGCCTTGCCGAGATCGAGACGGCGGTCAACCGCCAGCTCCTGGCCGACCCGGAGGTGCGGGTCTGGCACGGCAGCCTCGACGAGGCCGAGGCGGCGGGGGCGATCTCGCTGTTCGGCGAGAGGTACGGCTCGGTGGTGCGGGTGGTGGAGGTCGGCGACTTCTCCCGCGAGCTGTGCGGCGGCACCCACGTCGGCCACGGCAGCCAGGTCGGGCCGGTGATCGTGCTCGGCGAGTCCTCGATCGGCGCCAACCTGCGCCGGGTCGAGGCCCTCACCGGCCTGGAGGCGCTGCGCTACGTCGACCGCGAGCGCCAGCTCCTTGCCGAGGTGGCGACCCTGCTCAAGACCCGGCCCGACGACGCCCCCGAGCAGCTGCGGCGCCGGCTGGAGGCGCTGGCCGCGGCCCAGCGGGAGCTGGAGCGGCTGCGCGTGGCCGGCCTGGAGCGGCTGGCCGCCGAGCTGGCCGGGCGGGTCGCCCGCGAGGCCGGCGGCTGGCTGGTGGTCGGGCGGGTGCCCCAGGCCGGCGCCGACGACCTGCGCCGGATCGCCAGCGCCGTCCGTGACCGGGTCGGCGCCGGGCCGGGGGTGGTGGTGCTCGGCTCGGAGGCCCAGGGCAAGGCGGCCATGGTCGCCCTGCTCACCGCCGACCTGGCCGGCGCCGGGCGGGCGGCCCGCGACGCGCTGGCGTCGGCGGCCAAGGCCGTCGGGGGTGGCGCCGGCGGCAAGGGCGACCTGGCCAGTGCGGGCGGCCGCGACCCGAGCCGTCTGGACGAGGCCCTGCAGATGGCACGGGCCGACGCGTTGCGCCTGCTGCAGGGGGGAGACAAAGGCGCCATGGGATGACGGGTCGCATCCTCGGCCTCGACGTCGGCACCCGGCGCCTGGGTGTCGCCGTCTCCGACCCGACCGGAACGGTGGCCAGCCCCCTGGCCACCGTTCCGCGCCGGGCCCCGGCCGAGGATGCGCGGGCTCTTGGCGCCCTGGCCGCCGAGCAGGAGGCGACCGTCGTGGTCGTCGGCCTCCCGGTCACCCTGGCCGGTCGCGAAGGCCCGGCGGCCAGGGCGGTCCGCGCCTACCTGGCCGAGCTGGCCCCGCTCCTGCCCGGACTGGCCCTGGAGCTGGCCGACGAGCGCCTGTCGACGGTGGCCGCCGAACGCGCCCTCGTCGGCGGCGGGGTGCGCCGCCAGGCCCGCCGCGAGGTCGTCGACCAGGTCGCGGCCAGCGTCTTCCTCCAGACCTGGCTGGACGCACGACGATGAGCCGGAGGGGTTCGGGGGACCCAGAGGGGCTGCCTCGATGAGCCGGGTGGAGCGGCGCCAGCGCAGACGCCGGCGGCGGCGCGGGGTGCTGGTGATGGCGCTGCTGCTGGTGGTGGTCGGCGGGGTGGTGTTCCAGGCGCTGCAGTGGAGCGCGGCCAGGGAGAAGCGGGACGTCCCCCCCGGCCAGCCGGTGACCATCACCATCGACAACGGGCAGGGGAGCATCGAGATCGGCCGGGCCCTGCGCGAGGCCGGAGTGGTCGACAGCGTCAACCGCTTCCGGGACGTCGCCGAGGAGCGGGGGCTTGACGGCATCCTCAAGCCGGGCACCTACGAGCTGATCACCGGCATGAGCATCGACGCCGTGCTCGACATCCTGGCCAGGGGCCCGAACACCGGCATCCCCATCACCATCCCGGAGGGCCTCACCGTCGCCCAGATCGTCGACAAGCTCGCCGCCACCAGGCAGTTCACCGAGGCCGAGCTGGGCAAGGCCCTCAAGAGCAAGGAGCTGATCGTCCCGCATCGCCCCAAGGGCGTGACCTCGCTGGAGGGCCTGCTGTTCCCAGACACCTACGCCATCAAGGCCGACGACACCGCGGTGAGCGTGCTCCAGGACATGGTCAGCCAGCTGGAGGCCGTGCTCGCCAACTACCAGCTGTCGACCGCCC
This sequence comes from Actinomycetes bacterium, assembly GCA_036003705.1. Lineage (GTDB taxonomy): Bacteria > Actinomycetota > CALGFH01 > CALGFH01 > CALGFH01 > CALGFH01. The sequence continues at coordinate 54,615 of DASYSE010000029.1, read as the reverse complement.
CCCAGGACCTCAGCCCCTACCAGCTGCTGATCGTCGCCAGCATGATCGAGCGGGAGGCCAAGGTCGACGCCGACCGGCCGAAGATCGCCGCGGTCATCTACAACCGGCTGCGCGGCAGGCGCCTGCTCCAGATCGACGCCACCGTCGAGTACGCCGTCGGCCACAAGCGCCTGAGCGCCGCCGACCTCAAGTCCAGGTCCCCCTACAACACCTACCTGCACGCCGGCCTGCCGCCAACCCCGATCGCTGCCCCAGGGGAGGCCGCGATCCGGGCCGCGCTGCAGCCGGCCGACGGGAGCTGGCTGTTCTACGTGCTCGCCTCCGAGCGCGGCGAGCACGCCTTCACCGCCAGCTACCAGGAATTCCTGCGGCTCAAGAAGCGGGCAAGGGCCAAGGGGCTGCTGTAGCCGTGCCCGTCGCCGCCGTGGTCGGCTGGCCGCTCGCCCACACCCTGTCTCCGGCCCTCCACCAGGCCGCCTACCGTGCCGCCGGGCTGGACGGGTGGTCCTACCAGGCCCGCCCGACCCGGCCCGAGGAGCTGGCGGCCGTGCTGGCCGAGGTCAGGACGGGCGCGCTGGCCGGGGTGAACCTGACCACCCCGCACAAGCAGGCCGCCGCCGACCTGGTCGATGCGCTGGAGCGGCCGGCCGACCGCCTCGGGGCCGTCAACACCGTGTTCCTGCGCCAGGGCCAGCTGGTCGGCGGCAACACCGACGTCGCCGGGGCGGTGTGGGCGCTCGGCAGCCAGCTCGCCCTGCGCGACGCCCGCTGGCCGGGCACCGGTCCGGCGCTGCTGCTCGGCACCGGCGGGGTGGCGCTGGCGCTGGCGTTCGCCTGGAGCCGCCTGGCCAGCGCGCGCCGGCACCAGGGGCTGCCCGCCGTCCCGCTGACGGTCGCCGGCCGCGACGGGGAGCGCGCCGCCCGGGTGGCCGGCCTGGCCGGCCCCGGCGCCCAGGCGCTGGACTGGGCCGACGCCGCCGAGCTGGTCGCCGCCGCCGACGTGATCGTCCAGGCGACCACCCTGACTGCCCGCGGTCAGCCGATCCCCGGCCAGGACCGGCTCCGCCACGGCGTTCGCGTCCTCGACTGCAACTACGGGACGGACAGCCAGGGCCTGGTCGAGGCGGCCAGGGCGGCCGGCGCGGCCGCCGCCGCCGACGGCCTCGGCATGCTGTGCGCCCAGGCCGCCGGCGCGGTGGCCAAGATCGCCCGCGTCCGCCCCAACCTGGACGCCATGGCCGCCGCCGTCGGCCTGCCCTGGCCCGCCCCAGCGTAGCCAGCCTGGAAACGTGATCCGGCCGCTACGCGCGGACTTCGAAGCGGCTGCGCATGCCGTTGGCGTAGTGGTTCTCCTTCTTGCCGTCGGCCTCGGTCTCCAGGATGTTGCAGAACAGGGCGTAGCCGCCCGCCGCCAGCTCGAAGGTGCCCTTGCAGGTCTGCTTGGCCGGGAAGGCCTCGATCTCACCGATGAACGCCCCCTCGGGGAGCTTCTCCTCGGCGACGGTGCCATCGGCGGCCAGCGGCAGGGAGGCCGGGTCGTCGGCGCGGACGACCACCAGCTCGTGCGCGTCGGCGCCGGTGTTGCGGGCATCGAAGGTGACGGTGCCGGCGGGCACGTCGGCCGGCGCCGGCAGCACCGTCCACTCCTTCAACTCGACGGCGATGGTGGCGTCGCTGCTGCCGGCGTCGCCGACCGGTTTGCAGGCCGCCGCCGCCGATGCGGTGCCGCTGCCCGACGCGGTGCCGCTGCCGCTGCCCGACGCGGTGCCGCCCACCGTGCGCACCCCAGCACCGTCGTCCGACCCGCAGCCGGCGAGCAGCAGTGCCACGGCCACCCCGAGCCCGGCCAGCCCGCGCCATCTCCGGTTCCTCACGCCTCCAACCTCCCGATTTAGGCTTCCCTAAGCTGCCGGGTGCGGAGCCTATGGAAGCGGGCCAGGCGCTGTCCAGCCCCGCCGGCGGCGGCCGCGCAGACAGCGAGCGCGATCAGCCAGGCCGCGTGCAGCGGCCAGGTCCACCAGGTCATGGCCAGGTAGTCGGGAAGGACCAGCCGCCAGGCCCGGTACAGCGGATTGGCGGTGTCGGCGAAGTCGACCGCCCAGGTGATCCGCCCGGCGGCCCCCTCGGCGACCAGCCACCCGTAGGCGAGCAGCCCGATCCCGCCGGTGGCGGTCAGGACCAGACGCCGGCGGCGTTCCTGGCCGGCCCACCAGGCGACGGCGAGGGCGGCCGGCGGCAGGACCACCACCACCTGACGGCCCGGAGACCACCAGCCGTGCATGGTCAGGGCCAGGAAGGTGGCGACCAGCCAGCCGGTGGCGAGCAGGGCGGCCAGGGCGGCCCAGCCGCGCGGCCGGCGCCCGAGCAGCACCGCCAGGGCCGGTACGGCCAACAGCCAGGCCGGCTGCCAGGCCGCCAAGCCGAACGACCGGTCCACCAGCAGGCCGAGCAGCCGGCGGCTGCGGCCCAGGTAGTCCGGGTCGGCGCCGACGGCCGTCAGCTCGCCGCCGGTGAAATGGTCGCCGGCCTGGTAGGGCGTCCAGCCCCCGTACCACCACCGGTGCAGCACCAGGAAGGCGATCCCGGCCGCGGCCAGCGCCGCGGCCAGCGCCAGCACCCGCCGACGCTGGCCCGCCCGGGCCAGCCGCCATCCGGCGACCACCGCGAGCGTCGCGGCCACCGGCACGTACTTCACCGCAAGCCACGGCAACGCCACCACCGCTGCTCCGGCGATCAGGGTCGCCCGCCCGCTCAGCCCTTCAGGGGCCGCCGCGGTGGCGGGGGCGTCGGGGGCCTCCGGGGTGTCGTTCGGTGCCTGCGGCGGGGGGATCAGGGCGGCCACCGCGGCCAGGGCGGCGAGGGCGGCCGGGAGCTCCGGGTAGAGCTGGCTGCCGTAGATGGCCAGGGGCGGGGAGCAGGCGAACACCGCGGTGGCCAGGGTGGCGGTCGGGACCGGGACGCCGAGGCGGCGCACGGCGGTCCACAGCAGCAGGGCGGCGAGCAGGCCCGCCATGGCGGCCATGGCCAGCTTGGCCCCGACCCAGCCGCCGACCGCGACCGGCGCGGCCAGCATCAGGGGGAGCAGCGGGTCATGGGGGCTGAGCCGGCGGCCGTCGGCCAGCGGCTCGGTCTGCTCGGGCAGGGGCAGGGCGTGGAACGGACGCCAGCGAGCCCCGGCCAGCTCGTCGGCGATGTCGAGGTCGCGGTCGGTGGCCAGGCTGATGGCGGTGAGCAGGTACTGGGGCTCGTCGGCGGTGGTCTGGGTCCCATGGGTGGCCGGCACCGCGATCCCGGCCGCGCAGCCGACCGCCACCAGCAGCCCGACCGCCAGCATGGCCAGCGACAGCCGGGAGGGACGGGGCGCCGTGGCCCCGGCTGGGCTCGGTCGGGGGCGCGAGCTTCCGGGCGGGCTAGCTGGGGGCATTGCCGCGGCGGACGACCAGGAGCCAGGTCAGGATGCCTGACAGCAGGAGCAGGAACAGGGCGGCCAGGCTGGCGTCGGCCAGGAAGGCGTCTTCGGTGGCGCTCCAGATCCTGGTGGCGAGCGTCTCGAACCCGGGCGGGGCCAGGAGCAGCGTGGCCGGCAGCTCTTTCATGGTGGAGAGCAGCACCAGCCCGGCCCCGGCCAGCAGCCCGGGCGTGGCCAGCGGCAGCTCCACCGTGCGCAGCCGCCGGAACCGGCCGGCCCCCAGCGTGCGGGCGGCGTCGTCCAGCCGGCTGGGGACGGCGGCCACGGCCACCTGGGCGGCCCGCAGCGCCTGGGAGCCGAAATGGACCACGTAGGCGAACACCAGCAGGGCCTGGGTCTGGTAGAGGCCGGCCAGCGGCCGCGGGGCCTGGAGCGTCCAGAAGGCCAGCGCCAGCGCCACCACCAGGCCGGGAAGGGCGAAGCCGCCGACGATCACGGCGTTGGCCCCGCCGGCCAGCGGACTGGCGTGGCGGACGGTCAGGTAGGCCACCGGCAGCACCGCCACCACCGCCACCAGCGCCGCCAGGACGGCCATGGCGGCGGTGTTGAGGGCCGGGACGGCCAGGTCGCCGGCGTCGGCGACCAGCGTGCCGGCCCGTGTCGAGCCGGCCAGGGCTCCCCGCACCGCCCAGAAGGCGAGCACCCCCACCGGCGCCACCAGAGCGAGCCCGACGACCCCGGCGACCAGGGCGACGGCCGGGGTCTTCCAGCGGCCGAGGGGCACGCGCAGGGTCCGGCCGCCGGCGGCCAGCCGGCCCGGTCGCCGGCCGCGGGTGACCGACCGCTCGGCGGCGACGACGCCCACCGCCAGCAGCCCCAGCAGCAGGCTCTGGGCGAGGGCGCCGGCCCGGTCGAAGACCCGCGAGGCGTAGATGGAGCTGGTCAGGGTCTGGTAGCGCATCAGCTGGACGGCCCCGAAGTCGCTGATCGTGTACAGGAACACCAGCAGCGTCCCGGCCCAGACGGCGCTGGCCGCCTGGGGCGCCACCACCGTCCGGAACACCCCGGCCGGGTCGCGCCCGAGCAGCCGGGCGCTCTCCTCCAGCGACGCCGGGAGCTGACCGAGCCGGGCCGCCACCGGCAGGTACACGTACGGGTAGGTGAACAGGGTGAGCACGTACAGCGCACCCCAGAACCCCTGGAACGCCGGCAGCCGTTCGACCCCGAGGGGCTCGAGCAGCCCGGCCAGCAGCCCGCCGGGGGCGAACGCGGCCAGCAGCGCGAAGGCGGCGATGAACGACGGCATGACCAGGGGCAGGGGCAGCAGCAGGCGGGCGACCCGGCGCCCGGGCAGGTCGGTGCGGACGACCAGCCAGGCCAGGGCGGTCCCGAGCACCGCCGCCGCCCCGGCCACGGCAACGCCCAGCAGCAGGGTGCGGGCCAGCGGTGCCAGGGTCGTGCCGGACGCCCACGCCGCCCGCAGCGTCCCGCCCTCGGTCAGCCCGCGGATCGCCAGGTAGGCCAGGGGGGCGGCGAACAGGCAGGCGACCAGCGCCGACAGCGCCAGCAGGGAAGGTGGGGCCGGCCGGTCCCGCGGTCCGCGGGCCGGCCGGCGGCGGCGTTCAGACGCCGTTGAAGCCACTGGACCGGATCAGCTTCACGGTGCCTTCCAGGCCGCCGCCGAGGGCGTCCACGTCATAGTCGGGGGAGTGCAGGGAGGCCAGCGGCGGCAGCCCCGAGGCGGCGGGGATCCCCTGCACCAGCGGGTACTCGAAGGTCTGCTCGCTGAAGTAGCGCTGGGCCTCCGGCGAGAGCAGGAACTCGACGAAGCGGGCAGCCTCGTCGGTCTTGCCGCTGCCGGCCAGCACGCTGGCCGTCGACGGGATCACCAGCGCCCCGACCTCGCCGTCGGCGAACACGTGGTTGCGGCTGGGGGTGTCGGGGTTCTCCTGCTGGAAGCGGTAGTTGTAGTAGTGGTTGACCAGCCCCATCGGGACCTCGCCGCGGCTGACCGCCTCGACGACGGCGTTGTTGTTGGCGTAGGTCCGCGGCTTGTTGCCGGCCATGGCCTTCAGCCACCGGCTGGTGGCGTCCTCCCCCTCGAGCTGCCGCATGGCGGTCACGAAGTCCTGGAAGGAGCCGTTGGATGGGGCGAGGGCGACCTTGCCGGTGAAGCGGTCGTCGGTGAGCTCCAGCACCGAGTCGGGAAGGTCGCGCTCGGCGACCAGCTCGGTGTTGTAGACCAGCACCCGCTGGCGGCCGGACACGCCGACCCAGCGGCCGTCGCGGTTGTGGAAGCGCTGGTCGACCTTGGCGAGCAGGCCCGCGTCGAGCCGGGCCAGCCGTCCCTTGCCGGCCAGGAAGCCGGTCGCCCCCGGGCTCTGGGAGAAGAACACGTCGGCCGGGGAGCGGTCTCCCTCCTCGGCCAGCAGCAGGGCCAGCTCGGCCGAGTCGCCGTACTTGACGTCGATGGCGATGCCCGTCTGCTGGTTGAAGCGTTCCAGCAGCTGCCCGACCAGGTTCTGGGTCCGCCCGGAGTAGATGGTGAGGGCGTCGCGCGAGCGGCCGCACCCGGCCGACGCCAGGGCCAGCAGCAGCGCGAGGGCGACAACGGCGGTCTTGCGGGTCATCCGGCCTCCATGTTTAGGTTCGCCTAAATCCTAGCCGTGCGCCCCTTCGGGGGCCAAGTCCAAGACCAGGAGTCGACATGGCGCTTCGTCTGCCGGCGTCGCCGGCGCCTGCCGGCCGTGGCCAGGCCGCCGGTCCAGGGCCGGTGGTGCTGTTCCTGCCGGCCAACGACGAGGAGGCCACGGTGGCGGCGGTGGTGGCGCGGGTGCCCGAGCTGGTGTGCGGCCGCCGGGTCGAGTGCCTGGTGGTCGACGACGGCTCCGGCGACCGCACCGCCGAGCTGGCCGCCAGGGCCGGGGCGATCGTGCTCGGGACGGCGGCCAACCGGGGGCTTGGCGCGGCCGTCCGCCGCGGCCTTGCCGCGGCGGTCGAGCGGGGGGCGGCCGCGGTCGCCTTCTGCGACGCCGACGACGAGTACGACCCGCGCGAGCTGGAGCGGCTGGTCGCGCCCATCCTGGAGGGGCGGGCCGACTACGTGGTCGGATCGCGCTTCGCCGGGGAGATCCGCCGCATGCTGCCCCACCGGCGGCTCGGCAATCTGCTGCTCACCGGGCTGCTCCGGTTCGTGGCCAGGGCTCCGATCGGCGACGGGCAGAGCGGCTTCCGGGCGCTGTCGGGGGCGGCGGCGGCCGACGCCGAGATCGCCCACGACTACAACTATGCCCAGGTGCTCACCCTGGACCTGCTGGCCAGGGGCTACCGGTACCTGGAGGTCCCGATCGCCTACCGCTTCCGCACCACCGGCCGCTCCTTCGTCCGCCCGCTGTGCTACCTGCGCCGGGTCGCCCCGGCCGTCTGGCGCGAGCTGAACCGGCCCCACCCCACCCGGCGCCAGGGCACCGGCCAGGCATGCCCGGGCGCGCGTGCGCCAGAGCCTGCCGAGGTCGAGCGTGAGCTGCGCGCCGCCGGTACCTGGCCGGCGTCCTAGTCCTCGACCACGTGGCCGGTGAAGGCCTGGCGGGCGGCCGCCCAGGCGGTGTGGTCGAAGCTGCCGTCCGGGCCGAGGGCGTCGGCGGCTGCCCAGGCCATGGCCAGGGCGTGGTGGGTGTTGTCGTGGGCGAACAGGCCGAGGCGGCCGAAGCTGAGCAGGGCCGGCTGGGCGGCCGCCCAGGCGTCGAGGGCCTCGAAGGCGGCGGCGTAGCCGGCCCGGTAGACGGGGTAGGCGGCTGCCAGGCGGCGGACCGCGACCGCGCGGACCGGGCCGGGCTCGGGCAGGCCCCGGTCGCGCAGGGTCGCGCGGACCAGGGCGGCCAGCCGGTCGTCGCCGGCTCGCCACAGCTGGTCGTCGGGCTGGCAGGGCAGCTCGGCGCAGAGCACCGTCCGGCCCGGCGGGTCGTCGCCGTCGCGGTAGTTGGTCGGCTCCGAGACCCGGGTCACCGGGGTGCCGGGGTCGGGCAGGTAGTGGGCGTCGTAGGCGCTGTACCGGCCGGTGTCCAGCACCAGGTAGACCAGCAGCATGGCCCGGAAGGCGAGCCGGCCGGCGGCCTCGCCGACCGCGGCCGGCGGGGCGGGATCGGCCATGCGGGCCAGCGCGGGCAGCGGGATGGTCGACCAGACCCGCCCGGCGGCGACCGTCTCCCCCCCGGCCAGGGTGACCGTGGCCTGGTCGGGGCCAGCTCGACCCGCTGCGCGGCGGCGCGGTAGCGCAGCTCGGCGCCGGCGGCGGCCGCCGCCTCGGCCAGCCGCTCGCTGATGGCGCCGAAACCGCGCCGGGGATAGAAGAACTCCGAGCCGGAGCGGCCGCCGCCCCCGGCCACCCGGGCCAGCAGCCGGCCCGGCGAGCCGGCGGTCACCCGCCGGCGGGCCTGCTCGCCGGCCAGCTCGCTGGGGTCGAGGCCCCACAGCTTGCGGGCGTACGGGAAGTAGAAGCGCCGGCACATGGTCGGCCCGAGGCCGGCCCGGAGGATCTCGGCGAAGGTGTCGGCCCGTGGCCGCCTGGCCCAGGCGGTGGCGGCGTCGCGGGCCGCGGCGGCCGCGAACGACGGCGGCAGGTGGCGGACCAGGTCGGCCGGGCGCAGCGGGAACCGGATCCAGCGACCCTCCAGGAAGATGCGCCCGTTCCTGGGCCGGCGCTACAGCTCGTGGCCGAGCAGGCCGCGCAGGTCGGCCAGGATGCGAGGGTCGATCGCCTGGTGCAGGCGGTGGCTGCCGTGGTCGACCCTGACCCCCTCCAGCTCGAAGCTGGCGGCGGCCCCACCGGGCCCTTGGCCGCGCTCCAGGACCACCACCCGGTGCCCGGCGCTGGCCGCCCGGTAGGCTGCCCCAACCCCGGCCGGCCCCGCGCCGAGGACGACCAGGTCAACCTGCGGCACGCGGGTAGCCGACCGTCGGCCCGCCCACGTAGTCGAGGTCGACCAGGTCGCCCGGCCGGAACTCGGGGGCGTCCAGCACCCGCACCCGCACGGCGTCGCCGCCGGGCAGGCGGGTCAGGTAGACCGCGTCGTGCCCGTAGTACTCGACCGCGTCGATGGTCGCCCCGACCGAGGCCCGTCCGGCCGAGGTCGAGGCCGTCCCGCCTGCGCCTGTCCCGTCACGGTGGGCGTCGGCCCCCCGCCCGGCGGTGACCCGCAGCTGCTCGGGCCGGAGCAGGACGTCCACGTCGCCAAGGAGCTCGGCCCGCAGCGGCACCCGTCCCACCGCGGTGTGGGCGAGGCCGGCATCGGCCACCCCCGGGACCAGGTTGGCGTCGCCGAGGAAGGCGGCGACGGCCCGCGAGGCCGGCGCCCGGTACAGCTCGGCCGGGACCGCCTGCTGCACGATCCGTCCGCCGAGCATCACCGCCACCTCGTCGCCGACCACGAAGGCCTCCTCCTGGTCGTGGGTGACGAACACGGCGGTGACGCCGAGGTCGGCCAGCAGCCGCTGCACCTCGCCGCGGATCTGGACCCGCAGGATGGTGTCGAGATTGGAGAACGGCTCGTCCAGCAGCAGCACCGACGGGTGGGTGACCAGCGCCCTGGCCAGGGCGACCCGCTGCTGCTGGCCGCCGGACAGGCTGGCCGGCATGCGGGCGCCGAAGCCGGCCAGGTCGACCAGGTCCAGCGCCTGCTCGACCCTCCCGGGCTGGCGCGCCGCGAGCCGCCCTCTCCTGCGCTGCTCGCGTCGCAGGCCGTAGCCGACGTTGCCGGCCACGTTCAGGTGGGGGAACAGGGCGCCGTCCTGGAACACCATCCCGATCCGGCGCCGCTCGGGGGGCACGAACACCCCGGGCGCGCACAGTGGGCGGTCGTCCAGGCGGACCTCGCCGTCGTCGGGCCGCTCCAGGCCGGCGATGCAGCGGAGCAGGGTGGTCTTGCCGCAGCCGCTGGGGCCGAGCAGCGCCACCACCCGGCCGGCGGGCGCCCGCAGCCGCGCCCCGTCCAGCACCGTGGCCGGGCCGAAGGCCTTGCGCAGGCCCTCGACGGCCAGCGCGCCCGTCGCCGCGGAATGAGGCATGCCTAAATCCTACCCGATCGGATGGGAGTCGGAACGACCTGACCGACCACCTGTTCAAGCCGCTCCCCGCACGCTCCGAGCCATACCAGAGGAGCCAATCGAGCGTGCGGGAGCGGTGCATGCGGACCGAGGGACTGTTCGACGCCCCAGGGGCGACCGGGGTGGGGGTGCAGGACGCCGGGCTGGGAAGCCGGGTCGGGGTCGCCGAGCTGCTGGAGCGCGTGCTCGAGCTGGGCGCCTCCGACCTGCACCTGACCGCCGGGGCCAGGCCGACCGTGCGGGTCAACGGGCGCCTGGGCCAGCTCGAGGACTATCCGGTGCTGGCGCCGGCCGAGACCCAGGCGATGATCTACTCGATCCTCACCCAACGGCAACGGGAGCGGCTGGAGCGTGAGCAGGAACTGGACTGCGCCCACGCCCTGCCAGGGAAGGCCCGCTTTCGGCTCAACGTCTACCTCCAGCGCAACTCCATCGGGGCCGCCTTCCGGCTGATCCCCCAGGAGATCAAGCCGCTGGAGGCGCTCGGCATCCCACCCCAGGTCAGCAGCCTCTCCCGCCTCTCTCGGGGGTTCGTGCTGGTCACCGGGCCGACCGGGTCGGGCAAGTCGACCACCCTCGCCAGCATGGTCGACCTGGCCAACCGGGAGCGGACCGACCACATCATGACGGTGGAGGACCCGATCGAGTTCCTCCACAACCACAAGCGCTGCCTGGTCAACCAGCGCGAGGTCGGGGAGGACACCAAGTCGTTCGCCAGCGCCCTCAAGCACGTCCTGCGCCAGGACCCCGACATCATCCTGGTCGGCGAGCTGCGCGACCTGGAGACGATCTCGATCGCCCTGACCGCCGCCGAGACCGGCCACCTGGTCTTCGCCACCCTCCACACCCAGGACGCGCCGCAGACCGTCGACCGGGTCATCGACGTGTTCCCGACCAACCAGCAGCAGCAGGTCCGGGTCCAGCTGGCCGGCGCCCTCCAGGGCGTGGTCTGCCAGCAGCTGATCCCCACCGCCGACGGCAACGGCCGGGTGGTCGGGGTGGAGCTGATGATGGCCACCGCGGCCATCCGCAACCTGATCCGCGACGGCAAGACCCACCAGATCTACTCGGCCATGCAGGCAGGCGCCCGCCACGGCATGCAGACCATGGATCAGTCCCTGGCCGACCTGGTGCGCCGCGGCCACATCGGCTACGAGCAGGGCCTCGAGCGCTGCCATCACGCCGAGGACTTCAACCGCCTTTGCGGGCGGCCCGGCTAGGGGGAGACCCAGACCATGCCGACCACCTACGCCTACAAGGTTCGGGACCGCGACGGCAAGATGCTCGGCGGCACCCTGGAGGCCGAGAGCGAGGACGCCGTCGTCACCCGGCTCCGGCAGCTCGGCCTGGCGCCGATCTCGATCGAGGCCGAGAAGGGCGCCGGCATGAAGACCGAGCTGCGCCTGCCCGGCACCGGCCGGGTCAAGCTCAAGGACCTGGCCGTCTTCTCAAGGCAGTTCGCGACCATGATCAACTCCGGCCTGTCGCTGCTGCGGTCGCTCACCATTCTCGGCGAGCAGACCAGCAACCGCCGCCTCGGCGAGGTGATCACCCTGGTCAGGGGCGAGATCGAGCAGGGCACCTCGCTGTCGGGGGCCATGGCCAAGCATCCCAAGGTCTTCAACCGCCTGTACGTGTCGATGGTGCGGGCGGGGGAGGTCGGCGGCTTCCTCGACCAGGTGCTCGTGAAGGTCGCGGAGACCTTCGAGAAGGAGGTCGCCCTGCGGGGCAAGATCCGCTCGGCGATGACCTATCCGGTGGTCGTGTTCGTCATGGTCCTCGGGATCGTCGGGGCCATGCTGCTGTTCATCGTGCCCACCTTCGAGAGCCTGTACACGTCGCTCGGCGGCACCCTACCCCTGCCGACCCGGATGCTGATGAGCGCCTCCAACCTGCTGCGCCGCTTCTTCCCCCTGGTCGTGCTGGCTGCCGTGGGCGTCGGGTTCGGCTTCCGTCGCTGGAAGGCCACCCCGTCGGGCCGCTACCTGTGGGACAGGTTCAAGCTCAAGGTCAAGGTGTTCGGCCCGCTGTTCCACAAGAGCGCCCTGTCGCGGTTCTCGCGCACGCTCGCCACCCTGATCCGCTCGGGCGTGCCCATCCTGCAGGCGCTGGAGATCGTCGGCGAGACGGTCAACAACATGGTCATCTCCCGAGCCGTGCGCGACGTGCAGGACTCGGTCCGTGAGGGCGAGAGCGTGGCCACGCCGCTGTCCAGGCACGCCGCCTTCCCGGCCATGGTCGTGCAGATGATGGCTGTCGGGGAGGAGACCGGCGCCCTGGACACCATGCTCAGCAAGGTCGCCGATTTCTACGACCAGGAGGTCGAGGCGGCCGTCGCCTCCCTCACCAGCATGATCGAGCCCATCCTGATCGCCGTCATGGGCGCCGCCGTCGGCGGAATGGTGATCGCCCTGTACCTTCCGCTGTTCAACATCATCAACCTGGTCAAATAGCGTTACCAATTTCCCTCGACATGGTGCGCCGACAGGCCGCTGAGCTCGGCGTGCCGCCGGGTCGGTCGGGTCAGCAGCACAGTTTCCGCTCAAGCCGGGCCGGAGGCAGCCGATCTATCAGGAGTAATCGGCAAACAGTTTCCGCTCAAGCCGGGCCGGAGGCAGCCGATCTATCAGGAGTAATCGGCAACTCGACGGCTCCAGAAGGAGGACCACGTGCTGCAGCGCATGGGGCGCCGGCTCCAAGGGGAGCGGGAGGGCGGCTTCACGCTGATCGAGCTGATGGTGGTCGTGCTGATCATCGCCATCCTCATCGCAATCGCCATCCCGACCTTCCTTGGCGCCCGCCAGCGGGCCCAGGACCGGGCCGCCCAATCCAACCTCCGCAATGCCCTCACCGCGGAGAAGACCTACTACACCGACAGCCAGGTCTACTATGCGACCGATGGGGCAGCGGCGCTGAAGGCGATCGAGCCATCGCTGACCTTCGACGCGACCGCGGACGCGGTGCCTACCCAAGGTTCGGTCGGCTACGCCCTGGTGGGCACGGCGATCGTGCTGAGCACCGAGAGCGCCTCGGGTACCTGCTTCTACGTGAAGGACACCCCGACCGGCACGGCGGCGGGGACCACCTACGGCACGGACTCGGACGGAACCTGCGCGAAGCCGAGTGTGGCCAGCGTCGCCCTGACCAAGTGGTAGGCGGCTGCGAGGTTGATCGGTAGCACTCCAGCAGCGTGGCGGGGCGGCTCAACGAGTCCGCCCCGCCACGCGTTCCCGGGGACGACCGGCGGGCGCCTCTGCCGCCACGCGTTCCCGGGGGCAACCGGCGGGCGCCGCTGCCGCCACGCGTTCCTGGGGACGACCGGCGGGCGCCGCTGCCGCCACGCGGTAGGCTCCGCTCCATGAGCCCCCTTGCCGCCGCGCTCCTGGCCGGGATGCTGGGACTGGTCTTCGGCTCGTTCGCCAACGTGGTCATCCACCGGGTGCCGCGGGGCGAGTCGGTGGTCCGGCCAGCCTCCCGCTGCCCCGCCTGTGGGGTGCCCGTGGCCTGGCGGGACAACCTGCCGCTGGTCGGCTGGCTGCTGCTGCAGCGGCGCTGCCGGTCCTGCCGGGCGCCCATCGGCGTCCGCTATCCCCTGGTCGAGCTGGGCATGGGGGTGCTGTGGTTCCTGATCACCCTGCGCCTGGTCGACGCCGGGCTCGGCTGGGCGGTGCCCGCCTACCTGGCCCTCGCCTTCGTCTGCCTGGTGCTGGCCGTGATCGACGCCACCACCCGGCTGCTGCCCAACCGCATCACCTACCCGGCCTTTCCCGGCATCCTCGGCCTGCTGCTGCTGGCCAGCGTCGGGCTGGGCGACCTCGGGCGGCTGGCCCGCGGGCTGCTCGCCGCCCTGGCCGTCGGCGCCTTCTTCCTGCTGCTGGCCCTGATCTCCCCCAGAGGCATGGGCCTCGGCGACGTCAAGCTCGCCCCGACCCTCGGCCTGACCCTTGGCTGGCTGTCCTGGGGCACGGTCGCGGTCGGGGTGTTCGCCGGCTTCCTGCTCGGTGGTCTGGCCGGCCTGGCCGCCATCATGGTCCTCGGCCTCACCCGCAAGTCGCTGCTGCCGTTCGGACCCTGGCTGGTCACCGGCGCCCTCCTCGGCGTCCTGGCCGGCGGGGACGTCGCCGCCTGGTACGCCCGCACCCTGATCGGCTCCTAGCCCTCCAAGCAACCTTCTCAAGGTCGCACTTGGCCGGGTCGATCACTTTCACGGCCGCCGCCGGTGGCCCCGGGCCAAGCGCCCGACCCAGAAGCGACACGCAGGGGAGACTGCAACGTGGCCCGAAAGGTCGTCGGACTCGACATCGGCACCACCGCGGTTCGCGCGGCCGAGGTGTCGGTCCGCCGTGGCCGGGTCGTGCTCGAGCGCATCGGGCAGGCCGGCCTGCCGGAGGACGCGGTCGTCGGCGGTGAGGTCATCGACCCCACCGCAGTGGCGGTCGCGATCAAGGACCTGTGGCGGCGGACCAGGATCGGCAGCCGGCGGGTGATCATCGGGGTGGCCAACCAGCGGGTGGTCGTCCGCCTGGTCGACCTGCCCTGGATGCAGCCCAACGAGCTGCGCAGCTCGCTCGCCTTCCAGGCAGGGGACCACCTGCCCATCCCGGTCGACCAGACCGAGCTCGACTACGACGTGATCGGCGAGCACGAGGCCGCCGGCGGCCAGCGGCTGCTGCGGGTGCTGCTGGTCGCCGCCCACAAGGAGATGCTCGCCGGCCACCTGCGGGCGGTCAGGGAGGCCGGGCTGCGGCCGGCCGGAATCGACCTCAACCCGATCGCGCTGCTGCGCTCGCTCGGCCCGGTCCCCGGGTTCGGCGAAGGCGCCGAGGCCCTGGTCGACGTGGGGGCGCGCGTCACCAACATGGTCGTCCACGACAACGGGGTGCTGGGCTTCGTGCGCATCCTGCTCATGGGCGGCGAGGACGTCACCTCCAGCCTGCAGCGGGTCCTCGAGCTCAGCCACGACGCCGCCGAGCGGGCCAAGCTGGCCGCCTCGGCCGGCGACGAGATCGACCCTGAGGCCGGCGAGCTGGTGGAGCAGCGGCTGGACGTGTTCGTCGAGGAGGTCCGCGGCTCGCTGGACTTCTACCGGTCCCAGCAGGACGCGACGCCGCTGGGCCGGGTGGTGGTCTCAGGGGGCGGCTCGCTGCTCGGCCCGCTGGTGGAGCGGCTCCACGCCGCCACCGGCGTGCCCGTCGAGCGCGGTCACACCCTCGCCGGGGTCCGCGTCGGCCGGCTCGGCCTTGACGCCGAGGAGCTGGCCGCGCTGGAGCCGACCATCGCCGTGCCGGTCGGCCTCGCCCTCGGGGCGGTGGCCTAGATGGCCTCGGGGACCCCTTGGGGGCAGCGGCGCCAGGGCGCGCCCCGGATCGACCTGCTGCCCCGGCAGATCGTGGAGCAGCAGTCGGTTCGGCGCCGGCGCGGCGGCATCGGCGGCGCCTTCCTCCTCCTGCTCGCCCTGCTCGGCCTCTGGTACGCGCTCGAGAACCGGGAGCTCGCCGACGCCCGGGCCGAGGCCGACCAGGAGCGGGCGGTGGCCACCGGGCTGCGTGCCCAGCGGGCGCAGCTCCAGCCCCTTGCCGACCTCGAGGCGCAGATCGCCGCGGCCGAGCAGCTGCGGGCCTCGGTGTACCAGCGCGAGATCCGGTTCTCGGGCGTCATGCGCGACCTCTCCGCGATCGTGCCCGACGACGTCTGGCTCACCTCGATGGCCGCCGCCTTCAGCGGGACCGCGAGCGGGTCCGGCACTGGCACCACGACGCCGGCGGCCGGGGGAGCCACCCCAACGGCGACCCCTGGCAGTCCTGGCGCCGGTTCGCCGGTCGCGTCGATCACCTTCGCCGGCGCCGGGCTCGCGCATGTCGACGTCGGCGGGTTCCTGCGGGCACTGGCCCGCGGGCCCAAGAAGGGCGGGAAGCAGGTGTACCTGAACCCCTATTTCAGCACCTCCCAGAAGAGCCAGGGGACCGGGCAGACGACGGTGACGTTCTCGGCAACCGTCGACCTCTCGACGGCCGCCTACTCCGGGCGCTTCCAGCCGGCGGGGACGGTGACCCCGTGACCCGGCGCCAGGAGCTGGTCCTGGCGGGCGCGGGCGCCCTGCTGGTCCTGGCCGCCGGGGCCCTGCTGCTGGTCCGACCGACCCAGCAGGCCACCGCCCAGGCACACGCCGACCGCGACGCCGCCGCCAGCGAGAGCCAGTCGCTCCACGACCAGGTCAAGGCGCTGCAGGCCCTCAAGCCCAACGAGGCCGAGCTCCGGGCCAAGGCCAGCCTGGCCAGGTCCGAGTTCCCGGCCACGCCGGCCCTTCCCGGACTGGTCGACGCCCTGCAGGACGCGGCCAGCCTGGCCGGCGTCGACCTGGGGACGGTGGCCCCGACCACTCCGGCCGCCTCGACCCTCAACCCACAGCTGGCCGAGATCACCACCACCGTGAACATCAGCGGCGGCTACTTCGAGATCCAGGACTTCCTGGTCCGGCTCGAGAACCTCGTCAAGGGGGCCGACCCCGGGCGCGTGTCGCCACGGTCGGTGCTGGTCCGGTCGGTCAACCTGGCCGGCGGCTCGGAGGGAGCGACCGGGGGCTCGGCGGCGCCCACACCGGACGCCTCCGCCTCGACCGACGAGCTGAAGGGAACCATCGTCCTGCTCGTGTTCCAGTTGGCACAGCCCGGTGGCACGCCGAGCACGCCGGCGGCAACGCCGGCCACGGCGACGCCGGGCGCACAGGTGAAGTGAGGCATCGATGGCGACCCAACCACAGGTGACGGCCGGCGGCCCGAGGCAGCTGCTGCTGGTGGCCGCACTGGCCGGGGTGCTGCTGCTGATCGTCGGGCTGCTGGTGCTGCGGCCGCTGCTCGGCGGGACCGAGCAGGAGGTTGCGGCCCCACCGGCGATCACCGCCGGAGCCGCACCCGCGACCACGCCGCAGCTGATCGGCCCATCCACCTCGGTGGCGCCAACGGGCGAGGCCGCCGGCTCGGTCAAGGACCCGTTCCGGCCACTGGTCGGCGCCGGGACCGCGGCCGCGGCCAGCGAGTCGGGCGTGACCGCCACCGGGGACTCCGGCGCGGTCACACCCACCACCATCGCCACCCAGTCGACCGTGCCCGGCGCCGCCGCCGGGACGGCGACGGCCCCTGGCGGCGCCACCGCCGACCACAAGGTCACCCTGGTCGACATCTCCGGCGGTTCCGCCAAGGTCTCGGTGGACGGCACCTCGTACACGGTCCAGGAGGGTGAGAGCTTCGCCGGCGACTACCGGGCGGTGGACATCGGCAGCGAGTGCGCGACCTTCGAGTCCGGCACCACCCCGTTCACCCTCTGCAAGGGCGAGGCCGTCCTCAAGTAGGACCGCGCTCACGCAACGAAGGTGGGTCCGTCCTCAAGTACCATCCGGTCGATGTTGCGCTATCTGACCGCTGGGGAGTCCCACGGGCGGGCGCTGGTCGCCGTGCTCGAAGGGCTGCCGTCAGGGGTGCCCCTGACCAGCGCCGACATCGTCCGCGAGCTGGCCAGGCGCCGGCTCGGCTACGGGCGGGGCAAGCGCATGCGGTTCGAGGAGGACCGGCTGGAGGTCCTCGGGGGGCTGCGCCACGGGCGCACCCTCGGCTCGCCCCTGGCCATCCGCATCGACAACAGCGAATGGCCCAAGTGGACCGAGGTGATGAGCCCCGACCCGGTCGACGACCCGGAGGCCGCCCGCAGCGGCAAGGGCGTGCCCCTGACCCGGCCGCGGCCCGGCCACGCCGACCTGACCGGCATGCAGAAATACGGCTTCGACGAGGCGCGGCCGGTGCTAGAGCGGGCCAGCGCCCGCGAGACGGCGGCCAGGGTCGCCGCCGGGGCGGCCGCCCGGGCCCTGCTCGACCAGGTCGGGGTGGCCGTGCTCAGCCACGTGGTCCGGCTCGGGTCGGTGGCCACCCGTTCCAGGGCGGTGCCGTCGCCGGCCGACCTGGAGGAGATCGACGCCTCCCCGGTCCGCTGCCTGGACGGGGAGGCCGAGGGGCGGATGGCGGCCGCGGTGGACGCGGCCAAGGCGGCCGGCGACACCCTCGGCGGGGTGTTCGAGGTGGTCGCCCACGGCCTGCCGCCCGGCCTGGGATCCTACGTCCACTGGGACCGGAAGCTGGACGCGCGCCTGGCCGCGGCCCTGATGAGCATCCAGGCGATCAAGGGGGTCGAGGTCGGCGACGGCTTCGCCTCCGCGGCCAGGCCGGGGTCCAAGGCCCACGACGCGATCGTCCCCGGCTCCCGGGCCGGGACCGTGCGCCGGCGCACCGGCCGGGCCGGCGGGATCGAGGGCGGCATGTCCAACGGCGAGGTGCTGCGGGTCCGTGCCGCCATGAAGCCGCTGTCGACCCTGGTCCGGGCGCTGGACACGGTCGACCTGGCCACCGGGGCCAAGGCCAGGGCGGTGGTCCAGCGCTCCGACGTGACCGCCGTGCCCGCCGCCGGGGTCGTCGGCGAGGCGGTGGTCGCCCTGGTCCTGGCCGACGCCCTGCTGGAGAAGACCGGCGGCGACTCCCTCCCCGAGGTCCGCCGCAACCTCAACGCCTACCTGGCCGGCCTGGAACCCGACCCAGGCGCCAAGGACTAGCCACGGCCGCGCCACCACCACCGACGCCGACGCGGCTCTCGACGCTCTGGGCTGTTAGGCTTGCCGGCATGCGCCAGATCCTGCCAACTATCGTGTTGATCGGCTTCATGGGAGCCGGCAAGACCTCGGTCGGCCGGCTGGTGGCGCGGGCGCTGGGCCGCGAGTTCGTCGACACCGACCTGATGATCGAGCGGGCCACCCGCCTGACCATCGGGGAGCTGTTCCGGCGCGAGGGGGAGCTGAGCTTCCGGCGCCGCGAGATCGCCGCCATCGACCGGGCCATCGCCGTACCCGGCCGGGTGGTCGCGGTCGGCGGGGGGGCCGTGCTGTCGGCCGACAACCGCACCGCCCTGAAGCAGGCCGGCCTGCTGGTGTACCTGCGGGCCACCCCCGAGACCCTGGCCGGCCGGCTGACCGGGGTCACCGACCGGCCGCTGCTCAACAACACCGCCGACCGGGCCGGCCGCATCCGCGACCTGCTGGTCGCCCGCGGCCCCATCTACGAGACGGCCGGCGACGTGGCCATCGACACCGACCGGCTCGACGCCGAGCAGACGGCCGTCGAGGTGCTCGAGTGGTACCGGCGCCGGGTCGGCGCGCTGGCAGGCCGTTGACCGAACGGTCAGGCGCCGGCACCCCGGCGCGCCCAGCCTCCGGCGTGGACACGGCCCCGGCGGGGTCTGGGGAGCCCCAAGGGGGAGGCCCAATCGCTCGAAGGGTGATGGTCCCGACCGCCGCGGGCGCCTACCCGGTCTGGGTCGGGGCCGGGCTGCTGGACCGCCTCGACCGGCTGCTGCCACCGTTCCCGGCCGCCGAGGCGGCCGTCGTGGTGTTCTCCCGGCCCGTGGCCGCCGTCGCCGAGCGGGTCGGGCAGGCCGTCGGCGGGCGCGGCCTCGCCGTCCACGCCATCGAGGTCCCGGCCGGGGAGGCCGCCAAACGGCTGGAGGTGGTGGCCGGGCTGTACCAGCGGCTGGCCGCCGTCCCCACCCGCCGGGCCGACCCGATCCTGGCCGTCGGCGGCGGCGCCACCACCGACGTCGCCGGGTTCGCCGCCGCCACCTGGCTGCGCGGCGTGCCCCTGGTCAACCTCCCCACCACCGTCCTCGGCATGGTCGACGCCGCCATCGGCGGCAAGACCGGGGTCGACCTGGCCGCCGGGAAGAACCTGGTCGGCGCCTTCCACCAGCCGGTCGCGGTGGTGGCCGACCTGGACACCCTCGCCGGCCTGCCGGCGGCCGAGGTCCGCTCCGGCCTGGCCGAGGTGGCCAAGGCCGGGCTGGTCGGCGACCCCGACCTGGCGCGGGCCCTCGCCAGGTCGGCCGGGCCGGCCGTCGCCGCCGACCCCGACGCCCTCGCCCCCCTGGTCGAGGGGGCGGTCCGGGTCAAGGCGAGCGTCGTCGGCGCCGACGAACACGAGGATGCCGGCGACGGTGGGGTTGGTCGGTTGGCCCTGAACTATGGGCACACGCTCGGCCACGCCCTGGAGCGGCTGGCCGGGTACCAGGGGCTGCGGCACGGGGAGGCGGTCGCCGTCGGCATGGTGTTCGCCGCCCGGGTCGCCGAGGCGATCGGGCTGGCCCGGCCGGGGCTGGCCGCCGGGCACATGGAGCTGCTGCGGGCGCTCGGCCTCCCGGTCGCCCTGCGGCGGCCCGACCCCGACCAGATCCTGGAGGCCATGGCCACCGACAAGAAGCACCGCAGGGGCCTCCGCCTGGTGCTGCTGCGCGGCCCCGGGCAGCCCGAGGTCGTGCCCGCCCCCGAGCGTGCCGTGCTGGTCGCCGCCATCGGCTCCCTGGCCGAGGGCCCGCGATGAGCGGGAGGGCCCGGGGGACCGCCGGGATGGTCCCCCGGTGAGCCGGACCTATCCCGCGACCGGGGAGGGGACCCTGGTGCTGGTCGTCCACGGGCCCAACCTGGGAGCGCTCGGCCGCCGCGACCCTGGCCACTACGGCGCGCTGGACCTGGACCAGATCATGGACCGGCTGGCCAAGCTGGCCGGCGAGCTCGGCCTGCGGGTGGAGGGCCTGCAGTCCGACCACGAAGGCGAGCTGGTCGAGGCGCTGCTGGCGGCGGCTGGCCGCGGAGTCGGCGCGGTCGTGCTCAACCCGGGGGCCCTGGCCCACACCTCCTACGCGGTCCGCGACGCCGTCGAGGCGGCCGCCATCCCGGTGGTCGAGGTGCACCTGTCCAACGTCCACGCCCGCGAGCGCTGGCGCCACCACCTGGCCGTCGCCCCGGTCGCGGCCGCCGTGATCGCCGGCCTGGGCCCGGCCAGCTATGACCTCGGCCTCCGCGCCGCCGCCGACCTGCTGGCTCGCCGCCGCTAGCTCAGCTTGGCAAGATGGTCGCGGAGGCCGGCCAAGCATCGGCGTGGCATTCGAGCCACGGCGAACCGGTGTGCAGCCTGCAGGATGCCCGCCGTGCGTGCCTGGCCGGCCTCCGGAGGGCACCCCGGGGGAAAGGAATGCACGCGTGCCCAATGACGGCCATGCCTATACCGAGGCCAGGCGGCACGCGTTGCGTGCCCTGCTGGCCCACGCCGACCTGTCGGCCCTGCTGGTCACCAAGCCGGTCAACGTCCGCTACCTGACCGGCTTCTCCGGCAGCTACGGGGCGCTGCTGCTGCTCCACGACCGCACCGTGTTCTTCACCGACGGCCGCTACCGGCACCAGGCCGCCGCCGAGGTGCCGGACGCCGAGGTGGTGCTTGCCCCCGGCGACCTGATCGGGCCCGTCGGCGGCGTGGTCCGGACCGCCGGGGACGGGCTTGGCTTCGAACCCGCGGGGCTGACCTGGGGCGACGGCCAGCGCCTGCGCTCGGGCCTGCCCGGCCAGGCCGTCGTGCCCGCCCCGCCGCTGGTCGAGGAGCTGCGCGAGGTCAAGGACGAGCGCGAGCTGGCCGCCATGCGCGAGGCGGCCCGGCTCGGCGACGAGACCCTGGCCGGGCTGCTGCCGACCCTGCGCCAGGGCATGACCGAGCGCCAGGTGGCGGTCGACCTGGAGGTGGCCATGCGCCGGCTGGGCGGCGACGGCCTGGCCTTCGAGACCATCGTCGCCTTCGGGGAGCAGG
This sequence comes from Actinomycetes bacterium, assembly GCA_036003705.1. Taxonomy (GTDB): domain Bacteria; phylum Actinomycetota; class CALGFH01; order CALGFH01; family CALGFH01; genus CALGFH01. Next base: position 33,438 of record DASYSE010000029.1, on the reverse strand, counting down.
CCGCCGAGCCGCACCACCATCCAGGCGGCCGGCCGCTGGCCGCCGGCGACCTGGTCAAGCTCGACTTCGGCGCCAGGGTGGACGGCTACTGCGCCGACCTTTCCCGCACGATGGTGCTCGGCCGCGCCTCCCAGCGCCAGCGCGACCTCTACGAGATCGTCCGCCACGCCCAGGCGGCAGGCCTGGACTGCCTGGAGGCCGGGGTGCCGGCCGGCGAGGTCGACCGGGCCTGCCGCCAGCCGATCGTCGAGGCCGGGCTCGGCGACTCGTTTCCCCACCCGAGCGGCCACGGGATCGGCCTGGAGCTCCATGAGGCCCCCCGGCTGCGCCCGGGCTCCAGGGACCGGATCGCCGCCGGGACGCCGGTCACCATCGAGCCCGGCGTCTACCTCCCCGGGTTCGGCGGCGTCCGGATCGAGGACCTGGTGGTCGCCCGACCCGGCGGCCACGAGCTGCTCACCACCGCCACCAAGGAGCTGCTGGAGCTGTGACCGATTCCGGCCCCCTGGGCGAGCTGGCCGAGCGGTACTTCGAGGTGATCATGGACGCCTCGCCGTTCGAGGCCACGGCGCTCGGTGTGCCCGGCTGGGACGCCGGGGTGCCCGACCTGTCCGAGGCGGCCGAGGCCGCCACCGACCGACGGCTGGCCGACCTGGAGCGGCGGCTGGACCGGATCGACACCGGGCTGCTCGAGGGGCGGGACCGGGTCACCCATGCCATGCTGCGCCGTGCGCTGCGTGACCGCCGGGCCGAGCTGGCCGCCCGCTGGCCCGAGCTGACCGTCTCGGCCACCATGAGCGGCATCCAGACGGCCGTGCTCGGCCTCGTCCCCAAGGTCGCCCTGACCACCGCCGGCCAGGCCGACGACTACCTGGAACGCTGCCGCCGGCTGGACCGGTGCCTCGACCAGGCCGGCGACCGGCTGCGGGCCGGGATCGCCGCCGGCCGGACCCCGCCGGCGCTCGGCGTCCGGGCGGCCATCGCCCAGCTCGACGCCTACCTGGCCGGTCCGCTGGCCAGCGACCCGCTGCTGACCCCGGCCCCCCCGGCCGAGGTCGACGCCGGCCGCTGGCGGGACCGGCTGGCCGAGGCGGTGGCCGGGTCGGTCCGGCCGGCGATGGCCCGCTACCGGGCGCTGCTGCGCGACCAGGTCCTGCCGAGCGCCCGCCCCGACGACCGCTGCGGGCTGGCCTACCTGCCCGGGGGCGAGGCCGTCTACCGGTCGACGGTCCTCCAGCACACCACCGCCGACCACGACCCGGAGCAGATCCACCGGCTCGGCCTCGACCTGGTCGCCGGGCTGGCCGAGGAGTACCGGACGCTCGGGGCAAGGGTGCTCGGCACCAGCGACCTGGAGGAGATCCGGGCCCGGCTCCGCGGCGACCCCGAGCTGCGGTTCCAGACGGCGGCGGAGATCCTCCGGTCGAGCCGGGACGCCCTTGACCGGGCCGTGGCCGCCCTGCCCGGCTGGTTCGGCCGGGTGCCGAGCGTCCCCTGCCGGGTCGACGAGATGAGCCCCTACGAGGCCAAGGACGCCGTCCTCGGCTACTACCAGCTCCCGTCGTCGGACGGCAGCCGCCCCGGCGTCCACTGGCTGAACACCTCGGCCCCTGGGACCAGGACCCGCTACGAGTACGAGGCGCTGGCCTTTCACGAGAGCGTCCCAGGCCACCATCTCCAGTTCGCCCTGGCCCAGGAGCAGCAGCTGCCCCGGTTCCGGCGGTTCGGCTACGTCACCGCGTTCAGCGAGGGCTGGGCGCTGTACACCGAGCGGCTGGCCGACGAGATGGGCCTGTACTCCGGCGACCTGGAGCGCTTCGGCATGCTCTCGTTCGATTCCTGGCGAGCCTGCCGGCTGGTCGTGGACACCGGCATGCACCAGTTCGGCTGGAGCCGCGACCGGGCGATCGACTACCTGCTGGCCAACTCGGCGTTGACCCGGACCAACATCGAGAACGAGGTCGACCGCTACGTCGCCATGCCGGGCCAGGCGCTGGCCTACATGGTCGGCCGGCTGGAGCTGGTCCGGCTCCGGGAGCTGGCCGCCGGCCGCCTCGGGGCCAGGTTCGACCTCCGGGCATTCCACGACCTGGTGCTCGGCACCGGCGGCGTCCCGCTGTCGGTGCTGGCCCAGGAGGTCGACGGCTTCATCGCCGCGGCCGGGGCGAGGCCGGATTCGGGTCCGTAATCCGGTGATAGGGTGAGAACATGGCGACCACCAATGACCTCAAGAACGGCATGACCCTCAACCTCGACGGCAACCTCATGAACGTCGTCGAGTTCCAGCACGTCAAGCCGGGCAAGGGTGGCGCGTTCGTGCGCACCAAGCTCAAGAACCTCCGCACCGGCCGGACGCTGGAGAAGACCTTCCGGGCCGACGAGCCGGTCGAGGTGGCCATCCTCGACAAGCGGGAGATGCAGTACCTGTACCGTGACGACACCGGGTTCCACTTCATGGACACCCAGACCTACGACCAGTCGGTGGTCGACGCCGAGGCGGTCGGGGGCGTGGCCAACTGGCTCACCGACGGCGCCACCCCCTACGTCACCTTCTACGACGGCACCGCGATCGGGGTCGAGCTGCCGGCATCGGTCGAGGTCGAGGTCACCGAGACCGAGCCGGGCATCAAGGGCGACCGGGTCTCGGGAGCGACCAAGCCGGCCACGGTGGAGACGGGCGCGGTGGTGCAGGTGCCGCTGTTCGTGGAGACCGGCGACCGCGTCAAGGTCGACACCCGCTCCGGCGCCTACCTGACACGGGTGCAGTGAGCGACCCGGTGGCCGCGCCAGGCACGCGTTCGGCCGCCCGACGGCGGGCACTCGACATCCTGTTCGAGGCCGACCTGCTGGAGCGGCCCGTCGCCGAGGTCCTGGCCCGCCACCGCGACGACCGCGAGTCCCGCACCCCCGACGCCTACACCGTCGAGCTGGTCGACGGCGTGGCCCGGCTGCTGCCCGAGCTGGACGCCCGCATCCGCGAGGCGGCCGAGCACTGGACGATCGAGCGCATGCCGCTGGTCGACCGCAACCTGCTCCGCCTGGCCGCCTACGAGCTGGTGGAACGGCCGGAGGTCCCGACCGCTGTGGTCCTCGACGAGGCGATCGAGCTGGCCAAGCTGCTGTCGACCGCCGACTCGGGCCGGTTCGTGAATGGCGTCCTCGGTCACATCGCCGGCGAGGTCCGCGACCCGCGCTGAGGTCCGCGACCCGCGCTGAGGTCCGCCATCGCCCGACCTTCGCAACGGCGCTCTCGAGTGGGCTGGGAGGAGCGAGCTCCCCCACATGGATCGGGGACCCTCTGGTTGCCGCCTTGGCTCCCCCGAGCACAGTATTTCGCTCATGGCAGCCCGCGTTCCCCGCCACCTGGCCCAGCCCCCGAAGCGGTTCGGTCTTTCGACGCTGCAGCAGCTGTTCCTGGTCGCGATGCTCGCCCTGGCCGGCGTCACGGCGGCGATCGCCCTGCTCACCCGCGAGGTCGGGACCGGCGGGCGCCGGGAGGCGGCGCCGGCCACCACCCGGGCCCAGCCAGCCACCACCGCCGCCGCCACCACCACCGTCACCGCCAGCACCACCACGGCAACCAGCGCCCCGGCGGCCCAGCCGATCCGGCCGACCCCGGGCAACCTGCTCTCCGACGGCGACTTCGAGCGCGACCTGGCCGGCTGGACGCCGCTGGGCGGGGCCAGCGTCCAGCGGGTCGAGGGCGGGACGTCCGGGCGGTGGGCGGTCGCCGTCACCCCTGGCGAGTCCCGGGCGCGCCCGGCGGGCATGGTCCGGTCGGGGGTGACGACGTCCAGGGCGGACACGACCTACGAGGCGATCTTCTGGGTGCGAAGCCGCGCCGGCGGCCAGGTCATCCTCGCCCTGCGCGAGCGCGCCGGCGGCCAGGTGGCCAGCTCGGAGGAGGCCGGCTACACCCTGCCCGACGCCGGCTGGCACCAGGTCGCCGTGGAGCACCACACACGGGTGCCCGGGTCCAGCCTCGCCGTGGAGATCGTCGGCCCGAACCTGCCCGCCGACGGTCGCCTGCTGGTCGACGCGATCGACCTGCAGGTCGAATGAGTCGGGCGATCCGGCCGATACGCCTGCCTGCTTCCGCAGCATTGCCGATGCGCCGACCTGGGTAGGTTTCCGTATCGTCACACTGGCGCAGGCTTAGCTGGGAAGGCTGCGCGACGGCGGAAGGAGAGGGTTCGATGCGGTGGCGGCGAGCGGCCACGGTCGGCCTCACCGCGTTCGCCCTGCTGGCGGTCGCCCGGCCCGCGGCCGGTGTCACCTACCTCGGCCTCCACGACCTGACCTGCGACGGCGCCACCACCGAGGGGACCGGGCTGCCCGAACGGACCGGCCTCGACGTCGCCCTGGTCGACCCGGCGTCCGAGCGGACCCTGTCCCGTGCCCGCGTGACCACCAGCGCCTCCGGCGCCTTCGAGTGGCGGGCCGACGTCGCCCTGAGCGGCATGCGCCGGGTCCGCGCCGTCGTCAGCCGGCCCGGCCAGGCCACGCCCCTGGCCTGGGTCGAGCACTCGCTGGCCCGGGCCTGCCCGCTGGCCTCCACCGGCCCGAGCCGGACCCTGCCGCTGATCGGGGTCGGCCTCAGCTCGTTCACCCTCGGTGTGCTCCTGCTGGTCGCCTTCGCCTACCAGGGCCGGCACACCGCCGTCCCCGGCCGCCACCTGGCCGCCCCCGGCCGCCACCTGGCCGCCCCGAACCGCACCGGCCGGACCGCCCTGCGTTAGGACAGCGGTCAGGTATCCGCGCCGCAGGCGGCGCCGAACCATCCGTGCAGCCGGGCGCTTGCGCGCCGCCAACGGCGGCCCGCGCAACTCCCTGGAACCCGGACACCTGACCGGTGTTCCAGGCCCCTGGCCGGCGCGGCCTCAGGCGTGCTGGTGGTCGCCGCTGGCGTGGAGCAGGTCCCGCATGGCGTCGCGGAGGCCTTCCAGGGCGTCGGCCGGGACGTGGGCGTCGGCTCCCGCGACCTCGCCCACGCCGATGACGAAGGCGTTGGGGCTGGTCGACTTGAGGCGGCGGGCAAGGACCTCCGGCCGGGGGCCGGCGGCGCCGGCGTCGAGGACCAGGAAGCGGGCCCGGCGCTCGACCGCCTCCTTGTAGGCGCCCTCGGGCTCGGAGGCCTCCCCGACCACCTCCCATTCGGCGGTCACCGCGGCCCGGCGCAGCTCCAGGCGGCGCTCACGGTCGGCGGCGGCGACGACGATGCGGACGGCGGTGCACATGGCGGTCTCCAAGGTGGGGCGGGTCCGACGGGTGCGACTGGCGGCCATTCAACCAGCAGTCCCCGATCCATGTGGGGAGCCCGAGCTCCCCTCGCGGCCAGCCAGGCGCGCCGGCGCCATGGCCAACGCCCTGCCCCTGGCCCGCCGAGCCCGACGAGCTGGTCGACCGCCTGGTCGCCGACCACCTCAAGGGCCTGCTGCCGACCGAGGACCTCCAATCCGGCCGCGAGCTCGGCGGCGTCAGGATCGAGAACCCGTTCGCCTGACCAGATCGCTTGCCGGACCCCGGTCGGCGCGGCTAGGATGCGCGGCGAACGAGCGACCTTTAACGTCCGGTCCGGTGAGGCCGGGAAGGGAGCCAACCGAGCATGCTGTGCTGCGCGCCGCCTCCGGCCCTCGCGGGTTGGAGGCGTTCTTGATGTCTGGACCGGCGATGGTCCTCGACGCCGCCGACGTGCACCGGGCCCTGGTCCGGATCGCCCACGAGATCGTGGAGCGCAACAAGGGCACCGACGGGCTGGTGGTGGTCGGCATCCACACCCGCGGGGTGCCCCTGGCCAGGCGGCTGGCGGCCAAGCTGGGCGAGATCGAGGGGCGAGGGGTGCCGACCGGCGCCCTCGACGTGGCCATGTACCGCGACGACATCGGCACGCGCCCGCCCCAGGCGACCCACGACACCGAGCTGCCGTTCGACCTGGCCGGCAGGGTCGTCGTCCTGGTCGACGACGTGCTCTACACCGGCCGGACGGTGCGGGCGGCGCTGGACGCCCTCACCGATTTCGGCCGGCCAAGGGCCATCCAGCTGGCCGTGCTGGTCGACCGGGGCCACCGCGAGCTGCCCCTGCGGGCCGACTACGTCGGCAAGAACCTGCCAACCGCCCCCGACCAGGCGGTCAGGGTGCTGCTGGCCGAGACCGACGGCCAGGATGGCGTGGCCGTCGACCCGGCCAGGAAGGCGGTGGCGTCCTAGATGGACAAGCACCTGCTGTCGGCGGGCGACCTCACCGCCGGGGACATCACCCGGGTGCTGGACACCGCCGCCCACCTGGCCAAGGTCACCGACCGGGCGATCAAGAAGGTCCCGACGCTGCGCGGCCGTACCGTCTGCAACCTGTTCTTCGAGGACTCGACCCGGACCCGCATCTCCTTCGAGCTGGCCGCCAAGCGGCTGTCGGCCGATGTGATCAACTTCTCGGCCAAAGGCTCCAGCGTCTCCAAGGGGGAGAGCCTCAAGGACACCGCCATCACCCTCGAGGCGATGGGGGTCGACGCGATCGTGATCCGCCACGGCGCCTCGGGGGCGCCATGGCGGCTGGCCGAGTGGGTGCAGGCGGTGGTGGTCAACGCCGGCGACGGCACCCACGAGCACCCCACCCAGGCGCTGCTGGACCTGTACACCATGCGCCAGCGGTTCCCCAGCTTCGACGGGCTCAAGGTGGCCATCGTCGGCGACGTGCTCCACTCCAGGGTCGCCCGCTCCAACGTGCTCGCCCTGACCACCATGGGCGCCGAGGTCACCCTGGTCGCCCCGCCGACCCTGCTGCCGGCCCGGGTCGAGACCTGGGGGGCGGCCGTCTCCTACGACCTGGACGCGGTCCTGCCCAAGCAGGACGTGGTCATGATGCTCCGGGTCCAGCTGGAGCGGCAGCGGGCCGGGTACATCCCGTCGCTGCGGGAGTACGCCCGGCTCTACGGACTGGACGGGCGCCGGCTGGATGCCATGGCCGACCACGCCATCGTCATGCACCCTGGCCCGATGAACCGGGGGGTCGAGATCGCCGCCGACGTGGCCGACTCGCTGGAACGGTCGGTGATCGCCGACCAGGTCGCCAACGGCATCAGCGTCCGCATGGCCCTGCTCTACCTGCTCCTCGGCGGCCCGCCGGAGGGGTTCGGGGAACCCCGCAGGGGTGCCCCGATGGGTCGGGAGGTGGTCCAGTGAAGCTGCTGCTCAGGGGTGGGCGGCTGGTCGACCCGGCGACCCGGCACGACGGGGTGGCCGACGTGCTGGTCGACGACGGCCGGGTGGTCGAGGTCGGCCCCGGCGTGGAGGCGGCCGGGGCCGGGGTGGTCGACTGCGATGGGCTGGTCGTCTGCCCCGGCCTGGTCGACCTCCACGTCCACCTGCGGGAGCCTGGGCGCGAGGACGCCGAGACGATCGAGACCGGGTCGAGGGCGGCCGCGCTGGGCGGCTACACGGCGGTCTGCCCGATGCCCAACACCGACCCGGTGGCCGACAACGCCGGGGTGGTCGAGATGGTCGCCGCCCGCGGCCGCCAGGTCGGCCTGGTCGACGTGTTCCCGGTCGGGGCGGTCACCCTCGGCCTGCGGGGCGCCGAGCTGGCCGAGCTGGGCGCGATGGCCCACTCGGCGGCCAGGGTCGACTGCTTCTCCGACGACGGCCTGCCCATCCGGGAGGCCCGGCTGCTGCGGCTGGCGCTGGAGTACACGCGGGCCTTTGATGCGGTGATCGCCGACCACGCCGAGGACGCCTCCCTGACCGACGGCGCCCAGCTGCACGAGGGCGAGGTGTCGGCCATGCTCGGGCTGGCCGGCTGGCCGGCCGCCGCCGAGGAGATGGTGGTCGCCCGCGACCTGCTGCTGGCCCAGCTGACCGGCGGCCGCCTGCACCTGTGCCATGTCTCAACGGGCGGGGCGGTCGAGCTGGTCAGGGCGGCCAAGGCCCGAGGCGTGCGGGTCAGCGCCGAGGCGGCCCCCCACCACTTCACCCTGACCGACGAGGCCGCCCGCTCCTACGACCCGGTGTTCAAGGTCAACCCGCCCCTGCGCGAGAAGGCCGACGTCGAGGCCGTCCGCCAGGGACTGGCCGACGGCACCCTGGACGCCATCGCCACCGACCACGCGCCCCACGCCCGCGAGGACAAGGAGGTCGAGTGGGCCGCGGCCCCGCCCGGGGTGCTCGGCCTGCAGACCGCCCTGGCCCTGTCGCTCACCGAGCTGGTCGGCGAGGCGGGCCTGGAGCGAAGCGTCCGGGCCGGGGCCGGCGGCGACGCCCGGCCCGGATACCTGGATCTGCCGACCGCGGTCGAGCGGCTCACCGCCGGCCCGGCCCGCTGCCGGCGCCTGCCCGGGCACGGCGGCCCGGTCGCCCCGGGCGCGCCGGCCAACCTGGCCGTGTTCGACCCGGCCGCGGCCTGGACGGTGGACAGGGCCAAGCTGGCCAGCCGGGCCCGCAACACCCCCTTCCACGGCCGCCGGCTCCGCGGCCGGGTCGTCCACACGCTGCTTCGGGGCGCCTTCACCGTCCGCGACGGGCAGGCCCGGCGGTGACCGGACGGGTCGTACCCCGAGGGTCCGGCCGGAGGGGTCCGGGGAACCCCAAGGGGGTGCCCCGGTGAGTCGTCGAGGAGTTCTCCCAAGGTGGTGCCCCGGTGGGTAGCTGGGTCCTCGGCGGGATGGCGGTGCTGGTGGTGGCCGTGCTGGCGGCCGCGCTGGTCCTGGGGGCCGTCCGGCGCACCGTCGCCCGGCAGCAGGACGGCCTGCCGCCGCCTGCCTGCCCGCCGCCGGGGCCGTCGCTGCTCCACGGCCAGGCCCGCTACCTGGGCACCACCTACGCCCCCTCGACCATCCGCCGGTTCAACGGCTACGGCCTGCTCGGCCGGCGGCTGGTCGGCCTCACCCTCGACCCGGGCGGCCTGCGGGTCGACCGGGGCGGCGACCCGTGGTGCATCCCCGCCGCCGACCTGCGCGGGGTCGAGGTGACCTCCCACCATGCCGGCAAGGAGGTCTACGCCGACAAGGTGCTGGTGGTCGACTGGCAGCTCGGCCCGGCCAGGCTGCGTTCGGGGTTCGTCCTCGACGAGGCCGCCGCCCCCCGCTGGGCCGACTCCCTCAACCCGCTGGTGCCCCGATGACCCGGAGCGGTTGGGGGAACCCCGCAACGGCCCAGCCGGGAGCGGGCAGGGTCCATCACCGCCCGATGAACCGGCAGGAAACGCTGCTGGTGCTGGAGGACGGGACCGTCTTTCGCGGCGAGGCGTTCACCCCCGGGCCGTTCACGGTCGCCGGTGAGGTGGTGTTCAACACCGCCATGGGGGGCTACCAGGAGGTCCTGACCGACCCGTCCTACGCCGGGCAGCTGGTCTGCATGGCCGCGCCCGAGGTCGGCAACTACGGCACCACCCCGGCAGACGCCGAGTCCGACCGGGTCCAGGTGGCCGGGTTCCTGGTCAGGCAGGCCGCCCGGCGGGCGTCGAGCTGGCGGGCCGAGCGCACCCTGGCCCAGGAGCTGCAGGCGGCCGGCGTCCCCGGGGTCGAGGGGCTGGACACCCGCCGGCTGGTCCGCCACCTGCGACAGCGCGGGGCCATGCGGGGGGCGCTGTCGACCGGGACCGACGACCCCGACGTGCTGCGCGAACGCGCCCTGGCCGCGCCCGACCCCAACGGCCTGGCCATGGTCGACCGGGTGACCAGGGACGAGCCGGTGGAGCTGCCCGCCGCCGGCGACGAACGCCACCGGGTCGTGCTGTACGACTTCGGCGCCAAGGCCAACATCGCCAGGCGGCTGCGCCGGCTGGGGTCCAGGGTGCTGGTGGTGCCGGCGGCCACCCCGGCCGCCGACGCGCTGGCCTGGCGGCCGGACGGGGTGATGCTGTCCAATGGCCCCGGCGACCCGGCCACCGTCGGCCACGGCGTGCAGGCGACCCGCGAGCTGCTCGGCCAGGTGCCGGTGTTCGGGATCTGCCTCGGCCACCAGCTGCTCGGCCAGGCGGTCGGCGGCCGGACGGTCCGGCTCAAGTTCGGCCACCGGGGCGTCAACCAGCCGGTGGTCGAGCTGGCCACCGGCCGGGTCGCGGTCACCAGCCACAACCACGGCTTCGCGGTCGACGGCGACAGCCTGCCCGCAGGGGTGGTCGTCACCCACCGCAACGCCAACGACGGGGTGGTCGAGGGCCTGGAGTGCCGCGACGTCGCCGCCTTCTCGGTCCAGTACCACCCCGAGGCCGCGCCCGGCCCCCACGACGCCCACCCGATGTTCGAGCGGTTCGCCGACCTCATGCAAGGAGTAGCACGACATGGCTGAGCAGCGCACCTTCCGGGCTCTGGGCGGGGTCGATGAGGGCACCCTGCCGCCGGCGGGGGAGGTCGCCGACGCCCTGCGGGCCGAGTTCGGGCGGGTGTTCACCCTCAAGGCGAGCCTGCGCGGTGAGGCCGAGGCCGGCGTGTCGCCCACCGGCCGGCGCACCACCGCCCAGGACGAGGCCAAGCTGCGCACCCTGGTGGCCAGCGTCGAAGGAGCCAGCCGCTTCGCCATCCGCCTCCGCCTGCTCAGCCCGGCCCAGGTCAGGGCCCTGTGGGCCGAGGCCATGGCCAACGGGCTCTACGACGGCTGGGACGCGGGCCAGTCCGCCTACGACCAGTCCGCCGCCACCGAAGGCGGAGCCGGACCCACCAGCGGGGTCCCGCCCGAGGTCCTGCGAGGTGACGCCTAGTGCCGCTGCGGGAGGAGCTGCGGTCGGTCATGGTCGTCGGGTCGGGACCGATCGTGATCGGGCAGGCGGCCGAGTTCGACTACTCCGGGACCCAGGCCTGCCGGGCCCTGCGCCGGCTCGGCCTGCGGGTGGTGCTGGTCAACTCGAACCCGGCCACGATCATGACCGACCCGGAGGTGGCCGACGCCACCTACCTGGAGCCGCTCACCCCCGGCCCGGTCGCGGCCGTCCTCGAGGCCGAGCGCCCCGACGCCCTGCTGCCCACCCTCGGTGGGCAGACCGCCCTCAACCTGGCCGTCGCCCTGCACGAGAACGGCACCCTGGAGCGGCTGGGGGTCGAGCTGATCGGCGCGGGGGTCGACGCCGTCCGCAGGGCCGAGTCGCGGGTGGAGTTCACCAGGACCTGCACCGCCGCCGGGCTCGACCTGCCCCGCGGGGTCGAGGTCGGGTCGGTGGCCGAGGGGCTGGCCGCGATCGACGAGCTCGGCCTGCCCCTGGTGGTGCGGCCGTCGTTCACCCTCGGTGGCTGGGGCGGCGGCATCGCCGGGACGGCCGGCGCCCTGGCCGCGCTGCTGGCCCAGGGCCTGACCGCCAGCCCGGTCGGGCGGGTGCTGGTGGAGGAGTCGGTGCTCGGCTGGAAGGAGTTCGAGCTGGAGGTGATGCGCGACCGCGCCGACAACGCCGTGGTCGTCTGCTCGATCGAGAACCTCGACCCGATGGGCGTCCACACCGGCGACTCGGTCACCGTCGCCCCCCAGATGACCCTCTCGGACCGCGAGTACCAGGAGCTGCGGGACGACGCCCTGACCGTCCTGCGGGCGGTCGGGGTCGAGACCGGCGGGGCCAACGTCCAGTTCGCGGTCGACCCCGCCACCGGCCGCCGGGTCGTGATCGAGATGAACCCGCGGGTGTCGCGCTCCTCGGCCCTTGCCTCCAAGGCCACCGGCTTCCCGATCGCCAAAGTGGCCGCCCTGCTGGCGGTCGGGTTCACCCTTGACGAGATCCGCAACGAGGTCACCGGCAAGACCGCCGCCGCCTTCGAGCCGACCCTGGACTATGTGGTCGTCAAGGCGCCCCGCTTCAACTTCGAGAAGTTCCCCGGCGCCGACACCGAGCTGACCACCCGCATGAAGTCGGTCGGGGAGGTCATGGCCATCGGCCGCACCTTCCCGGAGGCGCTCCAGAAGGCCTTCCGGTCCCTCGAGACCGGCAGCGACGGCCTCGGCCATCCGGAGTCCGACCCGGCGCCGGGCACGCCCGAGGCCGCCCCCGAGGCCCTGCTGGCCGCCTGCGGGCGGCCCACCGAGGACCGGCTGGAGGCGGTCGAGCGGGCCCTGCGCCTCGGCGGCACCGTCGACCAGGTCGCCGCGGCCTCCGACATCGATCCCTGGTTCGTGGACGGGATCGCCCGCATCACCGAGGTCAGGGCCGAGGTCGCCGCGGCCGGCTCGATCGACGAGCTCGGCCGGGGCCTGCTGTGGCGGGCCAAACGGCACGGGTTCTCCGACCGGCAGCTGGCCGCGATCGTCGGCGCCACCGAGGGCGAGCTCCGGACCCGCCGCCGGGCGCTCGGGGTGGAGCCTGTCTACCGCTCGGTCGACACCTGCGCGGGGGAGTTCGAGGCCTCGACCCCCTACCACTACTCGACCTACGAGGAGGAGTCCGAGGTCCCGGCCACCGGCCGGCGCCGGGTGGTGGTGCTCGGGTCGGGACCCAACCGGATCGGCCAGGGGGTGGAGTTCGACACGGCCTGCGTCCACGCCGTGCAGGCGCTGCGGGCGGCCGGCTACGAGACGGTGATGGTCAACTGCAACCCCGAGACCGTCTCGACCGACTACGACGTCGCCGACCGCCTCTACATCGAGCCGCTGACCTGCGAGGACGTGCTGGAGGTGTGCCGGGCCGAGGCCGCCGGCGGCGAGCTGGTCGGGGTGGTGGTGACCATGGGCGGGCAGACGCCGCTGCACCTGGCCTCCGGGCTGGCCGCGGCCGGTGTGCCGCTGCTCGGCACCCCGCCGGACGCCATCGACCTGGCCGAGGACCGTGGCCGGTTCGGGGCCGTGCTGGAGCGCTGCGGCCTTGACGCCCCGCCGTGGGGCCAGGCGGCCACCGTCGACCAGGCCCTGGCGGTCGCCGACCGGGTCGGCTACCCGGTGCTGGTCCGCCCCTCCTACGTGCTCGGCGGGCGTTCCATGGAGGTCTGCTACGACGCCGCCGCCCTCGCCAGGTCCGGCGCCCTCGCCGGCGTGCGCGCCAACGGCCACCGGCCGGTCCTGGTCGACCGGTTCCTGGAGGACGCGGTCGAGGTCGACGTCGACGCCCTCTGCGACGCCACCGGCCAGGTGCTGGTCTGCGGGGTGATGGAGCACATCGAGGAGGCCGGGATCCACTCCGGCGACTCGGCCTGCGTGCTCCCGCCGATCACCCTCGGCCCCGACCAGGTCGCCGCCATCGGCGCGGCCACCGCCCGGCTCGGCCGCACCCTCGGAGTGATCGGCATCCTCAACGTCCAGTTCGCCTTCAAGGGCGAGCGGCTGTACGTGCTGGAGGCCAACCCGCGGGCCAGCCGCTCGGTGCCGTTCGTCGAGAAGGTCACCGGCCTCCCCGTCGCCAAGGCGGCCGCGCTGCTGATGACCGGGTCCACCCTGGCCGGGCTCGACCTGTCGGCTTCCGAGCCGGCCCACGTCGGAGTCAAGGAGGCGGTGCTGCCGTTCGCCCGCTTCCCGGGGGCCGACTCGCTGCTCGGGCCGGAGATGCGCTCCACCGGCGAGGTCCTCGGGCTGGACAGCCGCTTCGGGGCCGCCTTCGCCAAGAGCCAGGAGGCCGCCTACGGCGCGCTGCCGGCCAAGGGGGTGGCGTTCCTGTCGGTGCGCAACGCCGACAAGCGGGCGATCGTGCTGCCGGCCAAGCGCCTGGCCGACCTCGGCTTCACCCTTGTCGCCACCACCGGCACGGCCGGGGTCCTGCGCCGCAACGGCGTGCCGGCGTCGGTCGTGGCCAAGGCCCACGAGGGGCCCGACAACGTGGTCGACCGGATCCGGGCCGGCGAGATCGACCTGGTCATCAACACCCCCCAGGGGTCGGGGGCCAGGGGGGACGGCTACGACATCCGCATCGCCGCCGTCGCCGCCGACATCCCCTGCATCACCACCCTGTCCGGCCTCACCGCCGTCGTCCAGGGCATCGAGGCCCGCCTGGACGGCGAGCTGGCCGTCCGTTCCCTGCAGGCGTGGCACAACGGCCCAGCCGGTGGACGATCCGGTTCCTCACCAGCCGGTGGGGCCAGGGGGACTCGGGTGAATCGCGAGGGGTCCGGGGCGTGACTCCGGTCCGGGAGCTGTGCGAGGTGCTGGAGCGGCGGCGGGTCGGGGCCTACCACGCGCTCACCCTGGTCGCGCCCGGGATCGCCGAGGCGGCCCGGCCGGGCCAGTTCGTCCAGGTGCTGGCCGGGGACGACCGTTCGTTCCCGCTGCGACGGCCGTTCTCGATCCACCGCGTCGAGCGGCCCGGGGCGGCCATGGGCACCGCCGAGATCGTGTTCGACGTGGTCGGGCCGGGGACCAGCGCACTGGCCAGGCTCCGTCCCCACGACGTCGTCGACCTGCTCGGCCCGCTCGGCCGGCCGTTCACCCCGCCCGACGAGCCGGCCGGCTGCCTGCTGGTGGGTGGCGGCTACGGCACCGCCCCGCTGTTCTTTCTGGCCGGCGAGCTGCGGGCGCGCCGCTGCCGGGTCGACTTCGTGGTCGGGGCGGCCACCGCCGACCGGCTGTTCAACGCCATGGAGGCCAGACGGCTCGGCCACAGCCTCGCCGTGACCACCGACGACGGCTCGGCCGGGCGGCGCGGCCTGGTCACCGACCCGCTGCCCGACCTGCTCGCCCGGACCGGGGCCGGGCGGGTCTACGCCTGCGGTCCGATGCCGATGCTGGCCGCGGTCAGCCGGGTCGCCGCCGACGCCGGCGTGCCCTGCCAGGTCGCGGTCGAGGAGCAGATGGCCTGCGGCACCGGCATCTGCTTCACCTGCGTCCTGCCGGTCACGGTGCCCGGCTGGAGGGGCCCGGGGAACGGGGGGCCAGGGGGCGAACCGACCCGGATGGCCCGGTCGTGCCTCGAGGGGCCGGTGTTCGACGGGGCGGAGATCGCCTGGACCGAGGCCGGCTACCCGGGCGGCCCGACCCCTGAGCTGGAGCTGGCCAGGTGACCGTCGACCTGGCGGTCGACCTGTGCGGGGTCCGGCTGAAGACCCCGGTGCTGGCCGCCTCGGGCTGCTTCGGGTTCGGCCGGGAGATGGCCGGCTGGGTCGACCTTGCCGAGCTGGGCGGCATCGTCACCAAGTCGGTCAGCCTGGAGCCCCGGCGCGGCCGCCCGACCCCGCGGATGGCCGAGACCCCTTCCGGGATGCTCAACGCCATCGGCCTGCAGAACCCGGGCGTGGAGGCGTTCTGCGCCACCGACCTCCGGTTCCTGGCCGAGGCGGGGGCGACGGTCGTGGCCAGCCTGGTCGGCCGCAGCCCCGAGGAGTTCGGCCGGCTGGCCGCCCGCCTGGCCGGCGAGCCGGCGGTCGCCCTGCTCGAGCTCAACCTGTCCTGCCCCAACGTCGAGCACCGCGGCGAGGTCTTCGCCACCGACCCGGAGCTGGCGGCCGAAGTGGTCCGGGCGGTCAAACGGTCCTCGAACCAGCCGGTGCTGGCCAAGCTCACCGCCGACGTCACCGACCTGGTCGCCGTGGCCAGGGCGGTGGTGGACGCCGGGGCCGACGGGCTGACGCTGATCAACACCCTGCTCGGCATGGCCGTCGACGTCGGCCGGCGCCGGCCCCGGCTGGCCGCGGCCACCGGCGGGCTGTCCGGCCCGGCGATCCGGCCGGTGGCCGTCCGCTGCGTCTGGCAGGTCGCCGGAGCCCTGCCCGGCGTGCCGATCGTCGGCACCGGCGGGATCGTCACCGCCGCCGACGCGGCCGAGTTCCTGCTCGTCGGGGCGACCGCGGTCGCCGTCGGCACCGGCAACTTCATCAACCCTCGAGCGGTGGTCGAGGTCGCCGCCGGCCTGGAGCGCTACCTCGCCGGCCAGGGCGCCGGCTCGCCCGCCGAGCTGCCGGCGTTGTTCAAGGCCGAGCGTTGAGCATCGAATCGCCGCTGGTCCTGGCCCTGGACACCGACGACCTGGACCGAGCGGTCGACTGGTCGCGGGCCGCCGGGGAGGCGGCCGGGATGGTCAAGGTCGGCCTCGAGCTGTTCGGTGCCCACGGCCCGGCCGCGGTCGGGGCCCTTGCCGGGGAGGGCCGACGGGTCATGCTCGACCTCAAGCTGCACGACATCCCGGCCGCCGTGGCCGGCGGCACGCGGGCGGCCGTCCTAGCCGGGGCCGAGCTGGTCACCGTCCACGCCCTCGGAGGGCCGGCCATGCTGGAGGCCGCCGTCCAGATGGCCGGCGACCGCTGCCGGGTGGCGGCGGTGACGATCCTGACCAGCGCCGGGCCGGCCGACCTGGCCGCGGCCGGTCTGCCCCCGGCCGCGGAGGCGGTCCCGCGGCTGGCCGCCCTGGCGGTCGCGGCCGGCTGCCGGGCCCTCGTCTGCTCGCCCCTGGAGGCCGGCACCCTGCGAGCCCTGCTCGGCCCGGCCGTCGAGCTGATCTGCCCCGGCGTCCGCCCGGGATCCACCCCCGACGGTGACGACCAGGCGCGGGTGGCGACGCCGGCCGAGGCCATCCTGGCCGGTGCCACCCGGATCGTCGTCGGGCGGCCGATCACCAGGTCAGCCGACGTGCGGGCGGCGGCAAGGGCGGTGCGCGACGAGGCGCTCGCGGCGGCCGCCGGCCGATGAGCCGCCGCGACCGGGGTGGGTGCGCCCAAGGCCGGCCCGACGGGGCCGAGCAGGGCCTGGACGAACGCGCGAAGTAGCCCAAAGCCTCGGATGGTTGGGGCCGATTTGGTGGTTTGTTGACAGAGGAGGGTTCTGACCAGCGCCGATAGATTGTGGACGCCGCCAAGGTGTGCATAGAATCCGCCAGTCTTCGATCCAGTGCGACGTCAAGAGGAGGCACGAATGCCCTTGCCAACCCTGACGCCTGAGCAGCGCCAGCAGGCCTTGGAGAAGGCGGCCGAGGCCCGCCGGAAGCGGGCAGAGCTCAAGGCGCAGCTCAAGAGCGGCAACACGAGCCTGGCCAGCGTCCTTGGCAAGGACGGCGACGAGACCGTCGGCAAGATGAAGGTTTCGAGCGTGCTCGAGAGCATGCCCGGCGTCGGGAAGGTGCGCGCCCGCAAGATCATGGAGAAGCTCGACATCTCCGCGTCCCGTCGGGTCCGCGGCCTCGGCTCCAAGCAGAAGGACGCCCTGCTGGCCGAGTTCGGCGGCAAGAAGTAGCAAGCACCTTGCGTTGACCAATGGTGGGGGGGACCAGGAAACCGGGGGTACGGGTCGGCGCGGGCGCCTGATCGTGCTCGCCGGCCCGTCGGGGGTCGGCAAGGGCGCCATCGTGGCCAGGCTGCTGGCGGCCGTTCCCGATCTGGAGCTGTCGATCTCGGCCACCACCCGCGGGCCGCGGCCCCGGGAGGACGAGGGCCGCCACTACTACTTCGTCGACCGCGAGCAGTTCGACGAGATGATCGAGGCCGGCGGGTTCCTGGAGTGGGCCGACATCTTCGGCGAGCGGTACGGCACGCCCAGAGAGCCGGTCGCCCGCGCCCTGGCCGAGGGCCGCGACGTGCTGGTCGAGATCGACATCCAGGGCGCCCGCCAGGTCAAGGCCGCCGAACCGGGGGCCTTCATGGTGTTCGTCACGCCGCCGAGCCTGCAGGAGCTGGAGCGGCGGCTGCGCACCAGGGGCACCGAGACCGACGCCCAGATCAGCCGGCGGCTGGCCAAGGCCTCCGACGAGCTGGCCGCCGAGCCGGAGTTCGACGTCACCGTGGTCAACGACGATCTGGAAATGGCCGCCCGCGAGGTGGTCCAGATCGTCGATCGGCTCCGGCGGCGTACCATCAACGGCGGTCACACGCGCGTCAAGGAGCGGAAGCACTGATGATCGAACCCAAGATCGACGACCTGCTCGCCCGGGTCGACTCCAAGTACACCCTGGTCATCCTGGCCGCCAGGCGGGCCAGGCAGATCAACGGCTACTACTCCCAGCTGGGCGAGGGCATCGGCGAGTTCGTGCCGCCGATGGTCGACGCCGGCCCCAACCGCAAGGCCCTCTCGGTCGCCCTCCAGGAGCTGGTCGAGGACAAGCTGAACTGGGAGCGCCCGGCCGAGGTCGCCGAGTCCATCAAGTAGGAGAGATGAGCGAACCCGGGCGGGCCGGGGGCCCGAGCGGCATTGGCCCAGCCCCCCGGCCGAACCGGGCGGCGCTGCATGGCGCCCGGGTGCTGCTCGGGGTCAGCGGCGGCATCGCCGCCTACAAGGCGGCCGAGCTGGCCCGCGAGCTGCTGCGCGCCGGAGCCGAGGTGCAGCCGCTGCTGACCGCCGCCGGGGAGCAGATGGTGAGCAGGGCCACCTTCGCGGCCCTCACCGGCCGGCCGGTGCCGGCCTCGGTCTGGGACGACCCGGCCGCGGTCTCCCACGTCGCCCTGGCCCGCTGGGGCCAGGTCCTGATGGTCGCCCCGGCGACCGCCCACACCCTGGCCCGGCTGGCCGCCGGCCTGGCCGACGACCTGCTGACCAACGTCGCCCTCGCCTTTCCCGGCCCGGTGGTGGTCGCCCCGGCCATGCACACCGAGATGTGGGAGCACCCGGCGACGCGGGCCAATCTGAGAACGCTGGAGCGCCGCGGGGCCCTGGTCGTGCCCCCGGCGTCCGGCCCGCTGACCTCCGGCGACGTCGGCCCCGGGCGCCTGGCCGAGTTGGACGACCTGGTCGCCGGGGTGGCCGCCGCCCTCGCCCCCTCCCGCCGCCTGGCCGGGACCAGGCTGCTGGTCAGCCTGGGCGGCACCCGGGAGCCGCTCGACCCGGTCCGCTACCTCGGCAACCGGTCCTCGGGGCGGATGGGGGCGGCGATCGTCGCCGAGGCCGTGGCTCGCGGCGCCGAGGTCACCGCCGTGGCCGGCGCGACCACCGTCGACCCGCCGGCCACGCCACGCCTGGTCCGGGTCGAGACCGCCCAGCAGCTGTACGACGCCGTCGTGGCCGAGGCCGACGCCCAGGACGTGGTGATCATGGCGGCCGCGGTGGCCGACTTCCGGCCCAAGCGGGTCGCCGAGAGCAAGCTCAAGAAGGACCAGGGCGTCCCCGACGTCGTCCTGGAACCGACCCCCGACACCCTGGCCGAGCTGGGCCGCCGCCGCCGCCCCGACCAGGTCCTGATCGGGTTCGCCGCCGAGACCGACGACCATCTGGCCGGCGCCCGTCGCAAGCTCGAGACCAAGCACCTCGACCTGGTCGTCCTCAACCACGTCGAGGGCGCCCACTCGGCCTTCGGGGCCGACGACGCCGACGCCTACCTGGTCGACGCCACCACCGTGGAAGCGCTCCCCGGCGCCTCCAAGGCGGCCATCGCCGCCCGCATCCTCGACCGGGTCGAGTCCCTGCGCGCCGCCAGGCGCTAGCCGCCGGCCGGGCGGCGGCACCGGCCCGCATCCCGGTCGGGCAGGTCATGCGCAGGCCGGTTGCCTCGCATCGGCGGCCCGGCTACCCTTCGGCGATGGCCCTCGCGCCCGAACTGCGCGGCGCGAACATCCCTGGAGGCATGCCCGTGGCGAACCGGTACCTGTTCACGTCCGAGTCGGTGACCGAGGGTCACCCGGACAAGATCGCCGACCAGATCTCGGACGCCATCCTGGACGAGATCCTGCGTGACGATCCGACCGGCCGCGTGGCCTGCGAGACCCTGATCACCACCGGCCTGGTCATGGTGGCCGGGGAGATCTCCACCTCGACCTACGTCGACATCCCCAGCGTCGTCCGCCGGACCATCCTTGGGATCGGCTACGACCGGGCCAAGTACGGCTTCGACGGGGCCACCTGCGGGGTGGCGGTGGCGATCGACGAACAGTCGGCCGACATCGCCCAGGGGGTCGACCACGCCTTCGAGGAGCGGGCCGGCGACACCGACCCGCTCGACATGCAGGGCGCGGGCGACCAGGGAATGATGGTCGGGTACGCCTGCAACGAGACCCCAGAGCTGATGCCGGTGCCGATCGCGCTGGCCCACCGGCTCGCGCGCCGGCTGGCCGAGGTCCGCCGCTCCGGTCTGATCCCCTACCTCCGTCCCGACGGCAAGACCCAGGTCACGGTCGAGTACGAGGGCCGCCGGCCGGTGCGGCTGGACACCATCGTGGTGTCGACCCAGCACGGCCCCGACGTCGACCTCGAGACGCTGCTCGCCCCCGACATCCGCGAGCACGTGATCGACACGGTGCTCCCCGACAACCTGGCCACCGAGGGCATCAGGGTGTTCGTCAATCCGACCGGCCGCTTCGAGCTGGGCGGGCCCAACGCCGACACCGGCCTCACCGGACGCAAGATCATCGTCGACACCTACGGCGGCATGGCCCGTCACGGCGGCGGCGCCTTCTCCGGCAAGGACCCGACCAAGGTCGACCGCTCGGCCTCCTACGCGGTCCGCTGGGTGGCCAAGAACGTGGTCGCCGCCGGCCTGGCCGAGCGGTGCGAGGTCCAGGTCGCCTACGCCATCGGCGTCGCCCACCCGGTCAGCGTGTTCGTGGAGACGTTCGGCACCGAGCAGGTCGACCCGGAGAAGCTGGGCAAGCTCCTGCCCGAGTTCTTCGACCTGCGGCCGGCGGCGATCCTCCGCGACCTCGACCTGCGCCGGCCGATCTACCGCAGGACCGCCGCCTACGGCCACTTCGGCCGCTCCGAGCCCGAGTTCACCTGGGAGTCGACCGTGCGGGCCGAAGAGCTGGCCAAGGCGGCCCGCTCGCTGTAGCCCATACCGCACAACCGGGGAGGAACCCGGGCTGGACCTGGACGTAGGCATCGAGGGCGTCCAGGTGCTGGTCGACGTGCCGCTGTTCCACCTGGACCGGCCGTTCAGCTACCGGGTGCCGGAGGCGCTCAAGGGCGAGGTCCACCTGGGCAGCCGGGTCAAGGTCCCCTTCGGCGGCCGGCGCCGGGTCGACGGCTGGGTGGTCGGCCGGGCCGCCGACCTGCCTGCCGACGCCCGCGACCTCCTCCGGGTGGTCTCGCCCATCCCGGTGTTCGGCCCCGGGGAGCTCGAGCTGTTCCGCTGGGTCGCCGAGCGCTACGCCGGGACCCTGGTCGACACCCTGCGCCTGGCCGTCCCACCGCGGGTGGCCGCGGTCGAGGCGCCCGCCGCCGCGCGGCCCCCTGATCCCGCGGGGCGGGCCGAGCACACCCCCGGCCCGACCGGCGACCCGCTGGTCGAGCTGGCGGCGGCCGGGCGCGGAGGCGCCGTCTACTGGCGGCCGCTGCCGGGAGAGGACCGGGGGGCCAGGGTGGCCGCCCTGGTCGACGCCGCCCTGGCCAGCGGCCGGGGGGCGATCGTGATCACCCCGGAGGTGGCCGCCGGGTCGGCGGTCGGCGACGCCGTCCGCAAGGCCTTCCCGGACGCCGCCGACCTGGCCGGCGACCTGTCGGACCGGCGCCGCTACCGGGCCTGGGCCGAGCTGCGCCGGGGCCGGCGCCTGGTGGTGGTCGGCGGCCGCTCGGCGGTGCTCGCCCCGCTCCAGGGCCTCGGGTGCGTGGTCGTCGACGACGAGGCCAACTTCGCCCACAAGGAGCAGCGCACCCCCCGCTTCCACGCCCGCGAGGTCGCCCTGCGCCGGGCCGCGCGCGGCCAGGCCCTGTGCGTGCTCACCGGGACGGTGCCGTCGGCCGAGGCGCTGGCCGCCATCCAGGCCGGGCAGTGCCGGCTGCTGCCGCCCGACCGGGCCGCCGAGCGGGCGGCCCGCCCCCTGGTCGAGGTGGTCGACCCCGACGACGAGGGCCCGGCCGCGGCCCGGCTGCACCCGCGCGGGCTGGCCGCCATCCGGGACGCCCTTGGACGGACCGAGCCCGCCTATGTGCTGGTGCCGCGGCGGGGCGGCGCCGACCCGGCAGCCCCAGGAGCCCGCACGGCCGGGCAGGTCGCGGCCGAGCTGGCCCGCGTCCTGCCGGGCGTGCCGGTCTGGCGGCTGGACCGCGAGGTGGTCGACCCGGGCATGGTGCCGCCGTGGGCCGGGCAGCGGCCAGGGGTGGTCGTCGGCACCGTGGCCGGGGTCAAGGACCACCCGCCGCTCACCGGCTGCCGCACCGTCGTGGTGGTCGGCGCCGACACCGCCCTCGCTCAGGCCGAGGTGCGGGCGGCCGAGGAGGCCTACCGGACCTGGAGCCGGGCCGCCGCCTGGTGCGGGCCACGCGGCGGCGCCGCGCGCCTGGTGCTCCAGACCCGCCACGGCGGCCACCACGCCGTCCAGGCCCTGGTCCGCTGGGACCCTGGGTACTTCTGGCGCCACGAGCTGCCCCGCCGGGTCGAGCTGGGCTTCCCGCCGGCCAGGCGGCTGCTGCTGATGGAGGGGCCGGTGCCCGGCGAGGCCGCCGCGGCCATGGCCAGCCTGGCCGGGGCCCTGGGTCCCAAGGCCGAGCTGCTCGGCCCGGCGGCCATGGGCAAGGGCTGGCGTATCATCGCCAAGGTCGAGGACGCCGAGTCGGCGGCCAGGACCCTGCGCCCCATGCTGGCCGAGGCGTCGCGGGCCGGCGGCCCACGGATGTCGGTGGACGTCGAGCCGCTCGAGGTCCTCGCCGCCCCCCGCCGCTGAGCAGAGAAGGAGAACCCGCCAAGTGGCAGTGCTCGAGATCCGGCTGTTCGGCGACCCGGTGCTGACCGAGCGGTCGGCGCCCGTGACCCGGTTCGACGCCGAGCTGGCCCGCTTCGGGGACGATCTGCTGGAGACCCTGCGGGCCGCCCACGGGGCCGGCCTGGCCGCGCCGCAGGTCGGGGTGCTCAAACGCATGTTCGCCTACGACCTCCCGCCCGACGAGGAGACCGGCGAGCACCCGTTCGGGGTGCTGGTCAACCCGGTGATCACCCGCTGGGAGGGCGAGCAGGACGGCGAGGAGGGCTGCCTGTCCTTCCCCGGCCTCTACTACCCCTGCACCCGGGCCATGTCGGTCGGCCTCACCGCCAAGGACGTGCGCGGCCAGAGGCTGGAGCTGGACGGCGAGGGGCTGCTGGCCAGGTGCATCCAGCACGAGATCGACCACCTGGACGGGGTGCTGTTCATCGACCGGCTCTCCCGGGGCGACCGCAAGCGGGCCCTCAAGCAGTGGCGCGAGCGCGAGTTCGAGCTGGAGTTCAACGGCATCGCACCCCACCTGCACCGGTCGGAGATCACCCAACCCGACAAGACCCTCTAGGGCGCGCCGTGCGAGTCGTCTACCTCGGTACGCCGGCGGCCGCCGTGCCGCCGCTGGAGGCGCTGCTGGCCTCCAACCACGAGGTCGTGGCCGTCGTCACCCGGCCGGACCGGCCGCGGGACCGCAGCGGCGGGGCGCCCATGCCGTCTCCGGTCAAGCAGGCCGCCCAGGCGGCCGGCCTGCCGGTGCTGGAGCCGCCGGGCGGCCGCGACCCGGCCCTGCCCGGCCAGCTGGCCGCCTTCGGGGCCGACATCGGCGTCTCCTGCGCCTTCGGCTACCTGCTGCCCGACGAGGTGCTGGCCGCCTTCCCGCGCGGGATCGTCAACCTCCACCTGTCGCTGCTGCCGGCCTACCGGGGGGCCGCGCCGGTGCAGCGGGCCCTGCTCGACGGGGCCGCGGTCACCGGGGTCACGACCTTCGTGATCGACGCCGGCATGGACACCGGGCCGATGCTGCTGGCCGCCGAGGTCGGCATCCACCCCGACGAGGACGCCGGCGCCCTCACCGCCCGGCTGGCCGAGGTCGGGGCCCGGCTCACCGTGGAGACCCTCGACGCCCTGGAGGCCGGCCAGGTCGAGCCGCGCCCCCAGCCGCGGGCCGGGGTCAGCCTCGCTCCCAAGGTCACGCCCGAGGAGGCGCAGCTGGACTTCACCCGGCCCGCCGGCTGGCTGGCCAACGCCGTCCGCGCCTTCACCCCCGTCCCCGGCGCCTGGACCACCCTGCGCGGCCGCCGGCTCAAGGTCACCAGGGCGGCGGCGGTCGACGATCGGGGAACCGGCAGCGGGCTGGACCCGGGAAGGCTCGGCGTCGGCCCCGACGGCCGGCTGCTGGTCGGGGCCGCCGACCGGCCGCTGGAGCTGATCGAGCTACGGCCCGAGGGCCGGCGGGCCATGTCGGGGGCGGCGTTCGCCCGCGGCGCCCGCCTCGGCCCCGAGGAGTGGCTGGGCCGGTGAGCGCCCGGAGGGGTCGGGCGGGCCCGCCGGCGGGCGCCGCGGCAGCTCCAGGCGGCGCCCGGGACGTGGCCCTGGCCGCGATGGAGCGGGTCGAGGACGGGGCCTACGCCAACCTGGCCCTGCCGTCGCTGCTCGGCCGCTCCGGGCTGGGCCCACCCGACCGTGCGGCCGTCACCGACCTGGTCTACGGGTCGCTGCGGCTGCGCGGGGCGCTCGACCATGCCCTTCGGCCCCTCTCCCGTCAGCCCCTGGAGCGGCTGGGGCCGCTGGTGCTGCGCGGGCTTCGCCTCGGCGCCTACGAGCTGCTGTTCGGGGGCACGGCCGCCCACGCCGCCGTCGCCGAGACCGTCGGGGCGGTGGCCCGGGCCGGCCACGGCGGCCAGGCCGGCTACGTCAACGCCGTGCTGCGCCGGCTGGCCGCCGCGCCACCCACCTGGCCCGACCCGGCCACCGACCCGGCCGGCTGGGCCACCACCCGCGGCTCCCACCCGGCCTGGGTGGTCAGCGAAGCCCTGGCCCGGCTCGGGCCCGAGGAGACCGTCGCCCTGGTCGAGGCCGACAACGCCCGCCCCGAGGTCACCCTGCGGGCCACCCCCGGCCGGACCGACCGCGACGAGCTGCTGGCCGAGCTGGCCGCGGCCGGCGTCGCGGCCAGGCCCAGCTCCCTCAGCCCCGACTGCCTGCTGCTGGAGCGGGGCGACCCAGCCGGCCTGGCCGCCGTGCGGGAGGGCAGGGCGGTGGTCCAGGACGCCGCCTCGGCGCTGGTCGCCCCCAGCCTCGGCGCCGCCCCGGGCGAGCTGGTCGCCGACCTGGCCGCCGGGCCCGGCGGCAAGTCCGGCCACCTGGCCGCCCTCGGCGCCCGGGTGCTGGCGGTCGAGCGCCAGCCGGGCCGGGCCCGCCTGGTCGCCGCCACCGCCCGCCGACTCGGGGTGGCCGACCGGCTGCACACCGTGGTCGGCGACGGCCGGCGGCCGCCGCTGCGCCACGGCGGCGCCGACGCCGTCCTGGTCGACGCGCCCTGCTCCAACCTGGGCAGCCTGCGCCGCCGGCCAGAGGCGCGATGGCGGCACGGGCCCGACGAGCTCGCCGAGCTGGTCGCGCTCCAGCTCGCCCTGCTGGAGGCGGCGGCCGACGCCGTCCGGCCCGGCGGGCCGGTCCTGTACTCGGTCTGCACCTGGACCCGGGCCGAGACCGACGGGGTGGTCGCCGAGCTGCTCGACCGCCGTCCGGAGCTGCGTCTGGACAGCACACGCCAGCTGTGGCCGCACCGGGACGGCGCCGACGGCATGTTTCTTGCACAGCTGTTCAAGGTAAGGTGAGTGCTCGCAAAACCCGCTCACCTTCGCCCGCAACCCGCCGATACCATCAGCAACGACCATGGTCCACGTCCGAGGAGCCCAGTGATCCGACGCCTGGCACCGTCGGTGCTCAACGCCGACCTCGCCCAGCTCGCCGACCAGGTCCGGCTGGTCGAGGCGGCCGCCGACTGGATCCACCTGGACCTCATGGACGGACACTTCGTCCCCAACCTCACCTTCGGCCCGCCGGTGGTGGCCGCCCTGCGCCCCTACACCCCCCGCTACCTCGACTGCCACCTGATGGTCGCCGACCCCGAGGCGCTGCTGCCGGCCCTCGGCGAGGCCGGGGCCGGCGGCGTCACCATGCACGTGGAGGCGCTCGCCGATCCCGGCCGGGCCCTGTGCGCGGCCGCCGCTCACGGCCTCGCCGTCGGCCTGGCCCTCAGGCCGGCAACCCCGCTGGAGACGGTCCTGCCCTACCTGGACACCCTCGACCTGGTCCTGCCCATGACGGTGGAGCCGGGCTTCGGCGGTCAGGCGTTCGACGACCGGGTGCTGCCCAAGATCGCCGCCGCCCGCCGCGCGGTCGGCGAGACCGGCCGGCCGGTCGCGATCCAGGTCGACGGCGGGATCAACGCCGGCACGCTGCCCCGATGCCTGGAGGCGGGCGCCGACGTGTTCGTGGTCGGCACCGCCATCTTCGGTGCCGACGACCCGGCCGCCGCGGCCAAGGCGTTTCGGGAGATGCTGGAACGGGGGGACGGGTAGTGGACGAGATGGTCCTGATCGCCGACGACGACCGCGACATCGTGCGGTTCGTGGAGGTCAACCTCCGTCTGGAGGGCTTCGAGGTGCTCACCGCCCACGACGGCCAGGACGCCCTCGACAAGGCGCTGGACCTCCAGCCCAACCTGATCCTGCTCGACGTGATGATGCCGCGGATGGACGGCTACGAGGTCTGCACCAAGCTGCGGGCCGACGGCCGCAGCGCCCACATCCCGGTGATCATGCTGACCGCCAAGTCGCTGTCGGCCGACAAGGTGCTGGGGCTGACCGCCGGCGCCGACGACTACATCATCAAGCCGTTCGACCCGATGGAGCTGGTCGCGCGGGTCAAGACCACCCTGCGCCGGGCCAGCGAGATGCGCTCGCTGTCGCCGCTGACCGGGCTGCCCGGCAACAACCGGATCGAGCAGGAGATCGCCCACCGCATGGAGCGCGGCAAGGCGGTCGCGGTCGCCTACGCCGACCTGGACAACTTCAAGTCCTACAACGACCGCTACGGCTTCCTCCGCGGCGACGAGGTGCTCTCGCTGTTCGCCCAGGTGCTGCGGCGGGCCGCCAAGGACGCGGCCGGCCCCGAGGGATTCGTCGGCCACATCGGCGGCGACGACTTCGTGGCCCTGGTGCCACCGGAGGCGTCCGAGGCGTTCGCCAGCCGGGTGATCAGCAGCTTCGACGACCGCGTCCCGAGCCTGTACGACCCCGAGGACGCCAGCGCCGGGTCGATCGAGCTGGAGGACCGCCAGGGCCAGCTGCGCCGCTTCCCGATCGTCTCGGTGTCGCTGGGCATCGCCTCCAGCGCCCAGCGCCAGTTCAGCAACCACCGCGAGCTGGTCGCCACCGCCACCGAGCTCAAGCACGTGGCCAAGCGCGACCAGGGCTCCAGCTTCGCCATGGACCGCCGCACCGACGGGTTCTAGCACCGCGGTCATGCATCCGGCGCCGCAGGCAGCGCCGAGCCATCCGTGCAGCCCTGGAGCCTGCCCGCCGCCGACGCGCTGCCCGCATCTCCCTCGAACCCGGATGCCTGACCGGTGTTCTGGCCGCCGTCGGCGCAGGTGTACGCTGCTTGGGACGTACACGCGCGTCTCCGGGACGGGGTGGAACTCCCCACCGGCGGTGAGAGCCCGCGACCCCCGACCGCCAGCGGCCGGGGTGGACCCTGTGGAACCCAGGGGCCGACGGTGACAGTCCGGATGCGAGGAGGCGGCGGCCGCGCCCCTGGGCTTGCCTGCCCGGCGCGGCCTCCACCACGCCCCGGGCAGGAGGGCTGTGGTGGCGGGAGACCGGCGGCGCGACGAGGCCTGGATGGCCCGTGCGGTCGCCCTTGCCGAGGGTGGGCGCGGCACCACCGGCCCCAACCCGATGGTCGGGGCGGTGCTGGTGCGCGACGGTCGGGTCGTCGGCGAGGGCTTCCACCTGGCCGCCGGGCAGCCGCACGCCGAGACGCTGGCCCTTGCCGCCGCCGGGCCGCTGGCCGCCGGCGCCACCTGCTATGTGACCCTGGAGCCGTGCGCCCACCACGGGCGCACCCCGCCGTGCGTCGACGCGCTGCTGGCCGCCGGGGTGGCCAGGGTGGTGGTGGCGGTGTCCGACCCCGACCCGCGGGTCGCCGGGGCCGGGCTGGCCCGGCTGGGGGCGGCCGGGGTGCAGGTCACCGTCGGCGCCGGCGCCGAGGCGGCCGCCGACCAGAACGCCGCCTACCTGACCCACCGCCGGCTCGGCCGGCCCAGGATCACCCTCAAGGCCGCGGCCAGCCTCGACGGCAAGGTCGCCGCCCAGGACGGCACCTCCCAGTGGATCACCGGGCCGGCGGCCAGGTCCGACGCCCACCGGTTGCGGGCCGAGGCCGACGCGGTCTGCGTCGGCGCCGGCACCGCGCTGGCCGACGACCCCCGGCTGACGGTCCGCCTCGACGGCTACGCCGGCCGCCAGCCCCTGCGGGTGCTGGTCGACGCCGCCGGCCGGGTCGGCGCCGACGGCCACCTGTTCGACGGGGAGGCCCCGACCCTGGTCGCGACCACCGCCACCGCCCCGGCGGCCGCGTTGGACGCCTGGAAGGCCGCGGGCGCCGAGGTGCTGGTCTGCCCCCCGGCGGGCCGCCCGGGGTCGAGGGGGCCCGGCCGGAGGGGTCCGGGGAACCCCAAGGGGGTGCCCCGTTCGGTCGGGGCGCTCGCCACCCCCCGGGTGGACCGGGGGGTGGACCTCGGCCACCTGACCGGGCTGCTGGGGGAGCGGGGAGCGTTGGAGCTGCTGGTCGAGGGCGGTCCCCGGCTGCAGGCCAGCTTCTGGGCGGCCGGGCTGGCCGACCGCCTGATCTGGTACCTGGCGCCGCTGGCCATCGGCGGGGACGGCGCACCCGGCCTGCTCGGCGGCGACGGCGCGGCCACCCTGGCGGCCGCCGGCCGGCTGCGCCTGGCCTCGGTCGACCGCCTCGGCGACGACCTGCGGCTGGTCGCCTACCCCCGACCCACCGGGGAGGCAGCAAGCGCCCCCCCGGACCCCCCCAGGCCGGAGCTCGCGGAAAGGGGACGCTGATGTTCACCGGGATCGTGGAAGGGACCGGCGAGGTGGTCGCGCTGACCGCGGCACCCGACGGCGGCGGGGCGCGGCTCGAGGTCCGGGCTTCGTGGCTGGCCGGTGGGTTGCACCCGGGGGAGTCGGTGGCGGTCAACGGCTGCTGCCTGACCGTCGCCGAGCCGACCGCCGCCGGGTTCGCCGCCGACCTGGTCGCCGAGACCCTGCGCCGCACCGCCCTGGGCGGCCTGGCGCCCGGGGCCACGGTCAACCTGGAGCGCCCCCTGCCCCTTGGCGGCCGCCTCGGCGGCCACCTGGTCCAGGGTCACGTCGACGGGGTCGCGACGGTCCTGGGGGAGTCCGGAGGGGCGCTCGCCGGCGAGCCCGGCGCCCGGGCCGGAACGGAGCTGCGCATCGAGCTTCCCGTCGCCCTGCGGCGGTATGTGGTGGAGAAGGGGTCGATCGCGGTCGACGGGGTCAGCCTCACCGTCGCCGGGGTCGGGCCCGACTGGTTCTCGGTCGCCCTGGTGCCGCACACCCTCGAGGTGACCACCCTCGGCCGGCGCCGCCCCGGCGACCAGGTGCAGCTGGAGGTCGACGTGGTCGCCAAGTATGTCGAGCGGCTGGTCGGCCCGTGGACGAACCGGGCAGGTGCCAGATGACCAGCTTCGCCAGCGTCGCCGACGCGGTCGCCGCCCTCGCCGCCGGCGGCATGGTGGTGGTGGTCGACGACGCCGACCGCGAGAACGAGGGCGACCTGATCATGACCGCCGAGGCGGCCACCGCGGAGACGATGGGCTTCTTCGTCCGCCACACCTCCGGGGTGATCTGCACGCCGATGCTCGGCGAGCGGCTCGACGAGCTCGACCTGCCCCTGATGGTGGCGGCCAACACCGCCCCCTACCGGACCGCCTTCACCGTCTCGGTCGACGCCCGCACGGGCACCACCACCGGCATCTCCGCGGCCGACCGGGCCACCACCGTCCACGCCCTGATCGACCCGGCGACCCGGCCCGCCGACCTGGTCCGGCCGGGGCACGTCTTCCCGCTGCGCTACCGCGAGGGCGGGGTGCTCAAGCGCGCCGGCCACACCGAGGCCGCGGTCGACCTGGCCAGGATGGCCGGCCGCGTCCCCGCGGCCGTGCTCTGCGAGATCGTCGACGCCGACGGCGGCATGGCCCGCCTGCCCGAGCTGGAGCGCTTCGCCGCCACCCACGGCCTGCCGCTGATCACCATCGCCGACCTGATCCGCTCCCGGCGCCAGCACGAGAAGCTGGTCAAGCGGGTCGCCGAGGCCCGCATCCCGACCCGCTGGGGGGAGTTCACCGCCTACGCCTACGAGTCGCTGCTGGACGGCGAGCAGCACCTGGCCCTGGTCAAGGGGGCGGTCCAGGGGGAGCAGGAGGTGCTGGTGCGGGTCCACTCGGAGTGCCTGACCGGCGACGCGCTGGGGTCGCTGCGCTGCGACTGCGGTCCCCAGCTGGACGACGCGCTGCGCCGCATCGCCGACGAGGGGCTCGGGGTGGTGGTGTACCTGCGCGGCCACGAGGGCCGCGGCATCGGGCTCGGCCACAAGCTGCGCGCCTACAGCCTCCAGGAACAGGGTCACGACACCGTCGACGCCAACCTGGCGCTGGGGCTGCCGGTGGACGGGCGCGAGTACGGGATCGGCTCGCAGATCCTGGTCGATCTGGGGGTGACCACGATGCGCCTGCTCACCAACAACCCGGCCAAGTACGGCGGCCTGGACGGGTTCGGCCTCCAGATCGTCGAGCGGGTGCCGCTGCAGACCCGGCCCAACTCCGAGAACCTCCGCTACCTGCGCACCAAGCGCGAGCGGATGGGCCACCTGCTGGACCTGCCCGAGGGGGGGCTCGGGGGGGGAAGCCAGGCGAACCCCCCCGATGGGTCAAGGACGACCGGTTAGGAGGCATCGCAATGGGCCGAACGTATACGGGTTCGCCGGACGGCCGGGGGCGGCGAGTGGTCATCGCCGCCGCCCGGTTCAACCGGCTGGTGACCGACCTGCTGGTCAGCGGGGCGGTCGAGGAGCTGCGGCGCCACGGGGTGGAGGAGGCGGACGTCGACCTGGCCTGGGTCCCAGGGGCCTTCGAGCTACCCCTGGCGGCCGAGCGGCTGGCCGCGACCGGCCGCTACGCCGGGGTGGTGGCGATCGGGGCGGTGGTCCGCGGGTCGACCCCGCATTTCGACCACGTCGCCGGGCAGGCCGCCGCCGGGCTGGCCTCGGTCACCCGCGCCACCGGGGTGCCGGTGGCGTTCGGGGTGCTCACCTGCGACACCATGGAGCAGGCGCTGGACCGGGCCGGCGGCAAGGCCGGCAACAAGGGCGCCGAGGCCGCCCTGACCGTGCTGGAGATGGCCGGCCTGCTGGAAGCGATCGACAAGCAGGACTGAGAGGAGACTTGGTGCTCAAGCTGGTGCTGCCCAAGGGAAGCCTGGAGCGGGCCACGCTGGCCCTGTTCGAGGCGGCCGACCTGCCCGTCAAGCGGGGGAGCGAGCGCGACTACCACGGCACCATCGACGACCCGCGGGTCGAACGGGTGTCGCTGCTGCGCCCCCAGGAGATCCCCCGCTACGTCGAGGAGGGCTTCTTCGACCTGGGCATCACCGGCCGGGACTGGATCGAGGAGACCGGCAGCAAGGTGGTCAGCCTGGCCGAGCTGCCCTACTCCAAGCAGACCTCCAACCCGGTCAGGGTGGTGCTGGCCGTCCACCGCGACCTCGGCGTC
The DNA here is from genome assembly GCA_036003705.1 of Actinomycetes bacterium. Taxonomy (GTDB): domain Bacteria; phylum Actinomycetota; class CALGFH01; order CALGFH01; family CALGFH01; genus CALGFH01. The sequence continues at coordinate 2,139 of DASYSE010000029.1, read as the reverse complement.
ACCCGGCCGGAGGACCTGCAGCCGGGGCTGCGGGTATCGACCGAGTTCCCCAACCTCACCAGGCGCTGGTTCGCCGAGCTGGGCCTGCCGGCCCGGATCTTCCCCTCCCACGGGGCCACCGAGGCCAAGGTGCCCGAGATCGTCGACGCGGTCGTCGACCTCACCGAGACCGGCTCGACCCTGCGCAGCCACGGCATGGTGGTGATCGCGACCCTGCTCACCTCCTACACCGAGGTGGTCGCCAACCCCGACTCGGCCGCCGACCCGCAGCGCCGCCAGGCGATCGACGACCTGCTCACCCTGCTGGTCGGGGCGGCGGCGGCCCGGTCCAAGGTGCTGATCAAGCTGAACGTGGCCGACGCCGACCTGGCGCGGGTGCTGGCGGTGCTGCCGTCGATGAAGGCCCCGACCGTGAACGAACTGGCCGACTCGGGCTTCCACGCGGTCGAGACGGTGGTCGACAAGGCGGGTGTCAACCGGCTCATCCCCACCCTCAAGGCCGCCGGGGCGTTCGACATCCTGGAGCTCCCGATCGCCAAGATCGTGGCCTAGAGCGCCGGCCAGGCATCGGCGTCGCGTTCGCCTGAGTCGTACCTTTGGGTAGCCCGGCGCGCATGCGCGCCGGGCATGTTGGCCGGCGTTCTCACCAGGCCGTTCGACCGATTCGGGCTGCGCTTGTGCCCAACTTGGCGGCGCGGTACATTCCGCGGCGGCCCGGCCGACATGCCTCAGCAACCGGTGTCGAGGCCGCCGGGGTCGACAGGAGGGAAGCACGTTGCCTGAAGGCACCGTCAAGTGGTTCAGCAACGAGAAGGGCTACGGGTTCATCGCCCGAAACGGAGGCGATGACGTCTTCGTGCACTTCTCGGCCATCCAGACCGACGGCTACAAGACCCTCAACGAGGGCCAGGCCGTCGAGTTCGAGATCACCGACGGGCCCAAGGGGCCCCAGGCCTCGAACGTGCGGCCGCTTGCGTAAGGAGCAGGAGCAGGACGGGCCTTCGGTTCGTTGACGTCCGGCATCACGCAAGGTTCGCAGGGCCCCGCCCTGGCGGGCGGGGCCTCTCGTCGTTCCCGCGGTCGGCTCAGTCCTGGCCGGGAACCCAGAGGCCGCTGGGGGGACGGATGATGCCGGGGTCCTCGGGCTCGGGCTGGGGGGACAGGTCCGGGGTGCCGGCGGGGCGGCCGGACTCCGCCTGTGCGGCGACCTCGGCGAAGGCCAGCCGGAGCTGGGCCAGGGCGTCGCGCAGGCCGGGCTCGGCGGCGCCCAGGCGGCCCTCGGTGGCCGACAGCATGCCGCCGAGGGCGTCGATCAGCAGGCGGGCGGCGCCCAGGTCGCGGTAGCGTCGGTGCTGCTCGGGCGGGATGCCAAGGCGGACGTAGGCCAGCGCGATCAGCGAGAGGCTGGCCTCGGCCACCACCTCATCCGCCGAGACCGAGGCGAGCTGCTCGCGCAACTGCTCGAGCTGGTCCGGACCCAGATCCGACTCCGACATCGGGGCTCCTCGTGGCGTCGACAGCGGGAACAATCGACGCTACAGTAGCGTTGATCCGGTGGGTCCGAGGATTTCGGGCCCGTCAACTGCATACGGAGCAAAGTGGAAGCGAGGGCTTCTCACCTCCGGGCGACGACCAGCCTCGGGGGTCGCGACAGTGGCCATGCCGACGGCATGGGGCGGCCCTTGCGGGCCGCGTTTTGTTTTCGTTCCGGCCGGCGGAGCCGGCCGGTCAGAGGAGGGATGTTGCATCAGCGTTGAACCCAGGATCAACGACCGGATCCGGGCCGCCCAGGTCCGGGTGGTCGGCGCCGACGGCGAGCAGCTCGGGGTGATGGAGACCCAGGCCGCCATGCGGCTGGCCAGTCAGCAGGACCTCGACCTGGTCGAGGTCGCCCCGATGGCCCGCCCACCGGTCTGCAAGATGATGGACTACTCGAAGTTCAAGTACGAGCAGGCCATCAAGGCCAAGGAAGCCAGGCGCAAGCAGAACCTGGTGGTCCTCAAAGAGATGAAGATGCGGCCCAAGATCGACCCGCACGACTACCAGACCAAGAAGGGCCACGTCGAGCGCTTCCTCAAGCAGGGCCACAAGGTCAAGGTCACCATCATGTTCCGCGGCCGCGAGATGGCCCACACCGAG
>DASYSE010000028.1:0-35910 GCA_036003705.1 Actinomycetes bacterium | reverse complement strand
ACGGCCTGCGGCGCCAGCGCGGCCCGGCCAACCTGCTCCAGGGGCTGCGCGACCTGTTCGGCGCCCACACCTACCAGCGCACCGACCGGCCAGGCAGCTTCCACACCCGCTGGTCCCAGGACGGACAAGAGGTCGAGGTCTAGCCATGCAGACAGCCGAACGCACCGATCTTGACCGGTTGGCCATCGATACGGTCCGCGTCCTGGCGATGGACGCGATCCAGAAGGCGGGCAGCGGCCATCCGGGGACGGCGATGGCGCTGGCGCCGGCGGCGTACGTGCTGTGGACCCGGTTCCTGAAGTTCGACCCGGCGGACCCTGAGTGGTTCGACCGGGACCGGTTCGTGCTGTCCAACGGGCATGCGTCGGTGCTGCAGTACGCGGTGCTGCACCTGACCGGCTACCCAATGGGGATCCGGGACCTCAAGCAGCAGCGCCAGCTGGGGTCTCGGACACCAGGCCACCCCGAGTACGGGCACACCCCCGGGGTGGAGATCACCACCGGCCCGCTCGGTCAGGGCGTCGGCAACGGGGTCGGCTTCTCCATCGCCGAGCGGCTCCTGGCCGCTCGCTACAACCGGCCCGGCCAGGAGCTGGTGGACCATCGGACCTGGGTGTTCTGTGGGGACGGCGACCTGATGGAGGGCGTGTCGGCCGAGGCGTCGTCGCTGGCCGGGCACCTGCGGCTGGGGAAGCTGACGATGTTGTACGACGACAACCGGATCACCATCGACGGGCCGACCGGCATCACCTTCACCGAGGACGTGGCCAAGCGGTACGAGGCCTACGGCTGGCACGTCGTCCATGTGGACGACGCCAACGACTTGGAGGCGATCGCCGCCGCCTACCTGGCGGCGGTCGACGAGCCGGAGCGGCCCAGCTTCATCCGGCTGCGCACCGTGATCGCCTGGGGGGCGCCCAACGCCCAGGGCACCTCCAAGGCCCATGGGGCGGCCCTGGGCGAGGACGAGGTCAGGGCGACCAAGGAGGTCTACGGCTGGAACCCCGACAAGCATTTCAAGGTGCCCGAGGGGGTGCCGGAGCGGTGGCAGATCCGGGTGGCTGCCAACCGAGAGGCGCGGACCGCGTGGCAGGGGCGCATGCGCGCCTACGCCGACGCCGAGCCGACGCTGGCCGCCGAACTCCAGACCGCGCTGGCCGGCGAGCTGCCCGCCGGCTGGGATGCCGACTTGGACAAGCTGTTCACCGAGCCCAAGAAGCAGGCCACCCGCAAGGCGTCCCAGCAGGTCATCAACGCGATCGCGCCCAATCTCCCGGCACTGGTGGGCGGCTCGGCCGACCTGGCCGAGTCCAACCTCACCGACATCGCCGCAGGCGGCGACCTCACCGCGACCGAGCCCGGCCGCAACCTCCGGTTCGGGATCCGCGAGCACGCCATGGGGGCGATCAGCAACGGCCTGGCCGTGCATGGCGGGCTGCGCCCGTACTGCGCCACCTTCCTGGTCTTCTCCGACTACATGCGCCCCAGCGTGCGCCTGGCCTGCCTGATGGGGCTGCCGGTGGTGTACGTGTGGACCCACGACTCGATCGGGCTTGGCGGCGACGGCCCCACCCACCAGCCGATCGAGCACCTCAGCAGCCTGCGGCTGATCCCCAACCTGCACGTGATCCGCCCCGCCGACGCGCCCGAGACGGCCGAGGCGTGGCGAGCGGCCCTGTCCCGGGTCGACGGGCCGACCGCGCTGGTGCTGTCGCGCCAGGAGCTGCCACCGATCGACCGCAGGCAGTACGCCGGAGCCAACGGGCTGCATCGGGGCGCCTACGTGCTGGCGGAGGCCAGCGGTGACGACCCGGAGCTGATCCTGATCGCGACCGGATCGGAGGTATGGGTGGCGCTGGCCGCCCGAGCCGAGCTGGAGCAGCGCGAGGGCGTCGCCACCCGCGTTGTCTCGATGCCCTGCTGGGAGCTGTTCCAGGCCCAGCCCGGAAGCTACCGCGACGAGGTCCTGCCGCCGCAGGTAACGGCGCGGCTGGCGGTCGAGGCTGCCGGCACCGGCCTGTGGTGGCGCTGGGTCGGCGACCACGGCGGCGTGGTCGGCATCGACGGCTTCGGGGCCTCCGCCCCCGGCGGACTGCTCATGGAGAAGTTCGGCTTCACTCCCGAGCACGTGGTGGACCGCGCCCTGGAGGTGCTGCACCGCCAGCACACCGGCCCGGCCCGGATGCTGCGAGACCTGTCCGCCTGACGGGGTCCCCAAGCCCGAAGGAGATCGGCCATGAGCAACCCGATCCAGGAGCTGACCCGCGAGGGTGTGTCGGTGTGGGTCGACTCGATCGCCCGCGACTGGCTGGAGAAGGGGGAGCTGCGCCGCCTGCGCGATCAGTATGGGATCGTCGGGGTGACCTCCAACCCGACGATCTTCCAGGCCGCCATGGTCGAGGGTTCCTTCTACGACGACCAGCTGGCGAGTCTCGCCGACCAGGGACTCGGCGCGCAGGGGATCTTCGAGCGGCTGGCCCTGTACGACATCCGCTGGGCCGCACACGAGCTCCGGCCGGTCTACCAGGCCACCGGGGGCCGCGACGGCTACGTGTCCTATGAGCTGCCGCCCGACATCGCCCGCGACACCGACGAGAGCAGCTTCCAGGCCGCCCGGCTGTTCGACCTGCTCAGTCTGCCCAACGTGCTGATCAAGATCCCGGCCACCGTCGAGGGCCTGCCGGCCATCCGCGCCTCGATCGCGGCCGGGATCAACGTCAACGTCACGTTGATCTTCTCGATCGAGCGCTACCGCGAGGTGGTTGACGCCTATCTGAGCGGGCTGGAGGAGCGGGCCGCCAGGGGCGGCGAGCTCGGCCACATCGCCAGCGTCGCCTCGTTCTTCGTCAGTCGCCTCGACACGCTGGTCGATCCCAAGCTGGAGGAACGGTTCGAGGAAGGCGGTCCCGATGCCGCCCTGGCTGAGGCGCGGCTGGGGACCGCCGCCATCGACAACGCCAAGCTCGCCTACCAGGCATGGCTGGAGCTGTTCGCCGGCCCCAGGTGGCAGGCGCTGCAGGCCAAGGGCGCCCGCCACCAGCGCTGCCTGTGGGGATCGACCTCGACCAAGAACCCCGACTACCGCGACGTGCTCTACAGCGAGGAGCTGGTCGGGCGGGACACCGTCAACACCATGCCGCTGGCCACCGTGGAGGCGTTCGCCGACCACGGCATCGTCCGTGGCCAGACCGTGGTGGAGGGGCCGGACCGCGCCCGCCGGCTCTGGTCGGACCTGATCCGGGTCGGCATCGACGAGGAGGAGGTCGGCCAGCAGCTCGAGGACGAGGGTGTCGACAAGTTCGCCGCCAGCTACCAGGCGGTCCTTGAGACCATCGAGGCCAAGCGCGCCCAGGCGGCACGTCCCGGGTAGCTGGCGCCGGGGCCGATCATGGCGCCACCTCGGCTGAGGCCGTCGAGCGCCGGGGCCATGCTGGTCGGCGCCCGCGGCCCATCGGATGCCGCCGAGGACGTGGGCCAGGAACCGCCGTTCCGACCAGCTTGCCTCGGAGTGGCCGAGGATCAAGGCTAGCAAGTGGCTCAAGCAGCATGGCGAACAGACCGGCGGACCCATCAGTGATGCCGATACCACTCCCCCGCCGCGTCGAGCGCCCGGTCGTCGGCGCTGAAGTCGTCGGACGCGTCCTCGGGAGGGTTGGCCAGGTGCCAAGCCACTGACCTGCTCAAAGCCTCGTGCGGGTCCGTTTGCTCCCATCCAAGGAGATCGCGGGCTTTGCTCGAATCGATGAGAAGATGTTGCTGCCCGGTCCATGCAGGTACACCACGGAACCTGGACGAGTCGACCAGGAGATGCTGGGCGACGGTCCCGAGGGCCCGGAGGTCGTCGGGGAGCAGGACGTCGGGGACCCGGACCAGCTCGGCGGAGGAACCGGCGGCCTCCAGGACGTGCCTGGCCCACAGGCCCATCGACCAGGTACGGGCCTCGCCGAGGTTGAGGACCTCGGCGATGGCGGCGTCGGACTCCAGGGCCAGGCGGATGCCGGCGGCGACGTCGCGGACGTAGCCGCGGGTCCACAGCCAGCTGCCCGCCCCGGACGGGATGCGGTCCCGGCCGGCCCGCACGCGGCGCAGGATCGGCTCCTCGCGATGCTGGTGGTCGCGTTCGCCGTAGACCATCGGAAGCCGGCAGACGGTCGCCTCCCTGGCCAGGTAGGCGGCCTCGACGTCGAGCTTCTCGTAGGTGTCGGCGTCGGGCGGCGGGTGGGGCCGGCCCCGGTAGGGGTAGCGTTCGGGGCGGACCGGTGAGGTCTCGTCGACCGGGAGCGGGTCGGACTCGGTCCCGGCCAGGACCGCCCCGAACGCCCGGTACACGTCCATGCTGGACACGGCCAGCAGGCGGACATCGTCGCCGGTCGCGGCGAGGGCGGTCTCGGCGTCGGCGGTGCCGTAGGCGCAGTTGTCGACCAGGGCCTCGGGGTCGAACTCGTCGATCGGGCCGCGCAGGTGGGGCAGGTCGCGCCGGTCGGCGTGCAGGTGGTCGACGGGCGGCAGGTCGTCCGGCTCGTGCTCGCCCCGGTGGACCACCAGCAGCTCGTGGCCGTGCGCGTGCAGCTCCTCGACGATGGCGGCGCCGATGAACCTGGTCCCCCCCAGCACCAGCACCCGCATGCTCCCGCTCCGTTTCTCGCTCCTGTCCGCCGGGCTGGAAGCCTACCGGCCGGGCCGGGCGGGCGGGGGCGCCGGCGGCCCGGCCGAGGGACGGTGCGCCACGCCGAGGCCGGCAGCCGTTCTGGCGCCGGACCGGCCAGGCGGAGGGTCAGAACCCCAGGCGGGCCAGCTGGCGCGGGTCGCGTTGCCACTCCTTGGCCACCTTGACCCGGAGATCCAGGTAGATCTGGGTGCCGAACAGGGCCTCGAGCTCGGCCCTGGCCCGGGTGCCGATCTCGCGCAGGACCGACCCGCCGCGGCCGAGGATGATCGGCTTCTGGCTGGCCCGCTCCACGAACAGGAACGCCCGGATGACCAGCAGGTCGTCGCGGTCGGGGTCGGGGCCCAGCTCCTCGACCAGCACGGCCACCGAGTGGGGCAGCTCGTCGCGGACCATGGCCAGGGCCTTCTCCCGGATCAGCTCGGCGACCAGGTGCTGCTCCGGCTCGTCGCTGAGGTGGCCCTCCGGGTACAGCGGCCGGCCCTCGGGGAGATGGCGCAGCAGCAGCTCGGCCAGCAGGTCGAGCTGCTCGCCGGTGCGGGCCGAGACGGGCACCACCTCGGCGAAGTCGCGCAGGCCGGCGGCCGCCTCCAGGGCCGCGGCCAGCTTCGGCCGGGAGGCCGCGTCCATCTTGTTGACGACGCAGAGCGTTGGCATGGACACCTTGGCGGTCTCGGCCGCCAGGAAGCGGTCGCCGGCGCCGACCCCGGCGGCCGCGTCGACCAGCAGGCAGACCAGGTCGACTTCGGCCAGGGTGCCTCTGACCAGGTCGTTCAGCCGCTGGCCGAGCAGCGTGCGCGGCTTGTGCAGGCCGGGGGTGTCGACCAGGACAGCCTGGCCCTCCGGCCGGTGCAGCACCCCGCGGACCGTCGAGCGGGTGGTCTGCGGCTTGTCCGAGACGATCGCCAGCTTGCGGCCGAGCAGGCTGTTGAGCAGCGTCGACTTGCCGACGTTGGGCCGCCCGACCAGCGCGGCCAGCCCGGCCTTCATCGAGGATCACCCCGGGAGACTGGGCTCGAGCCCCCCAGACCCCCCAGGCTCTCCGGGCCGAAGCTCTCGGGGAGCAGGCTCCCGAGGGTGGTGGTGAGCAGCCCGTCTCCCGCCTCGCCGGCGCAGACCACCTCGAGGTCGACGCCCTTGGGGAACTCGCGCAGCACCTGGCGGCAGGCCCCGCAGGGGGTGACCGGGTCGAGGCCGTTGCCGGCGACCGCGATGGCGACGAAGCTGCGGTAGCCGGCGGCCACGGCCGCCACCACCGCCGACCGCTCGGCGCAGATGGCCAGCCCGTAGCTGGCGTTCTCGACGTTGGCCGCGGTGAAGACGTCGCCCTGCTCGGCGAGCAGGGCCGCCCCCACCCGGAACCCGGAGTAGGGGGCGTAGGCCCGTTCCCGGGCCGCCCGAGCGGCGGCCACCAGCTCGCCGGCCGACGGGCGGATCACAGCCGGCGGGCCTCGGCGGCGGCGTCGGTGGCCTCCTCCGGCGGGGCCAGCCGGTGGATGCGGACCCGGCCGATGCGCCGGCCCTGGACCCGCTCGGCCCGCAGGCGCAGCCCCTGGAACTCGACCTCCTGGCCCTCGCGCGGCACCCCGCCGACCAGGTTGAACAGCAGCCCACCGATCGAGTCCCACTCGGTCGACGGCAGCTGGACGTCGAGCAGCTCGTTGACCTCGTCGATGCCGAGGCGGGCGTTGACCCGGTAGTCGCCGTCCGGCAGCGGCTCGATGTTGGGCTCCTCCAGGTCGTACTCGTCGGCGATCTCGCCGACGATCTCCTCCAGCAGGTCCTCGATCGTGACCAGGCCGGAGGTCCCGCCGTACTCGTCGATCACGATCACCATGTGGCTCTTGCGCCGGCGCACCTCGCGTAGGCACTCGGCCGCCCGCATCGACTCGGGCATGAACGGGGCCGGGCGCAGGATGTCGGCCAGCGGCTTGTCGGCCTGGCTGTCGTGGAGCCGGCGGAGCACGTCCTTGGCGTAGGCCAGCCCGACCACCTCATCGACGGTGCCGTCGTAGACGGGGATCCGGGAGAAGCCGGTGCGCAGGATCAGCTCCAGCACCTGCTGCAGCGAGGTCTGGAGCGGGACCGCGACCATGTCGGGGCGGGGCACCATGACCTCGCGCAGGATGGTGTCGCCGAACTCGAAGATCGAGTGGATCATCTCCCGCTCTTCCTCTTCGATCACGTCGTCCCGCTCGGCCTCGTCGACCATCGCCTTGATCTCGTCCTCGGACACGAACGGCCCGCTCTTCAGGCCCTTGCCCGGCGTGACCACGTTGCCGATGGCGATCAGCAGCCGGGTCAGCGGCCCGAGGACGGGCAGGCGGGTGAGCACGTACACGAACGGCGCCACTGTCAGGGCCGCCCGGTCGGTGTGCTGCACGGCGTAGGTCTTGGGGGCGACCTCGGCCCCGATGAAGGTGATCACGGTCATGACCGTTGCCGCGATCACCACCCCGAGACCGCCGCCGACCAGCCGGTTCATCACCGAGGTGAACAGGGCGGTGGCGAAGAACTGGACCACCAGCACCAGCAGCAGCACCAGGTTGAGGAACCGGGCGGGCTGCTCGACCAGGCCGAGCAGCTGGGCGGACCCTCGGCGCTGCTCCTCGTGCAGGTGCATCGCCCTGGCCCGGCTCATGCGGGTCAGGCTGGTCTCGGCGGCGGCCAGCAGGGCGGCGATCGCGGTCAGCACGGCCACGGCCACCAGGCTCCAGATGTCGGTGGTGGTGAGCCGGTTCACGACCGGTCACCGGCGCGCCAGCGGGCCAGCAGCTCGTCGGTGCGGGCCGTCATGGCCCGCTCGTCGTCGGGCTCGGCGTGGTCGAAGCCGCACAGGTGGAGGATGCCGTGCACGGTCAGCAGCTCCAGCTCGGCGGCCAGGCCCCGGCCGTTCCGGGTGGCCTGCTCGGCCGCGTAGGCCGGGCACAGCACGATGTCGCCGAGCAGCCAGGGCGCGTCGTCGTCCTCCTCGTCGTCCAGCGCGTCCTCGTCATCCTCGTCGGCCTGGCGGTCGGCGGCAAACCCGCGGGGGCCGGACGGCCCGCCGGGCGGGCCGGACGCCGGGGACGGGCCGTCGATCGGGAAGGCGAGCACGTCGGTTGGCCGGTCCTCGCCCATGTAGCGTTCGTTGAGGTCGGTCATCACCGACCGGTCGACCAGCAGCAGCGAGATCTCGGACTCCTCGACCCCCTCGGCGTCCATCACCAGCCGGGCCAGCCGGGTCAGGGCCGGCTCGTCCACCCTGTAGTCGGCCTGCTCATTGGCCAGGAACACGCTCATTCCCGGCCAACCCGGGGCGGGGGGCGATGCGGAGGGTCGGGGGCCACTACGACCTGGCCTCGTCGTAGCGGCGGTAGGCCTCGACGATGTCCTGCACGATCCGGTGGCGGACCACGTCACGGCTGGACAGGTACACGAAGGACAGGTCGTCGATGCCGGTGAGGATCTCGCGGACCACGTTGAGCCCGGAATGCTGCCCCGCCGGCAGGTCGATCTGGGTGATATCGCCGGTGACGACCGCCTTGGAGTTGAGCCCCAGCCGCGTCAGGAACATCTTCATCTGCTCCGGCGTGGTGTTCTGCGCCTCGTCGAGCACGATGAACGAGTTGTTCAAGGTTCTTCCGCGCATGTAGGCCAGGGGGGCGACCTCGATGGTGCCGCGCTCCATCAGCCGGGTGACCTGCTCGCCGTCCATCATCTCGTACAGGGCGTCGTAGAGGGGCCGCAGGTAGGGGTCGATCTTCTCCGACAGGCTGCCTGGCAGGAAGCCGAGCTTCTCCCCGGCCTCGACCGCCGGCCGGGTCAGGATCAGCCGGTTGACCTGCTTGGTGATCAGCGCCTGGACGGCGACGGCCATGGCCAGGTAGGTCTTGCCGGTGCCGGCCGGGCCGATCCCGAACACCACCGTGTTCTTGCGGATGGCGTCGACGTACTTCTTCTGCCCGACCGTCTTGGGCTTGATCGAGCGGCCGCGGCTGGTCAGCACCGCGTCGCCGAACACCACCGACGGCCGGCCCGCCCCGTCGCCCCTGATGATGTCGATCGAGCGGCCGACGGTGTCGGCGGTGAGCGCGTCGCCCCGTTCGAGCAGGAGGATCAGCTCTTCGAAGAGGCGGGCGACCCGATCGGCGTCGGTCTGCTCGCCGGTGATGGTGATCTCGTTGCCGCGGACGAAGACCGTGCTCTCGAAGGCGGCCTCGATCAGCTTGAGCAGCTCGTCCCGGGTTCCAAGGAGGCTGACCATCGAGTGGTTTCCGGGGACCAGCACCTTGACCTGGACCTGCGTTGGTTGCCGCACGCTTGCCGTTTGCCCCTCCGATTGGGGACGTCGTCGTAATCCGACCGGCGGTGGTCGGCAGGTTCCCGAGTATAGCGAGCCACGGGGCGAGCGGGCGGCAGAGGCGCTACAGGTGGGCGATCGGGACCGGGTCGACCGGGTCGGCGAGCTCGAACCCGAACACGCGGCTGTAGAAGTACAGCTCGGCCTCACAGGCGCGGCGGATGTGGCCGGCCTGGCGGAAGCCATGCTGCTCGCCGGGGAAGGCCAGGTAGGCGTGGGGGATGCCCATGGCGTCGAGGGCGGCGACCATCATCTCGGCCTGGGCGGGCGGCACCACCTTGTCCTCCAGTCCCTGGAGCAGGATCACCGGGCAGGACAGGCGGTCGGTGAAGTGGATCGGCGACCGCTCCCGGTACAGCTCCTCGGCCTCCGGCCAGGGCCCGATCAGGCGGTCCAGGTAGCGCGACTCGAACTTGTGGGTGTCGCGGGCCAGCGCGGCCGCATCGGCCACCCCGTAGTAGCTGGCCCCGGCGGCGAAGTCATCGCGGAAGGTGAGGGCGCACAGGGTGGTGTAGCCGCCGGCGCTGCCACCACGGATGGCCAGCCGGGCCGGGTCGACCTGGCCCCGCTCGGCCAGGTAGCGGGCGGCGGCCACGCAGTCCTCGACGTCGACGATGCCCCACTGCCCGTCCAGCCGCTGGCGGTAGGCGCGACCGTAGCCGGTGGAGCCCCCGTAGTCGACGTCAACGACCGCGAAGCCGCGGCTGGTGAAGAACTGGTAGCCGACGTGCAGCTGGCTGTCGACCCGGGCGGTGGGGCCGCCGTGGCTGGCCACCACCAGGGGTGGCCGCTCCCCGTCCGGACCGCGGAACTCGCGGTTGGCCGGCGGGTAGTAGAGGGCGTGGGCGCTACGCCCGCCCGCGGTCGGGAACTCGATCGGCTCGGGCACCGACAGGTAGCCGGGGTCCAGCTCCCGGTCCTCGCTGTGCTGCAGCACCTGGACGCCTCCGCCGTCCGGGTCGATCACCACCACGGCCGCGGCCTGGGTCGGGCTCCCGGCCAGGCAGACCAGCCGGTCGCCGAGCGCCCGCAGCTGCGGCGGGTAGAAGGCGGTGAATGGAAGCTCCAGGTCGGTCAGGCGACCCGCCGGGGTGCCCCGGACCCCCCCGGCATCGGGGCCCAGGATGCCCAGGCGCTGCATCGGGCCCCGGCCGTGGATGCAGGCGATCCGGCCGCCGGGCAGGAAGGCGTAGGTGGCCATGCCGAAGACCCACTGGGGATGGCCGAACTCCTCCTCCATCGGCGCCAGCGCCTGGAGGCCGCCGCCGGCGTCGACCCGGTACAGGTTCCACCAGCCGCTACGGTCGCTGACCAGGTGCAGCACGCCGTCCGGGCTCCACTCCGGCTGGAACACCGACTCCCTGGGCCCGCCGGCGACGGTGACCGGGGTGCCGGCCAGGCCGCCGCCGGCCAGCTCGGCCGTCGTCAGCTCGGTGCCGTCCCACGGCATGTTCGGGTGGTCCCACTCCAGCCAGGCCAGGCGCCGGCCGTCCGGGCTCAGGCGGGGGCTGGCGTAGAAGTCACGCCCGGACGCCAGCACGACCGGGGGGCCGCCGCCGTCGGCCGGCACGGCGACCAGCTCATTGTCCACCGCCCCGTGCTGGTGGCGCTCCCGCACGCAGACCAGCAGCCGGCCGTCGGGGGTCGGGCACGGGTCGGCGTAGCGGTGGGCGGCCGGGGCGGGCGGCTCGGGGGTGATCGGCCGCGGGTCGGACCCGAGGTCCTGGCGGTACAGCCGCTGGTCGGCGTAGTTGGCGAAGAACAGGGCGTCGCCGTGCAGGGCGTAGCTGCCGCCGCCGTACTCGTGGACGCGGGTGCGGACGTTGAAGCCTTCGCGGGTCACGTCCTCGGCACGGCCATCCGGCCCGGCGTGGCAGACGACCTGGCGGCCGCCCTCCTTGGGCCGGCCCTCGACCCAGTACACGCCATCACGGCCCACCCGGACCTCGTCCAGCGACACCCCGCCGGCGGCGACCAGCTCGGCGCTGATCGGCGACGCCCAGGAGCCGAAGGGGGCGGTGGTCGCCACGACGCTACCCCGGAGGCCAGCTCATGGCGCGGCCGCCGAGCACGTGCAGGTGCAGGTGGTCGACGGACTGGCCTGCACTCCGGCCGACGTTGGTCACCACCCGGAAGGCGCCGGCCACGCCGTCCTCACGGGCGACCTGGTTGACGGCGGCGACCAGGCTGGACAGCAGGCGCCCATGGCCCTCGGCGACCGCCTCCAGGCTCGGGAGGTGCTGTTTGGGAATGACCAGGATGTGGGTCGGCGCCTGCGGGTTGACGTCGCGGAAGGCGAGCACGTCGTCGCGGTCCAGCACCAGCTGCGCCGGGATCTGCTGCTCGACGATCTTGCAGAACAGGCAGTCCGGTTCGCTCACGCGACCTCCCCTTCCATGCCCTCGGCGTCAGCCCGCAAGCCTCGCACGACCACCACCCGGTCGACCAGCTCGGGACCTCCCGGGAAGCGGACCTTGATGTAGTTGTCGCTGGTCCCCTCGGCCAGCCCGTCGCCCGCCGACTCGACAAGCACCTGCACCGGCCGGCCGATGTGGCCCTCGTGGAAGCGGCGGCGCAGCTCGTTGCCGAGGGCGATCAGCTCCCGGGCCCGCGCCTTCTTCTCGACGTCCGGCACCTGGTCCGGCATGGTCGCCGCCGGGGTGCCGGGCCGCTGGGAGTAGCGGAACACGTGCAGCTTGGAGAAGCCGACCCGCTCGACCACGGCCAGGGTTGCCGCGAACTGCTGGCGGGTCTCGCCCGGGAAGCCGACGATCACGTCGGTGGACAGGCCGAGGCCGGCGATCTCGGCCTTGGCCCGCTCCACTCGACCGAGGAACTCGGCGATGCGGTAGGGACGGTGCATGGCCGCCAGCACCTCATCGTCGCCGGCCTGCAGGGGCACATGCAGGTGGCGGCAGACCTTCGGGTTGTCGCGGACCCTGGCCACCAGCCCCGGGGTCACCTGCACGGGCAGCACGCTCGACAGGCGCAGCCGCAGCAGCCCGTCGATCGCGGTGAGCCGGTCGACCAGCCGGGCGAGGGCGTCCCGCTCGCCCCGGTCGTCGCCGTACTTGCCCAGGTGGACGCCGGTGAGCACGACCTCGCGGACGCCCCGCTCGACCTGGCGGCGGACGTCGCCGACGATCTGCTCCTCGGGGTAGGAGCGCAGCGGGCCGCGGGTGCGCGGGATGATGCAGAAGGTGCACCATTCGTCGCAGCCGGTCTGGGCCTTGATCGCCACCCGCGTGCGCAGCCGCTCGACCGGGGCCGGCCGCACCATCAGCGGCAGCCGGCGCACGCTCGGCACGGCCGTGACCAGCTCGGCCAGCCGGTCCTTGCCGTCGTTGTCGACCACCAGGTCGACCCCTGGGATGGCCCTGACCGCCTCCGGGTCGGCGACCGCGTAGCAGCCGGTGACCACGACGGTGGCCTGCGGGTTGGCCTCGGCCGTCCGGCGGATCAGGCGGCGGGAGGAGGCGGTGGACTCCTGGGTGACGGTGCAGGTGTTGATGACCACCACGTCGGGTTGCTCGCCGGCGTGGGCCAGGTCGAACCCCCGCGCCCCAAGGGCCTCCAGCGCCTGCTCGCTCTCGGCCTGGTTGAGCCGACAGCCGAGGGTCTTGAAGGCGACCTTGGGGGCCGCTCCCGGCTCACCCACGGCCGAACGCCTCCACCAGGGAGGTCAGCGGACGGGCCACGGTCACCTCCAGGGAGCCGGCCGGCCAGGGCCACGGGCCCGGGCTACCCGAACGACGGGCGGCGGAGGCCTAGATCGTCCAGCCGCTCGATCAGGCCTCCTGGGGACTGGTCGAGGATAGCGGCTAGCACACGCACATCGTCACGGCGGATGGTGAGGACTTTGCCGTTGAAGTCGCCGCGCTGTGTCTGGATCAGCGACAGGTAGCGGTTGAGGGTCTGGGCCTCGGGCTCGCTCCTGGCCTCCAGCGCCTCGAGGTCGATGCAGACCGCCTCGTCGGCGGGGCCGTTGGCGGCGGATTCGGTGACCTCGGGACCCATCCGGGGCAGCAGGTGGTCGACCGGGACGCCGTAGAAGATGGCCAGCCGCTGCAGCCGCGGCACCGAGATGCTGCGCTCGCCCCGCTCGTAGGCGCCAAGGACGCTGGCCTTGAACTCCTTGGTCGAGCGCTCCTCGACGTCGTGCAGGGAGAGGCCCTTCTGCAGGCGGATGTTGCGGAGCCGTTCCCCGACCTGCTCCGCGTAGCTGGCCATTCCGACCTCCCTCGCCGCAAACCCCCGAGCGTGCGCGGACTCTAACATCGGCCCAACTGCCCAGCAACGATCGTCCGGGCAAAGCCCTCGCCTGTACCCAATGGTCAGCCAGTGCTGCGGGCAAGGGCATGCTCGACCAGGGCGACGAGCGCGTCGGTGCAGGAGCGGGGATCGCGCGCGTCCATCCGGACCAGCGGGCAGCCGCCGGGGAGGGCCAGCGCCTCGCGCACCGCCCGATCGGGGACCACGTCGGTGCCAGGGAAGGCGTTGGCGGCGACCACGAACGGCAGCCGCCGGTCCTCGAAGTAGTCGACCGCCGGGAAGCAGTCGTCGATCCGGCGCAGGTCGACCAGGACCACCGCCCCGACAGCTCCCCGGGCCAGCTCGTCCCACATGAACCAGAAGCGGGACTGGCCGGGGGTGCCGAACAGGTACAGGATCAGCTGCTGGTCGACGGTGATGCGGCCGAAGTCCATCGCCACCGTCGTGGTCGTCTTGTCGGGCACGGCGGCGGTGTCGTCGACGCCGATCGAAAGGGCGGTCAGATGCTGCTCGGTGGTCAGCGGCGGGATCTCGGACACCGCCCCGACGAAGGTGGTCTTGCCTGCGCCGAACCCGCCGGCGACCAGGATCTTGAGCGGGATCAGCTGACGGTTGGTGGGTGGGGGTGGTCTTCGGGTGTCAACGCGAGCGGAGTCCATCCAGCAGCCTTCCCAAGATGGCGTGACCGGGCCCGCCGTCGCCTGCGGCGGTTCGTGGCAGGTGCACCTCCAGGTAGCCGGTGTTGGCCAGGTCGCCGACCAGTACCCTGGCCACGCCGACGGGCACCCGCAGGGCCGCGCCGATCTCGACCAGCGACTTGGGGCCGGAGCACATCTCGATGATGGCCCGCGACTCCGCCTGCAGCGAGCCGCCGAAGGCGGCGAACAGCTCGGTGGCGGTGACCACTGCCTCCAGCGGCAGCTCCTGGCCGACCGTGCGGGTCCGTCCGCCGGTGAACGCGTAGACCGGCACGACCCGGTCACGGTGCTGGTGGTCGTCGAGCGTCATGATCTCGTCCGACGACTGCCGGGGGGCGCCGCCGCCCGCATCCCCCCCGGCGCGGTCGGCCGGAGCGGGCGCCGGGCCGGGGTCAGCATGTGCCCGACCCGGGCGGCCACCAGCGTCATCTCGTAGCCGATCATCCCCATGTCGCAGTGGCGATCGGCGAACACGGCCAGCGAGGAACCCTGGCTGATCGAGGTCAGGAACAGGTAGCCGCCGGCCATCTCGATGATGGTCTGCCGGACCGGGCCGGCGGCGAAGGAGCCGGCGACACCCTGGGCAAGGCTGACCACCCCGGAGCTCACCGCGGCGAGCTGGTCGCCGAGCGCGGTGTCGATGTCCTGGGAGGTGGCAAGCCGCAGGCCGTCGGCGGAGACGACCAGGGCGTGCCGCACCGCGGCGGTGCCGCGGACGAAGTCGACCAGCAGCCAGTCGAGCTGCCGACCGTCGACGGTGCCGGCGGCGGTCACGACCAGTCGCCACCGGTTGCCGGGCGTTCGGGTTCGGTGGCCTCCTCGACCAGGGCTCTGGCGGCCTGCCGGCTCGTCTGGTAGCGGGAGAGGGCGGCCCTGGCCTCGGTGGCGTCGGGCAGGGGCCCGACCGGCGCGGCGGTCGGCGCCTGCTGCTGGCGGAGCTCGGGGGCCAGATGGGCCTGGGGCACCCGCCGCGACAGCAGAAACCCATCCGCCCCGGGCTCGTCGGCCGCCGCCCGGACCGGGCGCCGCGCTCCGCCCGGCGAGCGCTCCGGGGCTTGGGGTGGCGGTGCGGTCACCGGCGGTGGCGGGGTCGAGACCCGCTGGGCCAGCGGGGGAAGCGCGGCGATCGAGGACATCGGCTCCTCGGCCCGCGGGTCGTCTCCTGGGGACGGCGCCCACCAATCCGACCAGTCGTCCCCGTTGCCGGCCCGGCGGTTCCCACCCGACCAGTCGGCGCCGAGGCCGGCCGGCTGGTGGGCGCCCGGCCGGTCGGCGCCCTCGCCGTCGGGCCCGTCGGTCACCTCCACCCACCGCTCGACCGGCTCCCAGGACGCCTCGGCGGCCGGCATTGCCGGCGGGTCCGCGGCCGGCGCGGCGACCGCCGCTGTGGCCCGCATTGCCGGCGGGTCCGCGGCCGGCGCGGCGACCGCCGCTTCGGCCTGCGCCACCGGGACGACCGCGACCGGGAATTCCGCGACGTCGGCGAACGCCTCGTCGGGACCCAGCTCCTGGTCGGAGAACAGCGACGGTGGGAGCACGACGGCCGCGGTCACGCCGCAGCCAGGGGTCGGGATCAGCGACACCTGGATGCCGTAGCGCTGGCCGAGCCGGGCGACCACCTGCAGCCCGAGCCGCTGGGACACCGAGAGGTCGACCTCGCGAGGGGTGGCCAGCAGGTCGTTGGCGGCCTCCAGGTCCTCCGAGCGCATGCCGACGCCCCAGTCCTCGATGGTGAGCACGTGGGTGCCCGGCGACTGGAGGTAGGGCCGGGTGCGGATGTTCACGCTGGCCGCGGGCGGGGAGAAGTGCACCGCGTTCTCGACCAGCTCGGCCAGCAGGTGGGTGACGTCGGCGACCGCGTTGCCGAACACCGCCAGCCGCTCATCGACGACGAACGCGACCCGGTCGAGATCCTCGGTCTCGGCGATGGCGGCCCGGACGACATCGACCAGCGGCACCGGCCGGCCCCAGGTCCGGGGCGGCTCCTCACCCGACAGCACCAGCAGGCTCTCGGCGTTGCGCCGGATCCTGGTCGCCAGGTGGTCGAGCCGGAACAGGTCGGCCAGCGCGTCCGCGTCCTCCTCCTTGTCCTCGAGCTGGTTGATCAGGCCAAGCTGCCGGTAGAGCAGGCTCTGGTTGCGGCGGGCCAGGTTGACCAGCAGGTCGGAGGTGAAGCGGCGGCGGGTGATCTCCGCGTCGGCGAGCTGGGTGGTCAGCGCCAGCGACCTGCGCTGCTCCCGCTCGGTGGTCTCCCAGAAGATGACCACCCCGCAGCAGGCGGCCAGCACCGCCACGCCGTGGATGGCCGACCAGACCCACGGGCTGGTCTGCCCGGCCGGGTGGTTGAAGATCAGGTCGGTGCGGAGCGCCGAGCCGAACCCGTGGCTGACCACGGTGAAGACCACGTTCCACAGGAACGGCACCCAGTCCTGGTAGAGGGCGATGAAGCCGATCATGATGAAGAAGTGGAAGTGGGCCTCGATGGAGCCCCCCGAGAAGCTCACCAGCACGGCCGAGCAGTAGGTGAGGCCCGCGGTGATCAGCACCGATGCCACCCGCCGGTGACGGATCAGCCGGCCGAGGGCCAGGCAGGCGGCGGGGACGGCCAGCACGACCGCCGTGTCCTGGGCGCTGCGGCCCATGTAGACCCCGAACAGGAACAGCGGCGGCAGGTGGAGCAGCAGCAGCGCCTGCAGGAACTGATGCCGCTTGCGCCACGCCCCGTCGTCAAGCGTGTTCCCTCGCGGCAGGTACGCGAGCAGCCTTGTCAATCCGAGCCCCTCCCCGGCTAGTTCTGGTGATGGGGCGGATCATTCAACGACCAACGCCGAAGCCGCAAATCGGCTGACAAGAGTCGGGTCGCGCCAACCTCCTGCAATCCTCCAAGAGGTCTCGAACGGTGCCTACCTCCCGACACGCTCGCGCTGCGGCCCGACCACGTACCTGGGGTCGGCGGCCGACTGGAACCCGGCCCTGAACACGGCCAGGCGCTCGAAGGCCGAGCCGGCGAGCAGGGCCAGCCCGCCGGCCAGCGCGGCCGGGCGGCGGCGTCCGGCCAGGCCGACGGTGACCGCCCCGGCGGCGGTGCAGACCCTGGCCAGCCTCGCGTAGCGGCCGGCCGCGCCCTGGTGGTAGGGCTCGCCCAGCTCGCCCAGGCGGCGTTCCATGGCCGCGGCGCTGCCGAGCTCCAGGGCGGCGCCGGCAACGGCCAGGCGGCGGGCCGGGCCGGCGGCGGCGGCCGGGGTGAGGATGGCCGCGGCGGCGCCGGCGCTGGCCGCGGCGCTGCCCGCGAACACCAGCGGCAGCTCCCGGCCCGCCTCGTGCCACACCGGCACGGCGGTGTTGGCCAGCAGCACCGCCGTGTAGGTGGCCATCGGCAGGCCGAGCAGGCCGGCGACCACCTCGGCGGTCCTGGCCAGCCGGGGCGTGACGCCGAGCCGGTCGGCGGCGGCGGCGCCGGCCGCGGCCGGGCCGAACCCGGCCACCACCCAGCTGCCGAGGCTCATCGGCGAGGTCGGCTTGACCACCCGCAGCATGTTCAGGAAGCGCGCTGGCCGGCCCAGGTCGGAGACCAGCAGGGGCACGCCGGCGATGATCCCGGCGGCGGCCGCGGTGCCGGCGCCGCGGGCCAGCCGGTGGTTGCCGGCCAGCCGGGCGCCGAGGGTCAGGGTCGCCGACGCCCCGGCCAGCCCACCGGCCGCGAAGTACCAGGGGACCTCGATCGTCCAGGCCGGCTGCTTGAGCACCGGCCGCCCGTAGTAGCTGCGGAACTCGGCCTCCGGGACCACCTCCCCCCGGGCCCGGGAGCGGCCGTCGCCTCGGGGGACGCTCACCGGCGGTCCCCGACCAGGGCGACGGCGACGGCCGCGGCCAGCGCCCCGGCCGCCACCGCGGCCGACCGCCACAGCTTGGGCAGGTCCCGGGTGGTGGAGACGGGGTCGGGAGGCAGGCCGTAGGCCTCGGGCTGGTCCAGCAGCAGGAAGAAGGCGCCGGCGCCGCCGACCCCGCCGGTCTCGTCGCGCAGGTACAGGCGGGCCTCCCCCACCCCGGCCTCCAGCAGCGTCTCCAGCCGCCGGTCGGCCCGCTCCCGCAGCTCCTCCAGCGGGCCGAACTGGATCGAGTCGGTCGGGCAGGCCGAGGCGCAGGCCGGTTGCAGGCCGTCCTTGAGCCGGTCGTAGCAGAGCGTGCACTTGAACACCCGGCCGTCGTCCTGGCGCCGCTCGATCACGCCGAACGGGCAGGCGGGCACGCAGTAGCCGCAGCCGTTGCAGACGTCGGCCTGGACGACCACGGTGCCGAACTCGGTCCGGAACAACGCCCCGGTCGGGCAGACCTCGAGGCACGCCGCCGAGCTGCAGTGCTTGCACACGTCGGAGCTCATCAGCCAGCGCAGCCCCTGGTCCTCGTGCTGCCGCTCGACGAAGGCGACGTGCCGCCAGGTGTTGGCGCCGAGCGCCCCGGTGTTGTCGTAGGAGTCGCCGGTGAGGGCCAACGGCCCGTCCTCCGGGACCAGGTTCCACTCCTTGCAGGCCACCTCGCAGGCCTTGCAGCCGATGCAGATCGAGGTGTCGGTGAAGAACCCCATCCGCGGCCCGGCCTGGCGGTCGTAGCCGCCCCCGAAGGTCGGCGTCGGCAGCGGGGTGACGGTCATGGCCGCTCCCTTCCCATCCGGGGGCTGTCACCTTCGGCTGCCTGGGCCCCCGCACCCCGCTCCTCGTCCAGCGCCCGGGCCCGGTGGCCCTCGACCAGCTGGACCAGGGCGGGCCCGCGGGGCCGCCGGCCGGGCAGGACGTCGCAGGTGTTGGCCTTGGACTCCATGATGTGGACGTTGGGGTCGCCGAGGATCGGCAGCAGGTCGTTGGCCCCGTCCCCGGTGGCCAGCCCGTTGGACCCCCAGTGGTAGGGCAGGCCGACCTGGTGGACGACCCGGCCGTCGACCTCCAGCGGCCGCATCCGCCCGGTGACCAGCACCCTGGCCTCGATCGCGGCCCTCGAGGTGACGATGGTCGCCCAGCCGCCGTTGACCAGGCCGCGCAGCGCTGCCAGCTCCGGGCTGACCTCGGCGAACATCTCCGGCTGGAGCTCGGCCAGATAGGGCAGGGTGCGGCTCATGCCCCCGGCGGTGTGGTGCTCGGTCAGCCGGTAGGTGGTGAACACGAACGGGTACACCGTCGAGCCCGACGGGTTGTAGCGGTTGCCCGGCCGGTCGTAGGTCTCCAGCAGCGGGTTGGCCTGCCGGCCGTACAGCGGGTTGGTGACCGGCGACTCGAGCGGCTCGTAGTGGGTGGGCAGCGGCCCGTCGTCCAGGCCGTCGGGGACGAACAGCCAGCCCTTGCCGTCGGCCTGCATCACGAACGGGCTCCTGCCGTCCAGCGCCCGCTCGGCCTGGGCGTCGTCGGGCGGGTCGTAGTCGGGGGCGGTGGTCGCCCCGACGTCGGGGTTGTCGTACCCGGTCCACCGGCCCTGGTCGGCGTCCCACCACACGTACCGCTTCCGCTCCGACCAGGGCCGGCCCTGCGGGTCGGCTGAGGCGCGGTTGTAGAGCAGCCGGCGGTTGTAGGGCCAGGCCCAGCCCCATTCGGGCGCCACCCAGCTCTGCTCGCTTCCCGGCGTGCGCCGGTCGGCCTGGTTGACCTCGTCGGCGTAGACCCCCGAGTAGATCCAGCAGCCGCACGCGGTCGAGCCGTCGGCCTTCAGCTCCAGGTAGCCGGGGAGGGCCCGGCCGTCCGGGCCGACGCCGCCGATCTCGCGCAGCACCGCCTCGGCGCTCGGCTCCCGGTGCTCGCCCCCGGTCGGGTACTCCCAGGTCAGGTCCAGCAGCGGCCGGTCCCTGGCCTCGGTCGACGCGGCCAGCTTCTCCCGGATCCTGCGCCCCAGGTGGTAGTAGAACCACAGCTCGGAGCGGCAGTCGCCGGCCGGCTCGACCGCCTTGCGGTGCCACTGCAGCAGCCGCTGGGTGTTGGTGAAGGTGCCGTCCTTCTCGGTGTGCGCGGCCGCCGGGACCAGGAACACCTCGGTCGGGATCTCGGTGGTGCGCAGCTCGCCGGTCTCGATCTCGGGGGCGGTGTACCAGAACGACGCGGTCTCGGTCTCGACCAGGTCGCGCACCACCAGCCAGTCCAGCCTGGCCATGGCCTTGCGGTGCAGGCCGGCGTTGGGCGACCCGACGGCCGGGTTCTCGCCCGGCACGAAGAACCCCTTGCAGGTGCCGTCGAGCATCGCCATCACCGTCGGGAAGATCGAGTGGTTGCCGGTCAGCTTGGGCAGGTGCTCGAAGCAGAAGTCGTTGTCGGCGGTGGCGCGGTCGCCGAACCAGGCTTTGAGCAGGCTGACCATGTAGGCGTCGGAGCGGCCCCAGTACCCGGCCGGCAGGCGGATGTCGTCCAGGTACTGGCGCAGGCTCCCATGCGACCCGGCGGTCGGCATCGGCAGGTAGCCGGGCAGCAGGTTGTAGAGGGTGGGGATGTCGGTGGAGCCCTGGATCGAGGCGTGGCCGCGCAGGGCCATGATGCCCCCGCCGGGCCGGCCGATGTTGCCGAGCAGCAGCTGGATGATGGCGGCGGTGCGGATGTACTGCACGCCGGTCGCGTGGTGGGTCCAGCCGACCGCGTAGCAGAAGGCGCTGGTCCGCTCCCGGCCCGAGTTCTGGCACAACGCCTCGGCGACCTCGAGGAACTGCTCGCGGGGGACGCCGCAGACCCGCTCCACCAGCTCGGGGGTGTACCGGCGGTAGTGCCGCTTGAGGAGCTGGAACACGCAGCGGGGATGCTCAAGGGTCGGGTCGACGTTGGGCGGGTCGCCGTGGGACAGCTTGGCGCCGCCGGAGCCGTGGGCCTCCCCGCCGGCGATGCGGCGGTCGCGCGAGCCGGCGTTGCTGGCGACCTCCATGCCGTCGTAGCGCCAGCTGGCCGGGTCGTAGCTTCGGGTCTCGGGGTCGAACCCGGAGAACAGGCCGTCCAGGTCCTCGGTGTCGCGGAAGGCCTGGTCGATGATCACCGGGGCGTTGGTGTAGTTGGCCACGTACTCCCGGAACTCACGCCCGCCCTCCAGGATGTGGTTGATGATCCCGCCCAGGAAGGCGATGTCGCTGCCGGCCCGGATGGGCACGTGCAGGTCGGCAAGGGCGCTGGTCCGGGTGAAGCGGGGGTCGACGTGGATGACCCTGGCCCCCCTGGCCTTGGCCTCGACCACCCACTGGAACCCGACCGGGTGGCACTCGGCCATGTTGGAGCCCTGGATGACGATGCAGTCGGCGTTGACCAGGTCCTGCTGGAAGTTGGTCGCCCCACCCCGACCGAACGAGGTCCCCAAACTGGGGACGGTCGAGGAGTGTCATATGCGCGCCTGGTTCTCGATCTGGATCGCCCCGAGCGCGGTGAACAGCTTTTTGATCAGGTAGTTCTCTTCGTTGTCGAGGGTGGCACCGCCGAGGCTGGCGATGCCGAGGGTGCGGTTGACCCGCCGTCCCTCCTCGTCGTGCTCCTGCCAGCTGGCTGCCCGGGTGGCGATCACCCGGTCGGCGATCATGTCCATCGCCTGGTCCAGCGGCAGGTCCTCCCACCGCGTGCCGTACGGCCGGCGGTAGCGGACCGTGGTGACCCGCCCTGGGGAGGTGACCAGCTGCTTGGACGCCGAGCCCTTGGGACAGAGCCGGCCGCGGGAGATGGGGCTGTCCGGGTCGCCCTCGATCTGGATGATCCGCTCGTCCTTGACGAACACCCGCTGGCCGCAGCCGACCGCGCAGTAGGGGCAGATGGACCGGACCACCCGGTCGGCCTCGGCGGTCCGCGGTCGCAGCCCGGCCGACCGTCCCGAACGGGCGGCCTCGCCCAGGCCGAGCCGGTCGTCCCCGCGCAGCTGGCGCAGCACCGGCCACACCGGGAGCCGCTTCCTCACCGCACCGCCTCCGATCCGCCCTCCGGGGCTCGGCTCGAACTCCCGGCCGGGGTGGTCGCCATACCGCACCGTCTCCGATCCGCTCCCCGGGCTCGGCTCGAGGCCCCGGCCCGGGGTGGTCGCCATACCGCACCGTCTCCGATCCGCTCCCCGGGCTCGGCTCGAGCCCGGGTCCGGGGTGGTCGCCATGCCACGGCACAACGGTATCGTCTACCACGCCGGCCGGGAACCCACGCCGCCAGGCAGGGCCGGACCCCAGGGTTCAGGGTCGGCCTGGGGTTCTCGACGGCGGCGGGCGCACCGGAGGCGGCGCGTTCAGCGGGCAGTTGAGGTAGTGGCCGTCCCCGACCGGGGGCGGCGCGGCCGGGACCGACACCCGCTCCCCCTCCTCCTCCCCCTCCAGAGCCGCTTCCGGCTCGGGGTTGCGGATGGTCAGCCAGGAGAGCAGGCCGCCGGCGGCGCAGAGGGCGGCGGCGATGATCATGGCCGTCCGGAACCCGGCGGCGAACCGGTCGGGCTGGAGGGCGTCGGCGCCGGAGATGCCGGCCGCGACCGGCAGCACGGCGACCGCCAGCAGCCCGGCGGTCCGGGCGACGTCGTTGTTGACCGCGGAGGCGACCCCGGCGTGCTCGGCCGGGGCGGCCGCCAGCACGGTGGCGGTGAGCGGGGCCACGGTGAGGGTCAGCCCGAACCCGTACACCAGCGACGCCGGCAGGATGTCGACCAGGTAGCGGGCGCCGGGGCCGATCCGTGCGAGCAGCGCGAACCCGGCGGCGACCAGCAGGGGCCCCAGCGTCATGGGCAGGCGCGGGCCGATGCGGGCCGAGAGCCGGCCGGCACGGGCCGACAGCAGCAGCATCAGGACGGTGATGGGGATCAGGGCGACCCCGGAGGCGAGCGGCGAGTAGCCGACCACCTGCTGGAGCTGGATGGGCATGAGGAACAGGGAGCCGCCGAGGGCGCCGTAGACCACGAAGGTGACGATGTTGGCGGCGGTGAACTGCCGCGAGGCGAAGATGTCCAGTGGCAGCATCGGGGCGCGGGTGCGCCGCTCCCAGACCGCGAACGCGGCCAGGGCGGCCACCCCGACCAGGCCGGCGGCCAGGATCCGGGACGAGGTCCAGCCGAGACCGGGACCGTCGGTGAGGGCGTAGACGACCCCGGCGAGGCCGACGGCGGCCAGGGCGGCCCCGACCCAGTCCAGGCGCCCGGTCGCGCCCGGGTCGCGGCTCTCGGGCACGTGGCGCACCGACACCCACACCACCACCACGGCCAGGGGCAGGTTGATGAGGAAGATGAGCCGCCAGGACCCGGTCTGGACCAGCCAGCCGCCGAGGAACGGGCCGAGCGCGGCCGTGACCCCGCCCAGCCCCGACCAGGCGCCGATCGCCGGGCCGCGGTCCTCCCGCCGGAAGCTCGCCTCGATGATGGCCAGGCTGCCCGGGGTGAGCAGGGCACCACCGATGCCCTGGAGGGTGCGGGCGGCGACCAGCGCCTCGTCGGTCGGGGCGAGGCCGCACAGCAGCGACGCGACCGCGAACCACGCCACCCCGATGACGAACACCCGCCGCCGGCCGTAGTGGTCGCCGAGCGACCCGCCGAGCAGCAGGAACCCCGACAGGGTGAGGGTGTAGGCGTTCACCACCCACTGGAGGCTGGAGATCCCGGCGTCCAGCTCCCTGCCGATGGTTGGCAGGGCGACGTTGACGACGGTGCTGTCCAGGAACGCGATGCCCGACCCGAGGATGGTGGCCAGCAGCACCCAGCGCCCCGTCGGGCTGCCGTAGCGCAGCCCACCGCCGGTCTCGGCCGCGGCGGTCAGCGGCCGCTGCCCTTCAGCCGCGCGAACAGGCCGCCGCCCTGGGGGTCGACCTCCTCGCCGCGCAGCTGGGCGAGCTGGCGGAGCAGGGCCCGCTGCTGCTCGCCGAGGTGGGTCGGGGTCACCACGGCGATCTGGACCAGCAGGTCACCGCGCCCCCGGCCGTCGGGATGGGGCACGCCGCGCCTGCGGAAGCGCTTGACCTCGCCCGCCTGGGTGCCCGGCCCGATCTCCACCGTCTCGTCGCCGTCCAGGGTCTCCAGCGGCACCGTCCCACCGAGGGCGGCCACCGTCATCGGCACCTCCAGGGTGCAGATCAGGTCGTCGCCGCGGCGGTCGAAGACCGGGTGGGAATCGACGGCCAGCTCGACGATCAGGTCGCCGGGAGGGCCGCCGAACTGGCCGGCGTGGCCGCGTCCCTGGTAGCGGATCTGGCTGCCGTCCTCCAGCCCTGGCGGGATGTCGATGGTGAGGCTGGAGTCCTCCATCAGCAGCCCCTGGCCGCGGCACTCAGGGCACGGCGAGCGGATCTCCTGGCCGGTGCCGGCGCAGACCGGGCAGGTGGTGGCGGTGACGAGCTGGCCAAGCAGTGACTGGCGGACGGTGCGCTGCTGGCCGGAGCCGTTGCAGCGCGTGCAGACGGTCGGCTCGGTGCCCGGCTTGGCCCCGGAGCCGTTGCAGCGCTGGCAGGCGGCCGCGGCCCTGACCCGCACGTCCTTGGAGGTGCCGAAGACCGCCTCGACGAACGGCAGGCGCAGGCGCATGCCGATGGTCTCGCCCCGGCGGGCCCGGGAGCGGGTCCTGGAGCGGCCGCCGAAGGGGTCGCCGCCGCCGAAGAACTGCCCGAGCAGGTCGTCGAAGGAGGCGCCGAAGGTCGAGAACGGGTCGCCTCCCTGGCCGGCGGGGCCGTCGACGCCGGCCTCGCCGTAGGCGTCGTAACGCTGGCGCTTGTCCGGGTCGGACAGCACGCTGTAGGCCTTGTTGATCTCCTTGAAGCGCTCGGCCGAGTCCGGGTCGTTGCCGTTGACGTCCGGGTGGTGTTGGCGGGCCAGCCGGCGGTAGGCGCGCTTGATGTCCTCGGCCCCGGCGTTCCGGTCGACCTCCAGCAGCTGGTAGTAGTCGCTCAACGGTTAGCCGTTCTCCTCGAAGACATCGCCCAGGTAGCGGGCCACCGCCTGGACGGCGGCCATGGCCCGAAGGTAGTCCATCCGGGTCGGGCCGAGGACGCCGATGGAGCCGCTGGCGTCGCCGGCCAGGTAGATGGAGGTGACCAGGGAGCAGGCCTCGATCCCCTCGACCGTGTTCTCGGAGCCGATCACCACCGACACCCTATCCTTGTCGAGCGTGGCCTGGAGCATGCGCAGCACCAGCACCTGTTGCTCCAGCGCCTCGTAGACCCGGCGGACGGTCTCGATGCCGTCGAAGGCCCCTGGGCCGGCGATGTTGGCCTGGCCGCCGAGCCAGACCCGCTCGCTGGTCTGGTCGCCGACCACCTGGCCGATGGCGGCGGCCAGGGTGGCGAACAGGGCCCGGAGCTCCGGCGGAACCTCGCCGGCCATGGCGTCCAGGACCAGCTCGGCCCTCGACAGGCGCTCCCCGGCCAGCCGGTCGTTGAGCTGGCGGCGCAAGGCCTCCAGGTCTTCCAGGGGAACCTCCTCGGCCGTCTCGACCAGGCGCTTCTCCACCCGGCCGGAGTCGACGATCAGCACCAGCATGACCACGTGGGGGCCAAGGCCGACCACCTCGACGTGCCGCAGCCGGGACCGGTCGAGGGCCGGCGGGGCAACCATCGCGGTGTAGTGGGTGAGGCTGGACAGCAGCAGCGAGGTACGCTGCAGGGTCTCCTCCAGGTCGGCGGCGCCCTCGAAGAACCGGGCGATGGTCTCCTCCTGGGCGCGTGCCAGCTCCCCGACGCCGGAGAGGGCGTCGACGTAGAAGCGGTAGCCGCGGTCGGTCGGGATGCGGCCGGCGCTGGTGTGGGGGTGGGAGAGGTAGCCCTGCTCCTCCAGCACGGCCAGCTCGTTGCGGATGGTGGCCGGTGAGACCCCGAGCGAGTAGCGCTCCGTCAGGCTCTTGGACCCGACCGGCTTCTCGGTGTAGATGAACTCGTGCACCACGGCGCGCAGCAGGCGCGCCTTGCGCTCGTCGAGGTTCATGGCCGCCCTCCCTGCCCAAGACGATCCATCCCGGCAGCGTAGCAGTCAAGGTAGGCGAGTGCTAAGCGAGGCGGGTGACCACCTCGCCGTGCAGGAACATGCCCCGTTCGGTGAGTCGAAGCCCGGGCCCGGGGGCCAGCAGCCCGGCCGCTCGCAGCTCTGCGGCCTGGGGGCCGCCGGGGTCGACGCCGAGCACGCGGGTCTCGGCCTGCTCGAGTCCGTCGGCGGTCCGCAGCCGCAGGGCGAGCGCCTCGAACCGGGCCTGGCCGGGGTCGAGCCGCTCCTGCCCTTGGGTCGGCCTCCTCCCCGCCCGCACCGCCTCCAGGTAGGCCGGCACCCCTGGCTGGTTCCATCGCCTGGTCTCGCCGTCGAACTCGTGGGCGCCGGCGCCGAGGCCGAGATAGCGGCCTCGCCGCCAGTAGGTCAGGTTGTGCCGGCTGGCGTGCGCCGGGAGCCCGGCCTCGGGATCCCCGGGCCCCCAGGCCGCCCAGTTGGACACCTCGTAGTGGCCGTAGCCGGCATCGGCCAGCACCGCGCTGGCGGTGTCGTAGCGGTCGGCCAGCTGGTCCTCGTCGGGCTCGGCCATCCGGCCGGCGGCGACCAGACGGCCGAACTTGGTCGCCGGCTCGATCGTCAGGGCATAGGCCGACAGGTGCTCGGGGCGCAGGGCGAGCGCCGCTGCCAGCGTGGCCGACCAGGAGCCGGCGTCCTCCCCCGGCCCGCCGTAGATGAGGTCGAGGTTGACCGCCGGCACCCCGGCGGCCCGCAGCGCGCCCACCGCCGTCCCGACCCTGGCCGCGTCGTGGACCCGGCCGAGCGCGGCCAGCACCCGGTCGTCGAAGCTCTGCGCGCCCATCGAGACCCTGGTCACCCCGGCCGCCACCAGCCCGTCGGCCACCGACAGGTCGACCGTCTCCGGGTTGGCCTCGATGGTCACCTCGGCGTCGGGCGCGAACGGCAGCAGCGAACGGAGCCGGTCCAGCACCCGGGCCAGGTCGCCGGGGGGCAGCAGGGTCGGGGTCCCACCGCCGACGAACACGCTGGTCACGACCGGCGGGTCCGGCCCGAGGGCGCCGGCGGCCATGGCCGCCTCGTCCAGCAGGGCGGCGGCGTAGGGCCTGCGCAGCCCCTCCATGCCGGTGTAGGTGACAAAGTCGCAGTAGTGGCAGCGGGCCAGGCAGAAGGGCACGTGCACGTACGCCCCGAACGAGGTCGGATCGACCAGGGGCGCCACCAGGGCGGGGTTGGCCATGACCGCGGTCATCCGCCTACCCCTCGTCGGTCCGCAGCGCGGCCACGAAGGCCTCCTGGGGGACCTCGACGCGGCCGATCTGCTTCATCCGCCGCTTGCCCTCCTTCTGGCGCTCCAGCAGCTTGCGCTTGCGGGTGACGTCGCCGCCGTAGCATTTGGCCAGCACGTCCTTGCGCCTGGCGGTGATCGTCTCGCGGGCGATCACCTTGGCGCCGATGGTTGCCTGGATCGGCACCTCGTAGAGCTGGCGCGGGATCAGCCGCTTGAGCTTGCTGGTCATGGCCCGGCCGTAGGCGTAGGCCTTGTCCTTGTGGACGATGGCGGAGAAGGCGTCGACCGGCTCGCCCTGGAGCAGCAGGTCGACCTTGACCAGGTCGGCCTCCCGGTAGCCGCTCGGCTCGTAGTCCAGCGAGGCGTAGCCGCGGGTGCGCGACTTCAGCTGGTCGAAGAAGTCGAAGATGATCTCGCCGAGGGGCAGCTGGTAGCGCAGCTCCACCCGCTCCTCCGACAGGTACTCCATGGTGCCGAGCTCCCCGCGCCGGCCCTGGCACAGCTCCATCACCGGGCCGATGTAGTCGGCCGGGCACAGCACCATGGCGGCGACATATGGCTCCTCGATCCGCTGGATCGAGCCGGCCGGCGGCAGCTCGCTTGGGTTGGAGACCATGATCGTCTCCCCGGTCTCCAGGGTGACCCGGTAGGCGACGTTTGGGGCGGTGGTGATCAGGGCCAGGTCGAACTCGCGCTCCAGCCGCTCGCGGACGATGTCCAGGTGCAGCAGGCCGAGGAAGCCGCAGCGAAAGCCGAAGCCCAGCGCGGTCGACGACTCCGGCTCGTAGGCGAGGGCGGCGTCGTTGAGCCGCAGCCGGTCGAGGGCGTCGCGCAGGTCGGGGAAGTCGTCGCCCTCGATCGGGTACAGCCCCGAGTAGACCATCGGCCGCGGCTCCCGGTAGCCGGGCAGCGGCTGGGCGGCCGGCCGGCCGGCGGTGGTGACGGTGTCCCCCACCCGCACCTGGCGGACGTCCTTGACCCCCGGGATGAGATAGCCGACCTCGCCGGCGCGCAGCTCCTGGGTGGCGACCGCCTCGGGGGCGAACGCCCCGACCTCCTCGGCCTCCGAGACGTGGCCGACGGCCATCATCCGGACCCGGTCGTTGCGGGCCAGCCGCCCGTCGACCATCCGGAGGTAGGCGATCACGCCGCGATAGGGGTCGTACAGCGAGTCGAACACCAGCGCCCGGGCCGGCGCATCGGGGTCGCCGCTGGGGGGCGGCACCCGGCGGACGACGGCTTCGAGGAGCTCGGGCACGCCCTCGCCGGTCTTGGCCGAGACCCGCAGCATCTCCTCGGCTGGCACGCCGAGCACCTGCTCGATCTCGCGGGCCACCCGGTCGGGCTGGGCGGCCGGAAGGTCGATCTTGTTGATCACCGGGATGACGGCCAGGTCGGCCTCGACGGCCAGGTAGAGGTTGGCCAGGGTCTGGGCCTCGATCCCCTGGGCGGCATCGACCAGCAGCACCGCGCCCTCGCAGGCGGCAAGGGCCCGCGACACCTCGTAGGTGAAGTCGACATGGCCCGGGGTGTCGATCAGGTTGAGGACGTACTCCCGGCGGTCGGCGGCGGCGTAGGCCAGGCGCACCGCCTGGGCCTTGATGGTGATGCCGCGCTCGCGCTCCAGATCCATCTTGTCGAGGTACTGGGCGCGCATGTTGCGCTCGCTCACCGCGTGCGTGAGGTCGAGCAGGCGGTCGGCCAGGGTCGACTTCCCGTGGTCGATGTGGGCGATGATGCAGAAGTTGCGCAGACGCGTCAGGTCGCTTGGCATGGCCGCCCATAGTATCGATCCGTCCCTGGATCTTCTCCGCGTCCCGGTGCGGTCGCGGCGGCGCGTTGAGCAGGAGCAACCGCCTGTGCTAGCCTCGCCCGGTTCCCCGTGAATTCGCGTGAATTCAGTTCAGGAGTGCCCTTTCTTGGCGAACATCAAGTCGCAGATCAAGCGCAACCGGCAGAACGAGCAGGCCCGGCTGCGAAACAAGTCGGTCCGTTCGGCCCTGAAGACCTACGCCCGCCGCGTGCGCGAGAGCGTCGCCGCCGGCGACCGCGAGGCCGCGGACACCGCCCTCCGACGTGCCACCCGCGCCTACGACAAGGCCGTCAGCAAGGGCGTCATCCACAAGAACAACGCCGCCAACCACAAGGCGAGCCTGGCCCGCTCGGTCAACCAGCAGGGCCAGTAGCCCCGCCCTCAGCGGCTGGTTCCCGCCGCCGCGCCGGCCCCGGCGAGCCGGGCGATCAGGAGCTCCAGCCCTCAACGGCCGGTTCCCGCCGCCGCGCCGGCCCCGGCGAGCCGGGCGATCAGGAGCTCCAGCAGCAGGCGCGGCGATGGGCTGCCGTTGCGGATCTGCGCGTCGGCCTCGGCGATCACGTCCAGGGCCCGGTGGAGGTCGCCCGGGCGGAAGCGCCGGAGCTGCCGCCTGGCCCGGTCGACCTGCCAGTCGCGGACACCGCCCCCGAGCAGTCCGGCGACCTGCGCCTTGGGCAGCTCCGGATGGTCCGCGACCCGCAGCAGCAGGCGCAGCTGGCTGGCGATGAACCCGAGCAGCCGGATCGCGTCCTCACCCTGGTCGATCAGCGCGTCCAGCCGGTCGAGCGCGGTGGCCGCGTCGGCCGCGAACACCGCGTCGGTCAGCTCGAAGATCCCCCGGTCCGCCGTCTGGGCCAGGAACTCGGTCACGTGCGCGGCGGTCAGCACCACCGGCGGGGGCACCGCGACGTGGAGCTTGGCGACCGCGCCGGCCAGCTCCCGTAGATCCTGCCCGACGGTGTCGACCAGCGCGGCCACCGCCGCCTCGTCGGCCTTGCGGCCGAGCCGGCGCACCTCGCCCCGCAACCAGCTCGACCGCTCGGAGGGCTTGAGCCTGGCCACCAGCACGGTGGCGGCATGCCGCTGCACGTCCTTGAAGAACTTCCCCTGCCGGCCGGGCGCTGCCGCCCGCAACACCACCGCCGTCGAAGGATCCGGGTCGGCCGCCAGCGCCAACACCGCCGCACGGGCCGGCCCGTCCAGTCCGTCCGCCTCCTGGACCACCACGATCCGCCCGCCTCCGAACAGCGAAGCGGTGGCCAGCCCCATGGCGAACCCGTCAGGCAGCCCCCCACCCCGTACCTCTTCCACCGACGTGCCCGCCCCGAGTCGCTCCTTGGCAGCCGCCACCGCATCGGCCACCGCGCGCTCCGCGAGCAGCTCCTCCTCACCGAGCACGAGCGTCACCGGAACCGAACCAGGTCGAGCGGCCATGCCCGGCATGCTACCCCGCCGCCACGACCACTCCGCCGGCTGACGGCCGGCAGGCCGGCCCGGTCCTCACCGGAAGCCGCGGAAGAACTCCCGCGCTGCCCCACCGGGGAGTCGGCGAGCCCGTAGGCGATGGTCTGCGGGCGCAAGCTCCAGGGCTGCACGGATGGCTCGGCGATGGATGCGGCGCCGGATACCTGACGGCTGTGCTAGCACCGATCCAGCCGGGACGGCGGGCGTGGCCCGACGGCGCACCGCCGGCATCGGCGGACGGCGATGGCGAGCACGAGCAGGGCGACGGCGGCAGCGGGGGCGGCGCGGGTCGGTCCGTCGAGGGTGACCGAACCGGCGGGCAGGGAGGCGGCCCAGCGGGCGACCGCGATCAGGGCGATGAGGAAGGGGTCGGCCAGGCGGCAGGGAACGGTCGCGACCCATGGCGCGACCGGGGCGGTGGCCGCGACGATCACGCCGAGCAGCATCGGTCCGCCCGCCAGGGGGAGGCCGAGCAGGTTGGCCGGCAGTCCGGCCAGCGACGCCTGGCCGAGCGTGAGGGCCAGGGCTGGGGCCGCGGCGGCCTGCGCGCCAAGGGTGACGCCGACGGCCGTCCGGGCCCGCTCCGGGAACCACCACGGCAGGGTCCTGGCGGCGGGCGGACCGAACCACAGGACGCCGGCCGTCGCGGCGACCGAGAGCTGGAAGCCGAGCGCGCCAGCCAGTCCGGGGTCGGTCAGCAGCAGCACCACCACGGCCAGGCAAAGGGCTCGGCGGCCGCCCGGGCCGCGACCGGTGGCCACGCCGAGCAGCACCAGGCCGGCCATCACGCCGGCCCGGAGCACGCTCGGCTCCCATCGGGTGACGACGACCAGCAGCACCACCAGCACGATCCCGATGGCGGCCAGGGAACGGCGGCCGGCGCCGGCCATCCCTGCCAGCCAGAGCCCGGCGGCGAGCACCACGGCTACGTTGGCGCCGCTGACCGCCATCAGGTGGGTGAGCCCGGCTGCGCGGAAGTCACGGTCCAGCTCCGGCGGCAGCAGCGACGTGTCGCCGAGCGCCATGCCGACGAGCAGGCCGGCCCGTTCCGGGGCCAGGGTCTCCAGCGTCCGCCGGCGAGCCTCGGCCCGTACCGCCTCGCTGGCCCGGAGCATCGGGGACGAGGCCGGAGCCCACGACCCCGTCAGCGGGTTGCGAAGGACCACCGGGGGCCGCCGGCCGACCGGATCGGCCCACCGCGCCCTTCCCACCGAGGCGTGGATCCCCAGCCGGTCCCCGACGGCCAGCCGTTCGCCACCGCCAGTACCCAGGCGAGCTTCGGTGGCTCGGTGGGTGGGGGCGAGCACGACGCCGGCGCGTTCGCGGGTTCGCCAGGTTCGACCGTCGAACTGGATGCGGTCGATCGTGAGGACCACCCAGTGGCCGCCGTAGCGGAGCCGGCGCGGCTCCTCGGCGACGGTTCCGCCCATCTCGATGCGCTCGGGCTCCCCGACCCGGCCGAGGAGCATCCCGCCCCGGACCGCCGCCGCCCGCACCGAGGCCGCGGCCGCCCCGGCGGCCAGCAGGGTGCCGAGGACGAGGATCCCGGCGGCGGAACCGCGGCCGCGCCTGGCCCCGCCGCGCGACTGGCGACCGGTCACCAGGCAGGCCACGGCAAGGCAGAGCGCTGCGGCGACCCAGGCCGGAGCCACGGCGAACCGGGTGCCGACCAGGACCCCGGCCGCGGTGGCGGCCGCCAGGGCCACGCCATCCACATCGGGGTCGGCAGGCTGGATCGCGGTCAACCGACGGTCACCAGGTCCTTGAGCTGGTCGAAGCGGCGCTGGCCGATGCCGGGGACCTCGAGCAGCTCGTCGACGGTGGTGAAGGGATGGGCCGAGCGGTAGGCCACGATGCGACCGGCGGTGACCTCGCCGACACCGGGGAGGGTGTCGAGCTGCTCGACGGTGGCCGTGTTGAGGTCGAGCGGGATCGCCGGGCCGGCCCCGACGTCTCCGGCGGCCGGCGGGAGCGCGGGAACCGGTTCGCCGTGACCGGGGACCCGGACCTGCTCCCCATCGGTGAGCTTGCGGGCCAGGTTCACGGCGTCCAGGTCGGCGCCTGCGGTGACGCCGCCGGCGGCCCGGATGGCGTCCTGGACCCGGCTGCCGGCGGCCAGCCGAACCAGACCGGGGCGGCGGACCCGTCCGGCGACGTGCACGGCGACCCGGCCGGTGGCTGGGTCGTCGGGGGACGCGCGGGGCAGGGTCTGTGCCGCCGGGGCCGCCTCGGCGGGACCGGCGGGCGGGCCGGTCAGCCGGGGCGTCGCACGGGCCCAGACCGCGCCGGCAGCAAGCAGCGCGGCCAGCGCCAGCACGGCGACGGCGGCCCGCTGCCGGCCGGCGCCGGCGAGGAGGGCACGCAACCGGGCGGCGCGGCCGTCGGGTGGCAGGACGAACGGGGGCGGCTGGGACATGGCGCTCCTCGCGGCTGGCGACTTCCGACAGGCGCGAACCTAGCCCCGCCCGCCACCCACCGGATCGAGTTGTCCACACCCCCCGGCGCCCCGACCCGGGCCCAACCCGCCTCGTGCCAACCAGGCCCAACCCGCCTCGTGCCAACCAGGCCCAACCCGCCTCGTGCCAACCAGGCCCAACCCGCCTCGTGCCAACCAGGCCCAACCCGCCGCGTCCCGACCCGGGACCAACCCGCCGCGTCCCGACCCGGGACCAACCCGCCGCGCGGAGGCCCGGTCGCGGACCCGACCCTGGTAGCTGGGGGCGGGGGCGACCCGGCAGCCGGGGGGCCGGGGCGACCCGGCTCCTCAGCCGGTGACCAGGTTGACCAGCTTGGGCGGTACGACCACGACCCGGACAACCTGGCGGTCGCCGAGGGCGGCGCGGACACGTTCGGAGGCCAGGGCGGCGTCCCGCAGCTCGGCCTCGGGGGCGTCGGGTGCGACCTCGATCCGGTCGCGGACCTTGCCGTCGACCTGGAGCACGCAGGTGACCCGCTCGCGCCTGACCAGGCCGGGATCGAACCCAGGCCAGGCCTCCAGGTGCACCGAGCTGGGGTTGCCGAGGACCCGCCACAGCTCCTCGGTGACGAACGGGGCCAGCGGAGCCAGCAGCAGGACCAGCCGCTGGGCGGCGTCGCGCCGCTGGGCCGCGGTGCCCCGTCCCGCGCGGACGGCGTCGGCCAGACCGTTGGAGAGCACCATCAGCTTGGAGATGGCGGTGTTGAAGCGGAACCGCTCCAGGTCGTCGGTGACCGCGGCGGTGGTGCGGTGGGCCAGCCGGACCAGCCGCTGGTCGTCGCCGCCCTCCGGCTCGCCCACGGCGGCGTGGACGGCCCGCCAGACCCGCTGCACCCAGCGGGCCATGCCCTCAGGGGACACGTCGGCCCAGTCGACGTCGTCCTCGAACGGACCGGCGAACAAGATCGTCAACCGAGCGACGTCGGCACCGTGCCGGTCGATGATCGCCGACGGCTCGACCAGGTTGCCGCGCGACTTCGACATGGCCGACCCGTGCATCACCACCGTCCCCTGGTTGAGCAGCGAGGTGAACGGCTCGCGGAAGCCGACAAGGCCCATGTCGAACAGCACCTTGGTGAAGAAGCGGGCGTACAGCAGGTGCAGGATGGCGTGCTCGATGCCGCCGGTGTACTGGTGCACCGGCATCCACCTGGCCACCCGCTCCGGGTCCATCGGCCGGTCGGGGTCAAGGCCGGTGTAGCGCAGGAAGTACCAGGACGAGTCGACGAAGGTGTCCATGGTGTCGGTCTCGCGCCTGGCCGGGCCGCCGCACCGGGGGCAGTCGACGTTGACCCAGGCCTCGGAGGTGGCCAGGGGCGAGCGGCCCTTGGGCGTGAAGTCGGTGATGTCCTCGGGCAGGAGCACGGGCAGCTGCTCGTCCGGCACCGGCACCTCGCCACAGGCCGGGCAGTGCACGATCGGGATCGGGCAGCCCCAGTAGCGCTGCCTGGACAGCAGCCAGTCGCGCAGGCGGAAGTTGACCGCGGGGCCGCCGAGGCCGCGCGCCTCCAGGTCGGCGGTGATCCGCGGGATGGCCTCCTCGGTCGCGGGCAGGCCGTCGTAGCCGTCGGAGTTGACCAGCACGCCCTCGTGGCTCATGGCCTCGGGCAGGGTGGCCCCATCCAGCGGCTCCTCCCCGGCTGGCTGCACCACCACCCGGACCGGCAGCTTGTGCTTGCGGGCGAAGTCCAGATCGCGCTGGTCGTGGGCTGGCACCGCCATGATCGCGCCGGTGCCGTACTCCAGCAGCACGTAGTCGGCCGCCCAGATCGGGATCAGCTCGCCGTTCACCGGGTTGACGGCGTGGGCGCCCAGGAACAGGCCCTCCTTGTCACGCTCGGTCGACAGGCGCTCGATCTCGGTCTCGCGGCCGACCCGCTCCAGGAAGGCGCGGAACTCGGGCTCCCGCTCGGTGCCGGCGACCAGCCGCTCGGCCAGCGGATGCTCGGGTGCGAGCACGAAGAACGTCGCCCCGAACAGCGTGTCCGGCCTGGTGGTGAACACCCGCACCGTCTCGCCGGTCTCGGCCACCTGGAAGTCGACGTCGGCCCCGGTGGAGCGCCCGATCCAGTTGCGCTGCATGGTCAGGACCTTGTCGCTCCAGTTGAGCTCCTCCATGTCGTCCAGCAGCCGCTGGGCGTAGTCGGTGATCTTGAAGAACCACTGGGTCAGGTCGCGCTTCTCGACCAGGGCGTCGCAGCGCTCGCAGTGGCCGTTGATCACCTGCTCGTTGGCCAGCACGGTCTGGTCGTTGGGGCACCAGTTGACCGGGGAGGCCTTGCGGTAGGCCAGGCCGCGCTCGAAGAAGCGCAGGAACAGCCACTGGGTCCAGCGGTAGTAGTCCGGGTCGCAGGTGTTGAGCGTCCGCGACCAGTCGAACGACACCCCGAGCCGGTGGAAGGTCGCCCGCTGGGTGTCGATGTTCTGGTGGGTCCACATGTTGGGGTGGGCGCCCCGCTTGATGGCGGCGTTCTCGGCCGGCAGGCCGAACGCGTCCCAGCCGATCGGGTGCAGCACGTTGTGGCCCTGCATGCGCTTGAGCCTGGCGATCACGTCACCCCCCGAGAATGCCTCCAGGTGGCCCATGTGCAGGTCGCCTGACGGGTAGGGGAACATGTCGAGGGCGTAGAAGCGCGGCCTGCCTCCGTCGCTCTCGTCGGCCCGGTAGAGCGCCAGCTCCTCCCAGGCCGCAACCCACTTGGGCTCCACCTGTTGGGGGTCGTAGCGCTCGGGGTCCACAGGTAATCTCCTCGAAAGCTCATGGGCATGCGGGAACGGGCCTTCCGGCCACCTGCGACAAGGATAACAGCAGGCCACTAGGCGTATTCCAGCCACGTTGGGGATCCGTTGGGGCACCCGGGCAATTTGTCCACTGGACAGCCGGACCCGTCGAGTGCAAAAGTCCCGCCCATACTGTCGAAGTGGAACGAGCCGGACGTAGCACGCTCGGTGGCAGCGGGCGACGTCCTCCGCCGACACGCCACCAGAGGGGAGGCAGAGTGGTA
>DASYSE010000027.1:0-9844 GCA_036003705.1 Actinomycetes bacterium | reverse complement strand
GAATTGCATGGGTCCGGCGCAGCAGCCGGCGCGGTTGACGCCGCTGGTGACGCCGGGGGCGGTCGAGCGGCCGTGGTCGGATTCGACCTTGCCGATGGCGGCCAGCAGCTGCCAGGTCAACGCCGGGCAGGTCCCCGCCGCCTGGGTGTAGAACCCCAGGTAGCGAGGCGGGATGTCCGACAGCGCGAACGAGCTGGCGCCGCGTTCGCCGGCGGGCCGCTGGGGCGCCGCCCACCCGGGGCTGGCGCCGATCGCCTTGGCGATCGAACGCCCGACCGCCTTGGGCACGTCGGCCAGCGCGAACCCCGGCGAGGCGCGGCTGCTCATCAGGGCGAGTGCGAGCAGCGCCACCAGCACGGCCGCGCCCTTGGTCCTGACCGCTCCCCTCACGGCACGGTCCAGCCGGCCGCTCCCTTGCGGACGGTCACGTACCCGCTCGGCATCCTGGCCCCGCCAGCCTCGGCGACCACCAGCACCTCGGTCCTGGTGGCGCTGATCCGGCGCTGCTGCAGGGACCGGACCTGGTCGACCGGGACATGCTGGCGGGCCGCGAACCAAGCCGCGGCCACCTCGCCAGGGCCGGCGGACCGCTTCGCCCGGACCGGCGCCGCCGCCGTCTGGCGGCCGGACCCGACCGCCCCGGCGTCCTTGGCCAGCCCGGCGGGACGGAAGCTGGCGGCCACACGCGGCGGGTCGGCCGAGTCGTACATCAACCCGACGGCCGCCACCAGCACCACCGCCAGCGCCGTGGCGGCCAGCAGCCGGCGACCCAGCGGGGTGGAGGCGACCCGCAGCGGCAGGGAGAGCAGCCACGCGGCCAGGCGGAGGCCGTCGCCACAGGGGGCGACGACCACGGCCGGGCGGGACGCCCGGAAGACGGTGGATTCGGCGTTCATCGGATCAGCTCCTCGTCGGGTTCGCGGTGGGGGCCGCGGCGGCGGCCGGCAGGGCCAGGCCCTGGCGCCCACGGCGGGCCAGCCACCGCCCGATCAGGAAGGCGGCCAGCGCCGGCCAGGTCGAACCGGCCAGCAGCAGGCCCACGTACTCGTCGGAAGCGTGCAGCGTCTCTGCCGCCCGCACCACCACGAACGAGAGCAGCGACGCACCCGCCAGCACCGCCACCGACCCGAGCAGCGGCAGCAGCCAGTAGCGGATGATGGCACCCCGCTGGCGCCTGCCGGCCACGGCCAGCGGCAGCGCGAACAGCCCGGCCAGGCAGAGCAGGAACAGGAGGGTCTGGGCGCACGCGGCCACCATGGCGAGCGCGCCGAGCCCGACCGCGAATGGCAGCACGTAGCCGAGCGCCGAGGTGGCGATGAACGCCCGTTCGGGCCCGTGGCGCCCGATCGCCCAGTCGTTGACCGCGGAGACGTTCTTGCGCAGCGCCTGCAGCACGCCCGCCTTCTTGCCTGGCGAGGCCGAGGCCAGCACCGGCGTGCCGGTCTGCAGGCGCGACAGCGGATGGGCCACGAACGACTTCCAGTACCTGGTGAGCAGGCGCCGCTGGGTCGGCTCGGCCTCCGGCGATCGGCCGAGCGCGCCGTCGGGGGCGACCCTGGTGACCAGCCCCACCATCGCGTTGGGCACAGCCACGCCCGGACGGGCGGCAAGCTCGACGGTGGTGTACGGCCGGGTCAGGACCACGGTGGCGGCCAGGAGCAGCAGCGCGGCGACCGTCAGCTTGCGCCAGGCTGGACGGCGGACCAGCCCGTAGCCGATCAGGCTCAGCATCGCGACCTTGGTGGCCAGCTCGAGCGCCGGGCTGTGGTCGAAGCGCCAGCCGCCGATCGAGTCGGCCGCGCCGGAGCCGACCAGGAAGTCGAACAGGCCGAGGCGGAGGACGTCGCGCTGGCGCTCGATCGACGCCTTGGCCAGCCAGGCGGTGGCGCGCACCGCGGTGCGCGCGTAGGCGTTGAGCACCCCGCTGCCCTCGACGTCGACCTGCTCGCGCTGGTAGTCCCACGGGTCGGGGTCGTGGCCGGCGTCACCGGCGTTCGGGTTGGCGACCACGACGGTGGCCAGCAGGACGAACCCCACCGCCAGGTAGCGGAAGAGCAGGGTGCGGAAGCGCACCTGGCCCCGGTCGAGCGGAACGGCCGCCGGGATGCGGGCGGCCCCCACCGTCAACCCGACCCGGCTGCGCACGGCGGTCCTGTCCACGGCTTCCCCTTCGCGTGAACCTCGCAGAGCCGAGTCGAACATTTGTTCGAATCAAACGTATGTTCGCTCCTTTTCCCCTGGTAGTCAAGTTGGTATTTGCGCAGGCCGGCGTATCCGCTTCGCTCCACTTCGGTCCGCCTCGGTGGAGCGAAGGGGATAGGGCGGGACCGCGGGCGGCCCCCCTCGGCCACCAGGCCTGGCCGCTCACCGCGCCGCTACTGCGCGGCCTCCCGGCGGCGCGGTTCGGCGGCGTCGCCGACCACCCGGCGGTAGGGCAGCGGCGGCGTGACCACCGCCTCCTCGAGCAGGCGGTAGAAGAGCATGCCCCGGTGGGTCGAGGTGCGCCGGTTGAACCGGAAGGTGAACTCGTCCAGGTACCAGTCGAGCTGGAGGAGCGAGGTCGCGCCCTGGTGGGTCCCGAGCAGCCACCCGGCAAGGGCGCGCTCGACCGCCCGCAGGTGGGTCACGGCGGGCGCTCGCTCGGTCGGGTATCCCCGCGTGGCCAGCGGATGCCACTCCTTCAGGCGTTCCGCCTTCACCAGCGACCCGGGCTCGACCACGCGGCCCACGAAGTCGGCCAGCTCCTCCGAGGAGGTCGTGGCCAGCCGCTGCATCCGGACCCGGCCCGCCTCCGCGCCCCGGTCCTCGACCGCGATGGCGGCCGTCGCACCGGTCGGGCCGCCCGCCGGCTCGCAACGACCCGGGACCGCCACGGTCGCGAGCTCGACCCTGCCGACCAGCCGGGGTCGCCCGGAGCGCACCATCGCCCGGCGGAAGCGGTGCAGCATCGCCCAGGCCGTCTCGTAGCTGCCGATGTTCAGCTGGCGGGCCAGCTGCCTCGCCGAGACGCCCTGGTCGGCGGTTGCCACCAGCCAGGCGGCGGCGAACCACTGGCGCAGCGGCGTTCGAGTGCCCTGGAACAGGGTGCCGGCGGTGACGGTCGTCTGGTGACCGCAGGCACGGCAGACCAGCCGGTGCCGTGAGCCGCGCCAGGGGGGATGGCCGTCGCCGCAGGCAGGGCAGAGGAACCCATGCGGCCAGCTCAGCCGCTCCAGGTAGCGCTGGCAGGCCGCCTCGTCGGGGAAGAAGGCCAGGAACTGGGACCAGTCAGCCGGGTAGTCGCGGCCGGCGACCGGTCGGTCCGGCGTCGCCAGCGGGTCCACGGCGGTGATCAGTCGCCGGCCAGCAGCTCGGCCCGCCGGGGCCACGCCCAGCCGAGCAGGGCGAC
This sequence comes from Actinomycetes bacterium, assembly GCA_036003705.1. GTDB lineage: Bacteria > Actinomycetota > CALGFH01 > CALGFH01 > CALGFH01 > CALGFH01. The sequence goes on along the minus strand of DASYSE010000027.1, from coordinate 6,456 downwards.
CATCCCGGCCAGGGTGGCCAGGTTGCGCAGCAGCTCCACCAGGCCGCGCCCGCCGGCGAACCAGACGCCGTGCTGGAGGTTGTAGAGCACGTCGATGCCCAGCAGGAACCCGGCCGCGCCGCCCGAGGCCAGCAGCCACAGCAGCGCCGAAGCCCGCCGTGCGGCCAGCGCCCTGGCCGCTGCCACCAGGCAGAAGGCCAGCCAGGCATCGGCAAGGACGAAGGCGGCCTGGAACTCGTAGTAGGCGGGGCGGGTGTCGCTGGCCAGCAGGGACCGATTCACCAGCCAGGCCGCCCAATGGACGAGCAGCACCGCCGCGCCGGCCAGCAGCAGGCCGATCACCCGCCGCCGTCCACGGTCGGTGACCTCGGCGGTGCGTGCCGCGACCACCATCCAGCCGTCTCCTCTCCGCCCGGGTCTCGGCCGAACGGCCGCCGGACAGCCATATTCTTGCTCCTTTGTCCCCTCGAGGGAAAAATGGCCGGTCGCGGACGCCTCCGGCAGCGCGTCTACAGGCCGTCGACGTGCGGCACCGGCCAGACGGTCAGCACGGCCCGGCCGACGAGGGCGGAGCGGTGCACCTGCCCGAACGCCCTGGAGTCGGCGGAGTCCTCGCGGTTGTCGCCCATCATCCAGAAGTGGTCCGGCTTGACCCTGACGGCCTCGAACTCGGAGGTGAAGGTGCTGGTTCGCAGGTATGGCTCGTCCACCCTGCGGCCGTTGCGCCACAGGTAGCCATCGCGGCCCTCGATCACGTCGCCCGGCAGGCCGACCACCCGCTTGATCAGGTCCTCGCTCCCCGGCGGGGTGCCACCGAGCCCCTGGGCGACCGCCCGCCGGGCCCAGGACAGCGGTCCCCTCGGGGGGTCCTGGCCGGTGGCGGTCGGGCGCAGGAACACCACCACCTGGCCGTGCGCCGGGTCACCCAGGCGGTAGGCGAGCCGGTTGACCACGACCCGGTCGCCGACGTCGAGGGTCGGCTCCATCGACCGAGACGGGATGAAGAACGCCTGGATCAGGAAGCCCTTGACCAGGACGGTGAGGATCACGGCGGCGACCAGCAGGAACGGCAGCTCGGCCAGGAAGCGGCGGCGGGACCGGCGGGCGACGGCACGCCGGCCGTGGTGCCGCTGCACGCGGCTGGGCTGGACGCGGGCGGTCTGGGTCAGCGCCTGACCTCCCGGGACCGGGCTGTGGACATGCCGCCTCCATCGGCCGGACCGGCCGTCGGCTTGACGCGGTCCACCAGGCTAACCCTCCTACCCGTCCGGATACCACCACGGCTTGCGCTCCTCGCGACTCGGGGCGCAGCTCCATGCGCGAGGATACCCGGGTGCTGGCGCCTCAGACCGACGCGGTGGCCAGGGCCTGGTCGAGGATGTCGATCCCCTCCTCGAGCAGGCGCTCCTCCATGACCAGTGGGGCCAGGACGCGGACGACGTTGTCGTGGATGCCGGCCTTGAGGGTGAGCAGCCCGTGCCGTGCCGACTCGGCCACCACCCGGGTCGCGGCCTGCCTGGCCGGCTCCCTGGTGGCCCGGTCGGTGACCAGCTCCATCGCCATCATCGCGCCGAGGCCCCTGACCTCGCCGACGATCCGGTGGCGCTCGCCCAGCTCGCGCAGGCGCCGGTCGAGCGTGTCGCCCATCCGCCGTGCCCGCTCCAGCAGGTCCCCCTGCTCGAACAGCTCGATGGTCGCCAGGGCGGCCGTGCAGGCCAGCGGGTTGCCGCCGAAGGTGCCGCCGAGCCCGCCCGGGCCTGGTGCGTCCATCAGCTCGCTGCGCCCGGTGACCGCGGCCAGGGGCAGGCCGGCCGCGATCGACTTGGCGGAGAGGGTGAAGTCGGGAACCACGCCGGGGTGCTGCTCGGTGGCGTACATGGTGCCGGTGCGACCGAACCCCGACTGGACCTCGTCGGCGACCAACGGGATGTCCAGGCGCCGGCACATGTCGGCGATCCGCTCCAGCCAGCCGGGCGGCGGGGCGATGAAGCCGCCCTCGCCCTGCACCGGCTCCACCAGCAGGCAGGCGACGTTCTGGGGCCCGACGTGGACCTTGATCTCCTCCTCGACGTAGTCGGCGCAGGCGATGCCGCACTCCGGGTAGGTGAGGTGGAACGGGCAGCGGTAGCAGTAGGCGTAGGGGACCCGGTAGACCTCGCTCGGGAACGGCTGGTAGCCCTGCTTGTAGGGGGTGACCTTGCCGGTCATGGCCAGGGCGAGGAGGGTCCGCCCGTGGAAGGCGTTGTCGAACACCACCACGCCCTGCCGGCCGGTGGCGGCGCGGGCGATCTTGACCACGTTCTCGGTCGCCTCGGCACCGGAGTTCACCAGCATGGTCCGCTTGTCGTAGTCGCCGGGGGTGATCCGGTTGAGCGCCTCGGCCACGGCGACGTACGGCTCGTTCATGACCGCGTGCTGGCAGGTGTGCAGGTAGCGCTCGACCTGGTCCTTGACCGCCTGGACGACCGACGGCGGGGTGTGCCCGGCGTTGAGCACGCCAAGTCCGCCGGTGAAGTCGATGAAGCGGTTGCCGTCGACATCCTCGATGACCGCGCCGTGGGCGGCCGCCGCGTAGACCGGGGTCATGGTGGACACGCCCCTGGCCACCGCGTTGCGCCGGCGCTCCTCGAGCGCCCGGCTGGCCGGCCCCGGGACCTCGCCGGCCAGCTTGCGTTCCTGGGGCATGGTCAAGTCAGGCTCCGATCGTACGACCAGACGACGGCGGGCTCGCGGGTGACCAGCGTGACCTCCATGCCGCGGGAGGCCAGCTCGGCCAGGTACGGCTCGGGCGGGACGGCGTCCTCGGGTGCGAGCACGCCGGGCCGGTCGATCACCTTGTGGCCGAGGAACTGGGCGACGATGCTCGCGGGCACGCCGGTGTCGAGCTGGCCGGCGCCGGCCTGCCAGGTCGGGTGGGGCCGGACCACACACTCGGCGAGGCGCTCGACCAGGGGAGCGTCGGGGGGGTCGGGGGGGTCGCGTGGAGAGTTCCGGAGCACCCCGTCGGGGGGGTCGGGGGGGTCGCGAGGGGCGAGGGCCGGATCCCCCGAAGGTCCGGCCCGTCGCCCTCGCACCCGGACCCAGATCGCCTCGGCGTCGTCCGGGGCGGCCTCGGGGCCGGGCATGGTGGCGGTCTGGGTGATGCGGTCGACCAGCAGCTCGCGCGGGACCACCCGGCCGCCCGGCAGGTCGACCGCTTGGGTATCGGCAAGGCCGAGGCCCGTCAGGAGCGCCATCTTGTCCATGAAGTCGGCCGGGAAGCCGACCTTGAACGACACCGACCGGATCCCGCGGTCGGCGAAGTGCAGCGGCAGGGTCGCCACCTCGGAGTGGAGGGTGTGGCCGACCCGGAGCCGGCCCACCGGCTGCGGGAAGTCCAGCTCCTCCTGCTCGCTCATGGCCGCGACCTCGGTCAGCTCGCCCTCGCGGAAGGTCATCGCCGGGACGGCGAACTCGTCAAGCAGCGTGTGGATCGCATACGGCACCGGCACCGGCGCGCTGGAGGGCGCGAAGTCGGCGATGCCCAGGCGCACCTCGACCTCCTCGACCACCTCGAGGTCGCGTCCCGCCAGGGCGGCCAGCACGTTGGTGGTGCCTGGGCTGCCGCCCATGCCGACCACCGCCGTCACGCCGGCGGCCACGAAACGGTCGTGCATGGCCAGCTGGCGGCGGGTGGTGTGGAACAGGCCGCCGAGGTCGACGTAGTGGGTCCCGGTGCTGGCGCATGCCTCCATGACCGGCAGGTTGGTCGCACGGACGGCGCAGTTGCAGACCACGTCGGCGTCCTCGAACGCGCGCCGCAGCGCCTGGCCGTCGCCGGCGTCCAGGGTCATGCCGCTGACCCGGGCGGTGCCGTTGCTGCCCGACCGGGCCGCCGCCCACCCGGCCGCCTCCCTGGCCCTGGCCCCGTCCAGGTCGGCCGCCACCACCTCGGCGACCCCCTCCGACTCGGTCAGGTCGCGCAGGGTCCAGCGCCCCATGGCGCCGGCGGCGCCGACGACGACCACCCGCATGGCATCCCCAGCCCTTCATCGGGGCGACCGCTCCGCCGCCTGCGCCCCCGAACCCTGTGCGCCGCAGGCTGTCAGCCGCTCGAGGCCCAGTGGTAGTGCCCTGCCGTCCAGCGGCCGAGTACGCTGTTGTACGAATCGGCGCAGAAGGGGGACCCTTGGCCACGAGCGTTGCCGACCTGCTGGCCATCGACGAGCTGCGCCTCGGCCTGGTCGCGGGCAAGGACGGCGTCGACCAGCCGATCCGCTGGGCGCACGTGTCGGAGCTCAAGGACCCGACCCGGTTCCTGCGCGGCGGCGAGGTCCTGCTCACCACCGGGCTCGGCATGCGCGGCGGGCCACAGGGCCAGGCCGCCTACGTCGAGCAGCTGGCAGGGGCCGAGCTGGCCGCGCTGGGCCTCGGCCTCGGGTTCGCCTTCAAGGCCACGCCGCCGGCCGTCGTCGAGGCCGCCGACCGGGCCGGCTTCCCGGTGTTCGAGGTGCCGTTCGAGGTGCCGTTCATCGCCATCACCGAGGCGCTGTTCTCGCGCCTGGTCAACGAGCAGTACGTGTTGCTGCAGCGGGCCGGGACCGTGCAGCAGACGCTGTCGCGGCTGCTGGTCGAGGGAGCCGGCCTTGACGCGCTGCTGGAGGCGTACGCCCGCATGACCGGCACCAGGGCGCTCCTGTTCGACCCGCACGGCGAGATCGCGGCCGCCGCCGCCGGGGCGGCGGCGCTGCTGGAGCCGCGCGCCGTCTGGGCCGAGATCCAGGCGCTGCGCCCAGAGGGCAACGAGTTCTCGCTGAGCCTGTCGGACGAGGGCGGCACCCGCTCGCTGCTCCCCATCCTGGTCGGCGGGGGCCCTGCCGGGTTCCTGGTGCTGCACCGGGGCGACCGGCCCGAGCCGTTCCATCAGGTGGTGGTCCATCACCTGGCCACCGCCGTCGCCCTCGAGCTGGCCAAGGCGCAGGCGGTGGCCAGGACCGAGCGCCGCCTGGTCGGCGACTTCCTGGACGCCCTGCTCGGGGGGGAGCTCTCGGGCGAGGAGACGAGACGGCGCCTGCGGTTCCTCGGCCTCGGCGGCTCCCCGGCGATCGCGGTGCTGGTGGCGAGGCGCTGCGAGACCGATCCCGCGGCCCCGGCGGTCGAGGCCCTGCGGCTGCTGATCCAGGACCGGCTGTCGCGGCGCCTCGCGCCCTACGTGTGCAGCATCCAGGACCACTCGGTGGTCGCCCTGTTCGAGGCCACCGACCCGGTCGAGGCCCGCGCGGCCGCCGACGCGGTGGCCGAGGCGGTGCTGGCCAGGGGGGTGGCCGGCCGGTTCGGGCTCGGCATGCCCGACGCCGACCCCCGCGGCCTGCGCCGCACCTACCAGGAGGCCCAGTTCGCGCTGGAGGCGGCCGAGCCGGCCACGGCCGGTGCGCAGGGGTACCGGGTCGCCACCGTCGCCGACCTCGGCAGCCACCGGCTGCTGCTGGCCAGGCAGGAGGACGCCGCCCTCGAGGCGATCTCCCGCGGCCTGCTCGATCCGCTGCTCGACTACGACCGCCGCCAGCACGGCGGCCTGCTGTCCAGCCTCCGGGCCTACCTGGAGCACAACGGCAACTGGGAGGCTGCCGCCAGGGAGCTGACCGTGCATCGGCACACGCTGCGCTACCGCATCCGCCGGGTGGCCGAGCTGACCGGCCGCGACCTCGACTCCGCCGCCGACCGGGCCGAGTTCTGGCTCGCCCTGCAGGCCGCCGACGTCCTCCGCGGCCGCTCGGGCGAGGGAGCCGGGGGCTGATACCTAGGGTGCCGATCTGGCAGCTCGGCCCCGTGGGCAGCGCCGGTTCGTACATGGACGGTAGGGGTTGGGATGCCAGCGTCCCATCGTGCCCGTGTGGTCGAATCGGCGGATCGACCGTCTGAGACAAGGGACGAGGCGATGGCAGACACGAGGGTCCAGGCGGGCGCCCGCCCGATCGTCTCCGACGAGGATGGCCTGGCCGCGATCGAGCTGGTCGGGGTGGAGAAGGAGTTCGCCACCCGGGCCCAGGGCGTCAGGGCCGTCGAGCACGTCGATCTCCGGATCGCCGAGGGCGAGTTCTTCTCCCTGCTCGGCCCGTCGGGCTGCGGCAAGACCACCACCCTGCGGATGATCGCCGGCTTCGAGGAGCCGACCAGCGGCCAGATCCTCCTGCCCGGCCGCGACATGGTCGGCGTCCCGCCGTTCCGGCGCGACGTCAACATGGTCTTCCAGCAGTACGCGCTCTTTCCCCACATGGACGTCTTCGAGAACGTGGCCTTCGGGCTGCGGCGCAAGAAGGTGGCCAAGGGCGAGATTGCCCGCCGGGTGGCCGAGGCGCTGGCCCTGGTCGAGCTGGAGGGTCGCGAGCAGCGCAAGCCTCGCCAGCTCTCCGGCGGCCAGCAGCAGCGGGTCGCCCTCGCCAGAGCGCTGGTCAACCGGCCGCGGGCCCTGCTGCT
>DASYSE010000026.1:0-51261 GCA_036003705.1 Actinomycetes bacterium | reverse complement strand
CTGATGCTGTTCATCGTGGCCTGACCGCTCCGGGGGTCATGGGTGACTTCCAGCGGGGAAGGTACTGCCAGCCGTGCCAGTTGACTCTTAACAGGCTGTTGCGGAAACGGCTGTTGGAGGACGTTCCGGTAGGGCGCCTGGGGCTATCTCGAGCATGGTGGGTCAGCGGTCGGCCCTAGTGGCGGTATAGCCAGACGGCTGTGGACGGCGCTGCAGGGTGTCAGCCGCTGGGGGAGGCCGCGCCTTCCACCACCCACAGCAGCACCAGCTGCACCGCCCGCCGCCTGGGCCCCGAACCCGGCGACGCCTTCCCAAAGCGGATGTGCACCTGCGGCCAGTTTCGGCCACAAGGATGATCATGGAGGCAAGCAAGGCAAGCTTAAGGATGGTGCTATACGTGCTCTGAGCTGCTGGTTTGTGGAGCCCGAGGTCGGATTCGAACCGACGACCTTCCGATTACGAGTCGAAACGCATCTGTCCAGCAGGTGCGATTCAGGTTGGTTCTGGCTGCTCGCGTCAGCGGGGTCGTCTGTTGAGTGCGTTCCTGACCTGTGGCGTTACGGCAGGAGGAATGACCGGGAGAATGACCAGGTCTGCCCAGACAGGACCACCGGATCGTCGGCTACCTGCCGACTGCGATCGGAAGATCGCAGCTTGCCGGAGGCCCTGACCGGTTCCACAGATCGATGACCGACCAGGGCACCCTCCGACACAAAATCGGAGGGCAAGGCGAGCAACTCCTGTGGTCGACCGCCGACTCCGCCGCAGGGGTCTGGTTGGGGGATGTCAGGTTCTCCGTGGGCTGCGGTCTGGGTTGGAGTGGGCTTGGCCCGCTCGATCAATCCCCAAGAGTCCAGCGCGACCTGGAGTTGACTGGCTAGGGGACCGCTGTGAGCGCCCCCTTTGAGGTCAGGACACGGCGGCGCCGGCAGAGGTCCAGGTCCCAACCCTCGAGCGGTGCCTGGCTCGGGACACCGTTAAGGTCGTCCCACTCAAAAGTTCTTGCCACCCGTCACGATGGCGTAGACCCAGAAGCTGGCGGCCACGAGAACAACGCTGAGGATGACCCAGAAGACCACCCGGAGGATCACCCGATAGGCTCGCATTGCGACGCCGCCTCCTGCCCGCCCTCGACAGACCGCAACTGGGCGCTGCTGCCCTCGCTGCCGTCGCGGCACCGCGCGGGATACCAGCCATCAGCCTAGCCGGTCCCGTTCGCGCAGTTCACCAGTGCTGCAGAACCGACTGGGTCGCCCAGCCCGGTCGCCGACTCCCACCTCATCTACGCCATCGTGCTGGTCGTCCTGGCCGCCACCTATGCCGGCACCACCTGGGGGTTGGGCCGGGGGCCTGGGCACGGCTACCCTTCGTCCACCGGCACCGCTGGCGCTGTAGCACCAGCTCCACGGGGCATCCAAGCACGTACGCGATCGCAGGCCCGCACGCCCACCCGGTTTGTGGGGTTGCCCAGGCGGGTGACGGGCGCCGCCGCGCGAGGGTGGACGGCGCCCACGCCTGTCGCGGGTTACGGTGGGGCATGCGCATTCGGCTCGTCTTCGGGGCGTCCCGGCAGGATTGCGCCTGGCTCGGGACTGTTGGCGCCGCGGGCGAGCCATGACCGAGGCCGCCCCGCCGGTGTCGTCGGCATGGTCACAACGGCCGGCGCTCGACCTTGCGGCTGCTGCCCGTCACCCGGTGGACGCGGTGCTCCATGAGCTGGGTAGCACCCAGACTGGCCTCACCTCCGACCAGGCCGCCAGGCGGCTGGCCACCGTCGGCCGCAACGTACTGGCCTCCCACAAGGTGACCGCCCTTGGGGTCCTCGGCCGTCAGCTCCGCAACCCGCTGCTCATCCTGTTGCTCGCCGCGGCAGGCGTCTCCGCCGCCACCGGCGACCCCACCGACGGCGCGATCATCGCCGCGATCGTCGTCTTGAGCGTGGGGCTGGGGTTCATCAACGAGTACCGCTCGGAGGTTGCAGTCGCCGCGCTGCACGCCAACATCCGCCACGAGGCCCTGGTCTGGCGCGACGGCCGCCAGCAGCGCCTTGACGTGCGCGACCTGGTGCCCGGCGATGTGGTGGCCCTTCGCGTCGGCGACCTGGTGCCGGCCGACCTGCGGCTGTTGGAGGCCGACCAGCTGGAGTGCGACGAGGCCGTCCTGACCGGCGAGCCCATGCCGGCGGTCAAGTCGGCGGCGACGGTCCCGGCGGGCGATTCGGCGGTCGACCTGCCCGCGTGCGCGTTCATGGGCACCGTGGTCCACCAGGGCGCCGGGCGCGGCGTCGTGGTGGCTACCGGCTCGGCCACCGCGTTCGGCAAGATCGCCGTCGGGCTTGCCGAACGCCAAGCCGAGACCGCCTTCCAGGCCGGGCTTCGGGGCTTCTCCAAGCTGCTGGTGGGGGTCGCCGCGGTGCTCACGACCTCGATCTTCGTCATCAACGTGGCCTTCCACCGGCCGCTGTTGGACGCGCTGCTGTTCTCCCTGGCGATCGCCATCGGCATCACCCCGCAGCTGCTCCCGGCGATTGTCAGCGTCAGCCTGTCGACCGGGTCGCGGGAGCTGGCCCGCCGCCGGGTGCTGGTGAAGCGGCTGGTCACCATCGAGGACCTGGGCAACATCGAGGTCCTGTTCACCGACAAGACCGGCACCCTCACCGAAGGGGCGATCACCTTCGACCAGGCCCTGGACCCGGCCGGCCTTCCGGCGACCTGGCCGCTGCTGCTCGGCCTGGTCTGCAACGAGGCGACGATGACCGCGAACGGGCCGGTGGGTGGCAACGCCCTGGACGTCGCGCTGTGGTCCGCGCCCGCCGCGGCGGCCCTCGCCGCCGACGCCACTGGCGGTCCCCTCACCTACCAGCGTCTCGGGCTCGCGCCCTTCGACCACGACCGTCAGCTCGCCTCGGTCACCGTTCGCACCAGCACCGGCGCGACGCCGCTGGTCGTCAAGGGCGCCCCCGAAGCGGTGCTGGCCCGCTGTGTCGACGTCCCCGCCGACGCCTCGAAGTCCCTCGAGCGGCTCTTCGCCGACGGCGCGCGGGTCGTCGCCGTCGCCACCCGCGACGCGCCTGGGCTGACCACGCCGGGCCCGGCCGACGAGCACGACCTGCACTTGGTCGGCTTCCTCACCTTCGTCGACCGCCCCAAAACCGACGCTGGCGCCTCGATCGCCAAACTCAACGGGCTCGGCGTGGCCGTCAAGGTCATCACCGGCGACAACCCCATCGTCGCCACCAAGGTCTGCCGCGACCTCGGCCTGGACCTCGAGGGTGTCCGCACCGGCGCCGAGCTCGAGCGGCTCGACAACGAGGCCCTCGCCGCCGCCATCCCGCACACCACCGTGTTCGCCCGGGTCAGCCCCGACCAGAAGTCCAGGATCATCAAGGTCGCCCGCCGCACCGGCGTCGATGTCGCCTTCCTCGGCGACGGCGTCAACGACGCCGTCGCCCTCCACGCCGCCGACGTTGGCATCTCGGTCGAGTCGGCCACCGATGTGGCCAAGGACGCCGCCGACATCGTGCTGCTGGACAAGGACCTCGGCGTGCTCGCCGACGGCGTCACCGAGGGCCGGCGGATCTTCGCCAACACTCTCAAATACGTGCTGATGGCGACCTCGTCGAACTTCGGCAACATGTTCAGCGCCGCCGGCGCCTCGCTGTTCCTGTCGTTCCTGCCGATGCTGCCCTCCCAGATCCTGCTCAACAACCTGCTCTATGACGCCGGCCAGCTCGCCATCCCCACCGACCGCGTCGACCCCGAGGTGCTCGCCCGACCCGCCGCGTGGGACATCGGCTTCGTGCGGCGGTTCATGCTCGTGTTCGGCCCCGTCAGCTCGGTCTTCGACTTCCTGACGTTCTTGGTGATGCTGCAACTCCTCCACGCCACTCACAGCGAGTTCCGCAGCGGCTGGTTCGTCGAGTCCCTCGCCACCCAGACCCTGGTGGTGTACGTCATCCGCACGCGGCGGGTCCCGTTCTTCCGCAGCCGCCCCAGCCTCCCGATGTTCATCACGCCCGTGACCTGCGCGCTCATCGGCGCGGTCCTGCCGTTCACCCCGCTGGCTGGCTTCCTCGGGTTCGCCACCCTGCCCGTCAGCTTCTTTCTCATCCTGCTGGGGATGATCGCCACCTACCTGCTGCTGGTCGAGATCGTCAAGCGCCGCTTCTACGCCGTCCAAGCCCGCCCCCGCCGGCCACCGGCAACCCACCAGGAACGACGCCAGCGGCGCATCCAACGGCGCGCCGCCCGCTTCACCCAGCACGCCACGCCGCACTCGGCACGTGTGAGAATTCCTTGAGGCGAATGTGGAATGGCGATGCTGATTCACCCGAAGGAATGACCGCCTGTTGCCGCTGCGCGGTCAGCAATCCCAGAAATACCCTCTGACCCGCGGTTTTGGAGCCCGAGGAGGGATTCGAACCCTCGACCTTCCGATTACGAGTCGGATGCTCGGCGTCGGCCTGGTCGGCTCCAGACGGATCTAGCCTGCTCACGTGGATGCGCTGTTGTTCCAGACGGCTCTAGAAGGATCCAGAAGGATCGTCTGGATGATCATCGGGATGATCAGGGCGCATCCGACAGAGAATCGGATGCCAAGGCAAGCAAGCTACCAAGCTGCTGGTCCCCTATCACATAGCAAGCCGCCAGTGCGCCAGGGACGCAGATCCGTCACAAACGGTTCATCGGCTAGTGCGATCCAGCCTGCGGAGAACCGGCCTCAGCACCACCGGCAGGAGCCGACACTGAGTGTTAACGCTGCTGCAGCGTGAGTCCGAGTTGTCGCAGCCGGTCGAGGGTGTCCTCCAGCGACCAGACGTGCACGATCCTGCCGTCGCGGAACCCCAAGATCCAGACCTCATCGACCCGCTCGAACCGACGCCCCGTGGGGGCCTGGCCGAGCCATGCTCCCAGGTGGGTGGCCGAGCAGGTGAACCGGACGACGACCTTGTCGCCCTCGGCGATCAGCTCCACGATTCCATGTGGACATCGGGGAAGCTGGCCCGGAACGGCGCAATCCAGCGCTTGGCCGCTCCGGCCAGCTCGGACGCATAGAGCTCGTCGATCACCTCCACGTGGCCGCCGTTGAAGACCTCGTCGACCAGCCGGCGAACGACCGTCTTGTTGGCCTCAGTCACGTGCTCCCCCCTGCTCGGCGCGGGTCGATCTGGTCCTAGCTGCCCGGGGTGCGTACATGATCACGGCCACCCCGGCCAGCCACAAGGCGGCACCGAGCAGGTCGTAGCGGTCGGGCCGGAACCCATCGACCAGCACACCCCAGGCCAGGGAGCCGGCCACGAACACCCCGCCATAGGCGGCCAGGATGCGCCCGAAGTGGGGGTCGGGTTGGAAGGTGCCACGAACCCATAGAGGCCAAGGGCGAGGATCCCGGCGCCGACGACGATCAGGCCGCGATGTTCGCGGACGCCTTGCCAGACCAGCCAGGCGCCGCCGATCTCGGCCAGCGCGGCCACCGCGAACAGCAGGATCGAGCGCAGCACGGTCATGGCCGTCACCCTGACCTGCGGCCAGGCTGGCTTGCCTCCGGCGTATCGATCCCGGACCCGAGAGGCATACCAGCATGGCTAGTGGCAGGCGCCTCCAAGCCACACAGTGCGGTCGCTGCTGTGGGGCGGCGGTGCCACCACTACCGCACCCCGGCGGCGCCTCCCGCGACCAGGCCCAGCAGGGCAGCGGGCAGGAGCGCGCCGCTCACGGCGCTGACCAGGCCGGCGAGTAGCCCCGCTGGCGGCCGCGACCGGGAGCAGGCAGACGGCCAGGCAGGCGGCCAGGCAGGCGGCCACGGCCAGCCCACCGGCCTGAGCGGGCCTCCGAGTCTGCGGAGTTGGCGGGGGTTCAGTCGTGGTCGCCCTTGGCGCCCCCGAGTTCGGTGATCTCAAGCTCAGGCAGCGGGCAGCCCAGCCCGCAGGAGCAGTCGGTCAGCGAGTCACACTCGGCCGCCATGACCGCCACCAGCGTCTGGCGCATCTGCTGGAGCTGGCCGATCCGGGCGTCGATCTCGGCCACCTTGGCCTGGGCCCGCTGGTGCAGCTCCTGGGTGCCCCGTCGGTGCTCTGACAGCTCGAGCAGCTCCTCGATCTCGGCCAGGGTGAACCCCAGGCGCTGCACGGCTTTGATGGTGCGCAACAACCGAACCGCGTCCTCCGCATACTCCCGTTGCCCCGACGGCCGGCGGGCAGGGGCGGATAGCAGACCGCGGCGTTCGTAGTAACGCAGGGTCTGGATGTTCACCCCGGCCCGCTCGGCCAGCTCCCCGGTCCGCAGCCCTCGGCCGCTCACCGACAGCCACCGGTCATCGCGCCACCGCCGGGGCGGCCAGCTCAGCCAGGCTGACTAGGCCGTCCAGGGTCGGGGCGGCCTCGGCGGGCACCTCCAGATCGGCCTCCAGCTTCCCCTGCCGGTGGGTGATGGTGAAGCTCATGAAGGCGCAGCAGCCCTGCTCGCGGATCAGCAGGTCCCGCACCGCGTCGGGGTCGGTGTCGCCGGCCAGGATGAGGCGCAGCCGGGTGGGCTCGGGCCGCTCCATCCCGACCAGGTGGGTGAACACGCCCTGGCGGAAGTCCTCCAGCCGCCCGGCGTACTCGTTTGGGTGCAGGGTGCAGGCGATCGGCCCGTCCGGCGCTGGGGCCGGGCTGTGAATCGGGATGCTTGCCTGGGACATGGCGACCTCCATGTCGCTGCTGGCCGGCCTGGGATGAGGGCCGTGTCAGCACGGTAACCCTGTACCTAAGTACCGAAGTCAAGGGGGCTCGGGAACCAGTGAACGGCATCCCGGTGGAGGCCGCGCGTCGCCCAGGGCCTCGAACCCCCAACCGCCAGATCCGTAGTTGCTTTACCGCCGTCCACGCGATGCTGGCCTTTGCCATCCTCGCAGCTCAATCTGATGCGTCGTCCAGCAGATGCGCTCCCGTCGCGCCAGGTTGCGGCCAGTGGAATGACTGAGAGAATGACCGCCCCTGCTCCCCTGCCCACCAATCGTTCCCCGTGATCTCGTCCGGGAGGCCGGCATGAACAAGGCGCAGGCGCGTGATGCCCTGGTGGAGCCTGGCGGCTGGTCTCCTGGGAGAACCAGGCCGCCGACGGCCAGGTCACCTACCCGATGGGGACCGACGCCCTCGGCTATGTGATCTACGCCGCCGACGGCCGCTGCTCCATCACCATCTCGCGGCGGGGCCGGGCCGGGTTCGCTGCCGGCGACCTGCTCGGCGGGTCCACCGAGGAGCAGGCCCAGGCCGTCGAGGGCTTTGTCGCCTACGCGGGCCGCTACGGCTTCCATGGCGACCGCGTCATCCACCATGTGGAGCTGTCGCTGTTCCCCAACTGGGTGGGCAGCGATCAGGAGCGGTGGGTGGAGCTCGCCGGGGACCGGCTGACCCTGAGCACCAGCCCGCTGCTGCTGTCGGGCAAGCAGCAGGTGCCCTGCCTGGTCTGGGAGCGGGTCGACCCGGACCGACCGGGCCGCTGAGCAGCGACGGCATGCACCGCCGTCCGTTCGGCGCCATGCTGGACGGCAGCCCGACGGGACGAGCCCGCGGCGCGCACGGCAGGATCCGGATGATGACGACCGAACGTCTCGGACGGAGAGGAGGACCGCACACCATGCTCGCCGCCTTGGTCACGGTCGGGCTGCTGGCAGCGGTTCTGCTGGGGCTGATCTGGTCCCAGCAGCGTCGGCTGATCTACTTCCCCTTGCCCGGCCGGCTGCCGGCGGCCTCCTCGGTACTGACCGGCGGCCAGGAGATCGTCTTTGAGACCGAGGACGGCATCCACCTCGGCGGCTGGTTCCTGCCAGCCCAAGGCGGCGGCCCAGCACCGGCCGTGCTGGTCTGCAACGGCAACGGCGGCAACCGGGCGCTGCGGGCGCCGCTGGCCGCCGCCCTGTCCCGGGCAGGGCTGTCGGTGCTGCTGTTCGACTATCGCGGCTATGGTGGCAACCTCGGCCGTCCGTCCGAGGGCGGCCTGGCCGCCGACGCCCGGGCGGCCCAGGCCTGGCTGGCCGCCCGGCCAGAGGTCGACCCGGGTCGAATCGCCTACTTCGGAGAGTCGCTCGGTGCGGCGGTTGCGCTGCGGCTGGCAGTTGAGCGGCCGCCGGCGGCGCTGATCCTGCGCTCCCCGTTCACCTCCCTGACCGACGTCGGTCGGCTGCACTATCCCTGGTTGCCGGTCAAGTGGCTGCTCACCGACCGCTATGCGTCCGCCGCCCGGGTGGCCCAACTGACTGTGCCGCTGCTGGTGATCGCGGGGGAACGCGACCAGATCGTGCCTGCGGCGCTCAGCAGGCGGCTGTATGACGCGGCCTCCGCCCCCAAGCGGTTCATGCTGGTGCCCGGCGCCGACCACAACGATGCGGCGCTATTGAACGGCCCCCAAACTGTCGACGAGATCCTGCGGTTCCTAGCGCAGACCGCCGTGCTCGCCACACCCGGACAGGCCGGCTAACTCGGCGCATCTGCGCCGGTCCAGGCGCCGACGCGTGCGGTCTTCCCAGCGTAGCCGGTGCGGCAGGGCCGATTAGCCGGTTCGGCGATGGGCGCAGACTTGGGACCTTGGAGCCCGAGGTCGGATTCGAACCCTCGACCTTCCGATTACGACCCGGATGCTCGGCGTCGACCTGGACGGCTCCGGACGGATCTGGCCTGCTCACGTTGGATGGCTCGTCGGTCCAGACGGCTCCAGACGGATCCAGACGGATCGTCTGGGTGATCATCGGGATGATCAAGGCGCATCCGACAGAAAATCGGATGGCAGAGCAAGCAAGCTCCTGCGTTTGGGGGGGCGGCTGCGAGTGCCACTGCGGCCGTTGGGAACCCTAGGAAGGCCCCGGAAGGCCCCGCTCACACCGAGGATCCCTCGACCGAGCTCTGCGGTGTCCCGTGGTCGAGGTCGCCTGAGAAGAGCAGCGAAGTGGCGGTGTTGACCTGCTCGTCGACACACTCCTCGGCGGCCCGCCGCCACACCGGAAAGTGCGGCATGCTGCGGTGGGCCTGGAACGCCGCCAGGTCGTCGTACATCTCGTAGAGCAGGTAGTGGTGGGGGTCGGCGTCGTCCCGCAGCACGTCGAAGCGCCGGCAGCCCGGCTCGTCGCGGACGGACGCCGTGGCGTTGGCCTCGATGGCGGCCAGGAACTGCCGGTCCATGCCCGGCTTGACCTTGAGGGACACGACCAGGACGAACATGCGCCTCCTTTCGGCCTACAGCGCCGGCACGCCGGTGGAGGCGGCGAGCCGCTGGAGGTCATCGAGGGTCTGTTGGGGAAGCGACAGCCCCTGTTGGAGGTGCTGTCGGGCGGCCCGGGCCTCGAGCTCACCCGGGTAGAAGACCTCGTCGAAGCCCCGGGCGAGGGGCACGGACCTGACCTCGGCGACGAGCTGCTCTATCCGCCGGGCGAAGCCGTCTGGGTCGCCGAAGCTGGCCACGTCCAGGGCGATGAACAGGTGCCCGCAGCCGCTGCGGCGCTCGAACTGGTAGGGGCCGCCGACCGCGGCGCCGAACGCGCTGCCGGTCAGCACGCCCGAGAGCACATCCATCATCAGCGAGATGGCATACCCCTTGTGGCCGGCCATGGGCAGGATCACCCCGGCGATGGCGGCCGTGGGGTCGGTGGTGGGCGCGCCGTCGGCGTCGATGGCCCAGCCGGCCGGGATGCGCTCCCCGCGCTGCTTGGCCAGGTACACCTTGCCCCGGGCGACGGCCGTGTTGGCGATGTCCATGACCATGACGTCGTGCTCGCCGGCCGGGGCCGCGATCGACCAGGGGTTGGTGCCGACGGTCTTGCGCCGCCCGCCCCAGGGGGCCATGGCCGGGCTGGCGTTGGTGGCGAGGATGGCGACGCAGCCGTCGCGGGCGGCCATGCGGGTGAAGTAGGCGGCCGTGCCGAAGTGGTTGGAGTTGCGCACCGCCACGACCCCCACGCCGTGCTCGCGGGCACGCCGGACGGCGTCTTGGGCGGCGAGGGCGGCCAGCACCTGGCCGACGCCGTCATGCCCGTCCAGCACCGCCAGCGCCCCGGTGTCGGACACGGTCTCCGGGGCGGTCGCGGGCTTCATCACGCCCGCGCGGATGCGGTCGACGTACCAGCTCAGCCGCAGCACCCCGTGGGACTGGTGGCCCCAGAGGTCTGCGGTCACCAGGCTGTCGGCGACCAGCCTGGCATCGGCGTTCGGCACCCCGACAGCCGAGAGCACGGCGGCGGCGAACTCGATGAGCCGTTGCGCGCTCACCCGGGTGGGCTGGACCCGCTCGGGTTCGGCGGGTGGATGCTGGTTGTTCATCGGAGCCTCATTCCGTCAGGGCCGCGCCGGGCGCGGGCACGGCGGAGCGGCTGAGCCAGTAGGTGCGCAGGTTGGTGAACTCTCGGATGCCGGCGGCGGCCAGCTCGCGGCCGTAGCCGCTGCGCTTGATCCCGCCGAAGGGCAACCTGGGGTCGGAGGCGACCACGGCGTTGACGAAGACGGCCCCGGACTGGATCTGGCGGGCCACCCGCAGGCCACGGTCGGCGTCCCGGGTCCAGACCGAGGCACCCAGGCCGTAGGCGGTGTCGTTGGCCACGGCGATGGCGTCTGCTTCGTCGGTGACCCGGATCACCGCGGCGGCCGGCCCGAAGGTCTCCTCGTCATAGGCCGGCATGCCGGGCCGCACGCCGCCGAGCACGGTGGGCGCATAGAAGCAGCCGCGATCGCCGATCCGCCGGCCGCCGGTGAGGACCCGGGCGCCCCGGGCCACCGACTCGCGGACCTGCCGGTCGATGCCGTCGACCAGGCCGGCGCGGGCCAGCGGGCCCACCCGGGTCGCTGGGTCCAGAGGGTTCCCGACCGCCAGGGCCTCCACGGCCTCGACCAGGCGGCCCTCGAACTCGTCGGCGACCGGCTCCTCGACCACGAACCGCTTGGCGGCCAGGCAGCTCTGGCCGCTGTTGAGGAACCGGGAACGCGCGGCCTGCTCGGCCACCGCGGGCAGGTCGGCGTTGGCCAGGACCAGGAACGGGTCGGAGCCGCCCAGCTCCAGCACGCTCTTCTTCAGGGCGCGGCCGGCCGCGGCGGCCACGTGTGCCCCGGCCCGGTCGCTGCCGGTGATGGTCACCGCGGCGATCCGGGGGTCGTCCAGCAGACGCGCGGTGGTCTCGGCGACGGTGGCCTCGTCGACGAGCAGGGTGCGGAACAGGCCGTCGGGGAAGCCGGCGTCGTTCAGTACCGCCTGGAACGCCAGCGCGCAGCCGGACACGTTGGGTGCGTGCTTGAGCAGCGCGCCGTTGCCGGCCATCAGCGCCGTGGCGGCGAACCGGGTGACCTGCCAGAAGGGGAAGTTCCAGGGCATGATCGCCAGGATCACACCCAGCGGCTCGTAGGCAGCGAAGCTGTGGTCGGCGGCCGTCTCCACGGACTCCGAAGCCAGGAACGCGGCGGCGTGCTCAGCGTAGAAGTCGCATGTCCAGGCGCACTTGTCGAGCTCGGCTCGTGCCTCGGCGATCGGCTTGCCCATCTCGCGGGTGATGAGGGTCGCGTACTGATCCTGCCGCTCCCGCAGCAGCCGGGCCACCTCGGTCAGGCTCCGGGCCCGCTCGTCCAAGGACGTGCCTCGCCAGGCCCGCTGGGCCTGGTCGGCGGCCGCCACCGCCGCCTCGATCTCGGCGCTGGTGAAGGTCGGATAGCGGGCGACCTCGTCGCCGGTCGCGGGGTCCACCGAGCGCAGGATCCCGGTCACGGGGTCACCTCGGCGCCGCGGTCCTGCTCGGAGAGATGTTCGAAGGTCTCCCCGGTAGCGCAGATCGTGCGGGTGACCTCGCGCCCCCCGTACACCCAGTAGATGCGCATCGGCCCCTTGCCCCGGTTGGCGAACCGGTGCGGCACGCCGGCCGGCGCCCGGTGGCATCTCCCGGCTCCAGGTCGAAGCTGGCCTCGCCGATGACCGCGGTCGCCTGCTCCTCCAGGATGAGCACCGACTCCTCGACGTTGTGGGTGTGCAACGGGATCCCGGCGCCCACCGGGAACTCGGTGACCCCGGTGGTGACCTTGTTCCCCTGGGCGTTCCACTTGCCGACATGGGGCAGGGTCCGCACGCCGGTGCCCCGGTCGAACGGCTCAATCTCGGCTTGCCGCAGCACCAGCGGCCCATTCACGACACCCTCGGCCATGACCAATCCTCCTCGCCCGCTTGTTCGCTCTGGTCTTCGCGGCGCCGTCCGGCCGAGCCGGTCGACCACGGCCGCGGCAACGCTCGAGGTACGCTCGGTCCTCCCAGATCACGGGTCCGCACCCCGGCCGCGAGGGTGTCGGCCACCGCCTGCTCGATCAGCCGCGCCGCGGCGGCGGCTCCCGGATCGGCGTGCCGGTCGTCCAGCCAGCCCAGCAGCAGCGCCGACGACAGCATCATCGACCCCCTAGCCGATTGGGCTTGGTTCGCTCACGAACGGTCATCCGGCCTCACCTTCGGTCATCCTCTTTTGGTCTACCGGTCTACCAGTTGGCCGCGCGGCCGGTCAAGCGCCAGCCGCATTGTGGTCATATTGGTCGGCCGGTAGACCGGTGGCCACGTGACCGGTACGCTGCCCGTCGAAACGGCCACCGCCCGACCGTGTAGCAGGAGGTGCTCCGATGACCGCCGGCCTGAGCAGGATCGAGCTGGCACCTCGTGAGCCACTGGGCTCCGAGATCGCCCGGCGGCTGCTCGACCACCTGCTGTCCGGCGCGGTGCCCCCGGGCGGCAAGATCCCGTCCGAGCGCCAGCTCGCCGAGTCGCTCGGGGTGAACCGGCCCGCCGTGCGGGAGGCGATCAGAGCCCTCGGGTTCCTGGGATTGCTGGAGGTGCGGCAGGGCAGCGGCACCTACTTCCGCGGCCCCGATCAGGAGTTGTTGTTCCGGCTGTTCGAGTGGACGCTGCTGTTCGGCGACGGCAAGGCCAGGGACCTGCTCGAGACCCGCGCCGACCTGGAGATCATCGCCTGCGGCCGGGCCGCCGAACGGCGCAGCCAGGACGACGTGGCCGCCCTCAAGACACTGCTCGAGGCCATGCGCGTCAGCGACCAGGACCGCTTTCCCGATGCCGACCTGGCCTTTCACGCCAGGATCGCCGTCATGGCCGGCAACGTCGTCCTCCAGGACATGCTGGCCAGCATCCGGACCGTGATCCGCAGCTGGGTAGAACGCAACATCACGGCCGCGCGCACCACCAAGATCGCCTACAGGGACCACGTCCCCATCTACCGGGCCATCGCGGCCGGCGACCCGGAGGCGGCCCGGACCGCGATGGCGGCGCACATGCAGGCCGCCATCCGCCGCCTGCTGACCCAAGACCGACAGCGCCACGGAACGCACCCGACCCACCCAGAAAGCACCTGAAGAGAACAGGCCCAGCTCCGGGTCCTCCGCCATCGCGGCCGACCGGAGCCGCGTGGCGTCCACGGCTTGCGGCGGCTGCACATCGGCCTTCTGCACCGACGGCGCGCTGCCAGCTTGACCGGGTTATGGCCGATCCACCCCCACACGACCGCCTGCTTGAGCGCGCCCGACAGCACGGCGTGGACCTCGTGGACGGTGCTGGCCTTGAGCGGCCGGCCCTCCTTGCCGCCCCGGGTGCGCAGGTGGGCGTAGAAGGCGTCCAGGGTGGCCGCGTCGACCTGGCGGACGGGGAGCTTGCCGAGGGCCGGGAGGATGTAGCGGTCCATGGCGGCGCGGTAGCTGGAGACAGTCGTGGGGGCGATCGGCCGCACGGCGGGCCGCCATTCCAGCCAGCGCTCCAGCAGCTCGGCCATGGTGCGTGACCGCGAGCCCTTGTGCTGGCCGGCGCCAACCTCCTCCAGCAGCCGGGCCTCGATCTGCTTGGCCTGGCGCATCGAGGTCTTGGTCTGGCCAGGGACCTGCTGGCTCACCCACCGCTTGCGGCCGGTGAGCGGGTCACGGCCGGCGTAGACCTGGACCTGGAGGCCGGCGCCTCGCTTGCGGATCACGGCCCCTCCGTCCTGCTTCGTCATGCCCTCTGGCAGCAGAAGAAGGATGAGGGAATGACCGCTGAGCAAGCAAAGCAAGTGCCGCAGGCCTGTGACCTGCGGCGTTGGGTGGGGCTGGCAGGCCTCGAACCTGCGACCGAGCGATTATGAGTCGCTTGCTCTGACCGACTGAGCTACAGCCCCTTGGCGGATCGTACCCCGGTGGGTCGGGGAGGGGGCTAGCGGCGGGGGGTGGCGTGGTAGAGGGTGCGGGTTCCGGAGGGGAACTCCTGGCGCTCGACCAGGTCGAAGCGGGCCTCGAGGAGGCGCTCGAAGACCTCCCTGCGGTAGTCGCTGTGCATGCCGGCGGGCTTGTTGGCCAGCAGACGGTCGGCCATCGGGTCGGTCGGGTCGACGAACTCGACCACCAGCCGGCCGCCGAGGGCGTGCAGCCAGTCGACCAGCTCGGCCAGCGGGACGTTGCCGGTGATGGCCAGGTGGTGCAGCAGCGCCAGGGCGAGGACCCCGTCCGGGCGGGCCCGGTCGAAGAAGCCGGCGCGCTCGCGGCCTCGCCAGCCGAGGCCGGGCGAGGGGTCGGACAGGTCGAGGTAGGCTGGCAGGACCTTCTGGTTGCCCTCCTGGCGCAGCGACCGGTACAGGCCGTCGAGCACCAAGTCGTCGCCGTCGGCACAGACCACGTAGTCGGCGTGGCGGGCGGCGACGCGGGAATAGGTGCCGTCGTTGCCGCCGAGGTCGAAGACCAGCTTGGCCCCCTTGCCCTGTAGGGCCTGCTCGACGAAGGCGGCCTTGATCTCCCGCTCGGCATCGGTGTAGGTGCTGGTCCGCTGGTAGTCCTTCCACTCCGACGCCGAACGGCCCCAGTCCAGCTTGGCCACCAGCTTGCGGATGGCCGAGGCGGTGGCCTTCTGGAGCTCGGTGGAGAACCCGGCTTCCTTGAGCTCCTTCTGCGTGTCCTGGGCTCTCGACTTGGAGTACCGCTGGTCCATGGCGCCGTGCAGGGCCACATGCTTGAGCACCCCGGGCTTCAGCCGGTCGGTACCGGTGAACAGCTTGGCCAGGTCCTGGGGCGGGATGCCCTGGACCTGGCCGCGCAGCCATGGCTGGAAGCGCAGGTCCTTGTGGGCCTGGAGCAGCAGCGGGTACAGCATCGTCTGGCAGAACTGGCGGTAGCCGGCCCACGGCTCCCCGGGGCGGACCCGCTCGAAGGAACCGACGTCGATGAAGACCGGCCTGGCGCCGACGAACGCGAGGTTGTAGGCGTAGCCGTCCTTCATGGTCAGGTCGGCCCCGAGCGACGCCAGCAGCAGATCCAGGTGGACCAGGGCGGCGTCCTTGAGCATCGAGAAGGTCCACTCGTACGGGTAGCTGACGAATGGGATCCGCTCGTGCTCCAGGGCCCGTACCCAGGCGTCACCGCGGACGCTCTGGGGCAGGTCCTCCAGGGGCACCTGGGTGGTCCGGACCAGCCGCCCCTCGGCCATGGCCTTCTCGAAGAAGGGGGCGGCGGCCAGCGTGTCGAAGTCCGCGGCCCCTTCCTTGGTCAGGCCGCGCAGGACCCGGCCGTCCAGGTACGCCACGGTGCTGGCCGGGTCCCGGAACGACGCAGGCTCCAGCTCCAGATCGCTCATGATTCCTACCGTGTGTGCTCTCGGGGGGGCGGATCAGCGCTCGTCGGGCTCGCCGACCTCGGCGGTCGCGCGGCGACGGAACGGCGAGGTGATCCTGCGCCAGCCCAGCTTGAGGAACACCGCCGCACCCGCGGCGCCGGCCACGATCGCCTGCACGATCAAACTGCCGGATGCGGCATCGAGGTAGGCGAGCATAGAACGCGTCTCCTTCTCGTCGACCGTCACAACTGGCCGGACGACGTGGGTTTGGGGCAGATCGCACGGCACGATATCACGAGTTACCGACTCCTGGCCGGAGCCCGAAACAGGCGTTACAGAACGGTGAACCAGGAAGCGCGGTACGCTGGCTTTCCCGACGCCTCAAGGAGCCTTGTGGCCGACCCGACCGACCCGCCGACGCCACCCGGTCAGCAGCCATGGCCATGGACGCAGGGGCAACCGCCGGTGGGGACTCCCCGGCCGCCCGCTCCGACGCCGGGTCCCGGGCCCGGACCGCCGGGGACCATCCCCTTCGGGACGGCGCCGCCGGGCAGCCGGCGGCCGGGGCGCAACCCGGTGCCCACGCCAGGCGGCTCGCCCAGGGTCCTGCGGCTGGAGCTGGGGCTGGTCCTGCTGCTGGCCTTCGCCCCAGGTATCCTCGGCCTGCTGATCCTGGCCCTCGGCCAGGCAGGCTCCACCGAGGTCGAGGCCCAGCTGGTGCCGTCGCTGATCAGCATCATCTTCGAGATGTTCCTGTCCTGGTCCCCAGTCCTGGTCATCGGCTACCTGCTGATCCGCAGCCGGGAGGGCTGGCCGGGAATCGGCCTCACAAGGTTGCGGCCAGGCGACCTCGGCGTGGGCGCCGCGCTCTGGGTCGCCGGCTTCGTGCTGGTGCTGGTGCTCGCCCAGCTGTTCCAGTACTTCGGCCAGCGAGAGGTCGACTTCCTGCCCGAGGGCCTGCCGCTGTGGTTCCGGGCGACCCAGGCGGTACTGATCGCCGTCACCGCCGGCGTCACCGAGGAGATCGTGGTCCGCGGCTACGCCCAGACCAGGCTGGAGCAGCTCAGGGTCCCGACCTGGGTGATCGTGCTGCTGCCCACCGCCCTGTGGGGCGTCCTGCACGTCTATCAGGGCCTGGGGGCGGGGCTGACCATCTTCTGCCTCGGGCTCATGTACGCCTGGTACTACCAGCGGACGCGGCGGCTGTGGCCCCTGATCCTGGCCCACACGCTGTTCGACATGACCCAGCTCGTGTTGATCCTGACCGGCCAGTAGCCCCGGCCCGGCCGGCGACCGGTCTCAGGCGCGCTCGAAGACCAGGCGGAACTCGACGGCCGCGCTGTCCTCGATGGAGACGACCGGACCGAAGCGGGGCGCCTGGATCTGGTAGTCGCTCATCTTGACCGGCAGCCGGCCGGCGACCTGGATGCTCGACCCGGACCACCGACCGCCAAGCTCGAGGTCGACCTCACGGGTGACGCCGTGCACCGTGAGCCGGCCCTTGCCCTTGCCGCTGACCTCCTGGCCCGACGTTGGCGTTCCGTCGAGCTGGATCGGCTCGCTGAGCTCGAAGGTGGCCGTCGGGTACCGCTCCGACTCCAGGCCGCGCTGACGGATGGCGTTGTCACGGCGGCTCTCGTCGCTGGTGAGCTTGGTCAGGTCGGCCTGGATGCGGACCGCCTCGACCTGGTCGCCGGTGACCTGCATGGTGCCCGTCACCGCGGTGGACCGGCCGACGGCCTCGCTGGGGCTGTTGAGGAAGGCCAGCTGCTCCTTGACTCGGTAGCCGACGTACGAGGAGCCGTCGTCGCTGACCTGCCAGGTGCCGTCCGGGGTGGCGGCGCCGTCGGGCTGGGTCGCGGTCGCCTGCCCGGTGGTGGTCGACGGCGCCGGGTCGAGGGCCGCCGGCGGCGGCGAGTCCGAGGTCCGGGCCCAGAGCAGCAGGTAGCCGCCGCCGAGGGCCAGCGCCAGCACAATGACGCCGGCGATGACCAGCTTGCCTGTCCGGCCCATGCAGCTCCCCTCGCTGACGTTGTCGCGGATCATCATGCGCCCGGCCTAAAGGCATGCTAAGCCGGTCCCTGTGGATGGGCTGTCCGGTTCGTCGCAGCCTCGGCGGAGGATGCCGCCCATGGGATACCGGGGCAAGCTCAGGGAGCAGCAGCAGGCGCGCCTGCTGCGGAGCAGAGGACTTCCCCTGACCGAGATCGCCTCCCGCCTCGGCGTCTCCAAGAGCAGCGTGTCCCTGTGGGTCCGAGACGTCGCCTTCGAGCCCCTCCCCCGCGTGACCCGCGGCCGCCGCCGCGGTCCCAACGCCCTGCAGCGCCGCCGGCAGGCCGAGATCGACCGCCTTCTGGACGAGGGGCGGGCCCGGGTCGGCCAGCTGTCGGAGCGCGAGTTCCTGGTCGCCGGGGTCGCCCTGTACGCCGGCGAGGGCTCCAAACGGGACGGCGCAGTCCGCTTTGCCAACACCGATCCGCGGATGGTGGCGCTCTTCTGCTCCTGGCTGCGGCATTTCTTCGAGCTCGACGAGTCTCGCCTGAGGGTCCGCCTCTACCTCCACGACGGCCTCGATCTGACCGCTGCCACCGCATATTGGTCGGCGCTGACAGCGATCCCGCCGTCACAGTTCCTGAAGCCGTACCGCGCGATCCCAGACCCGAGCATTCGCCGTGCCAAGCATGTGCATGGCTGCGTCAGCATCGGCTACAGTTGCTCCGCGACCCACCGAAGCATCATGGGGCTCGTCGGTGCGCTACTTGGCGATGCCGTCACTCCGGGGTAGCTCAATCGGCAGAGCGGCGCCCTGTTAAGGCGATTGTTGCGAGTTCGAGTCTCGCCCCCGGAGCTTCGCCTGTGGCCTCTCCGGCCACAGGCTTTCTGATGCTCAGGGGCTCAGCTCCGCGACCCGGTGGACGTACAGGCCCTGGCCTGCGTCGGTGCGGAGCGGGACCAGCTGGATGGTGCCGACCCTGGTCGGGGTGGTGGTCGAGAGGGCCGCGAACCGGTCCGTGGGGCGGTCGCCGTCGGCGTCGTGGAACACGGCGGCGCTGCCGGCCAGGGCGCGGTCGAGGGGAGCGGCCCTGCCGGCCAGGAACAGGTCCCGGACCCTCTCCAGGGGCAGGTCGAGCTCGACCGCCACCCTGAGCCGCTGCGGCCCGGACGCGGCGATGACCGTGCCCGGCTCGGCTGCCACCGGGCGGAGAGCGGCGACCGCTGTGGCCGTGTTGGCCGACAGGCGGGTGTCGCGGTCGAGGGTCGAATCGACCAGCGGGTCGCCCGGGGCCAGCGGCCAGCACGCCAACCCGGCCAGCAGCACCGCCCCGATCCCGGCCAGAACGCCCGGCCGCCTTGCCCGGCCGCCTGGCCAGGCGGGTCGCGTGCCCCCGGGCCCGGATCTCCCGGCCAGGAGGCGGCCGGCGAGGGCGGTGACGAGGCGGGCGGCGCCGAGCGCGGCGGCCAGGCGGATGGCGAGGTCGGCGGGGTCGAAGTAGCGCCAGGAGACGTAGGTGCCGCGCCAGGCCTCGAAGCCGAGCAGGGCGAGGGTCCCGACCCCGGCGACCCCGAGCCCGGCCAGCCAGACCCAGGCCCGGCGCCGGACCAGCCAGGCCACCCCGACAGCGGCCAGCCCGAGCAGCAGCGGGTGGGCGCCGTAGCGCCGGCCGACCAGGGCCAGCCAGTCGGCCGGGAGGATCACCTGCCGGCCCGAGACGAGGTCGGTGTAGCGGCCCGGGACCCGGACCGCGTACAGCGGGTCGCCGGTCAGCAGCCAGTCGTGGGCCAGCCAGAGCAGCGGGGCGGCCAGGGGAAGGACGAGCAGCGCGGCCCGCCGCTCCCCCCGCCGCCAGGCGACCACGCCGTACCCCGCGGCCAACGGCAGCAGCAGCCACCCCTCAGCCCTGGCCAGCGCGGCCGCCCCCAGGGCACCCGCCGCCAGCCCCCACGCGGCCCCCGACCCACCCTGCTCCCTGGTGGCCTCGGCGCGGGCTCCGCCCCGCCTCCCGGCGGCCTCACCTCCCGACCCGCCGTGCTCCCCGGGGACCGCGGCTGGAGCTCCGCCCCGCCTCCCGGCGGCCTCACCCCCCGACCCACCCTGCTCCCCGGGGACCGCGGCGTGGTCGCCCCGGGTGAGGGCGTCGAGCGCGACCGACCAGCCGGCGATGGCGAACACCATGGAGTTGGCCCGGGCGGCCTGGAGGACGAGGGGGCCCGAGCCGGCGACGGCGACCACGGTGGCGGCCGCGGCCGGCCGGCCGGCCAGGCGGCCGGCCGCCCTGGCCAGGCAGACGACGGCGAGGGCGAAGGCGGCGACGGTGAGGGCCTCGAGCAGCCGCCAGTCGTGACCAGCCCGCCAGGCCAGCCCGTGCACGACCGTGAGCAGCGGCTTCGGGGACGACAGGAGCGGCTCCTCCAGGCGCTCGCCGGCGGCCAGGCGGTCGGAGTAGAGGACGGCGGCATGCTCGTCCGGGTCGAGGGTGGCCGGGCCGGGCAGGCGGACCAGCACGGCGATGGTGACGGTCAGGCCGACCCAGAGCAGCGGCCACACCCAGGAAGGCCGCGTCGATGAGGTACCGGCGGCCGCCGGGGACCGGCGCCGCCGCCCCGGCGGCCGCGGCCGCCGCTGGCCGTTCGCCGGCCGACCCGACCGAAAGGCCGCGACCTTCAGTGCATCCCACCCCCCATCCAGGCCGACAAGCAGGGCAACAGTACGTGGTTTCGATCTCCCACGGCGGGTAGACAAGCGAGGGAACGACCACGATCGGGAGGTGCCAATGAGGTTCAAGTCGGGGTTTCTGGCTGGTTTCAGTGCCGGCTACGTGCTCGGGGCCAAGGCGGGCCAGGAGCGCTACCAGCAGATCGTCCAGGCGGCAGGCAAGCTGCGTGAGAACCCCGGGGTCCAGCGCCTGACCGGGGAGGTCAACAAGACCGTCAGCCTCGGCAAGGACCGGGTCGCCGAGACGGCCGCCGCCAAGGCAGACCAGGCCAGAGCGGCCGTCTCCAACATCGCCAGGAAGAGCGACGACGCCACCAGTACCACGCCGACCACCGCCACCACGACCACCGCCACCACGACGACCGGCGGCAGGTCGTAGGCCCCCTTCGGGCCGAGCAGCGGGCGCCCAGGCCGGGCGCCCGTTTGCTCGGTGGGATGCGCCTCCAGCTGCTCCCAGGCCTCCTGGGGTCTCGACCCCATGCGACGACGGCACGGACCGAAGGTGAGTGGCGCCCAGCCGCTACTCCAAGCAGTCGCGGACTACACGCGCCTGAGCGCCATGCTCACCGCAGGTCGCGCAGGTCGCGGGCGAGCGTCAGGGCCGCAATATCCTGGAGCAGCAGAGATCGCCCAATGAACGCCTTTGGCTGTTCGGCTACCAGGAAGTGGCCAGCGTCGTCGATCACCTGCAGCGGCCAGCCGTAGCGGGCGCAGGCCTCCTGCGCGGTTCGCAGTGGCGCAAGCATCACCCGGTCCTGGCGAGGTCCGCTGGCGCGTCCGTAACGGTCCCGAGACGGAGGCCGGCCACACTGGCAGGTGACCGATGACGCTTGGGACGGTGACCGGGACCGGAGGGGCGTGGATGCGCCGACGACCATGGGGGATGACCCCAGCCGCCCGACCGACATGGCCGCGCCGGTGGCCGGCCGGGCTGGCGTGGGTGCTGTGGGCGCTGGTCATGCTCGGCCTGCCGGTCGTCGTCTGGTTGCAGCAGCTGGCGCGCCAGGCCGGCCGGTCCGACCTGGTGGGGTCGGACGCCGACACCATCATCTACGGGCTGGTGGCGGTGAGCGCAGCCACGGTCGGGGCGGTGCTGGCCAGCCGACGCCCAGCGCACCCGGTGGGCTGGCTGCTGCTGGCACTTGGGCTGTGGTTCGCCTATGGGTATGGGAGCTGGGTGCTGCTGGCCTGGCGTGGGGCACCGCCCGCCATCGGCTCCGCGGTCAAGGACATCGCCGTCGTTGTGATGGCGGCCTGCATCGGCTTTGTCCTGCTGCTGACCCCGACCGGGTCGCTGCCATCGCCCCGCTGGCGCTGGTGGGCCAGGGTCGCGGCGGCCGCGCCGCTGGTGGGGTTGGTGTCGTTGGCGCTGGGGCCGTTGCGGGAGCCCGACCAGTCGGCCGCCAACCCGCTCGCTGTCGGTGCCTTGGCGGGTCCGCTGCTGGTGGTGCGCGGCGTGGCCTTTGTGGTTGCCGGGCTTGCCATCCCGGTCGGCGCGTGGTCGCTGGTGGTGCGCTTTGGTCGCGCCGGCGGGGTGGAGCGCCAGCAGCTGCGGTGGCTGGCGGTGGCGGCGGCGCCGGTGGCGGTTGCGGTGGCGGCGCTGGCGGCGCTGGTGTTGGCGGGCAACGAGGTCGCGCTCGGCTGGCTTCCCGGTGTCTGCTTGGCGGTCCTGCCCCTGGCGATCGGGGCGGCGATCTTGCGGTATCGGCTGTATGACCTGGACCGCATCATCAGTCGAGCCCTGGCCTATGGGCTGCTGACGGTGCTGTTGGGGTTGGGCTATGCCGGGGTGGTCCTGGGGCTCGGCCGGCTGCTGCCCCAGGACTCCAGCCTGGTGGTGGCCGGGGCGACCCTGGCGGTGGCGGGGGTATTCCAGCCGGCCCGCCGCCGCATCCAGCGGGCGGTGGACCGGCGGTTCAACCGGCGCCGCTACGACGCCGCCCAGACGATCGCCGCGTTCAGCGATCGGCTGCGCCAGCAGGTCGACCTGGAGGCGTTGACCGTCGAGCTGCTGGCGGTGGTCGAGGAGACGATGCAGCCGACCCAGGCGTCGCTGTGGCTGCGGCCGCCCCATGCATCGTCGACCGCGGCTGGCGCCGTGGTGGCCCGGCAACGAACCTGAGCACGCAGCAAGCGCCAACCGACGGCGCCCTGCCGGCCCAGTCGTGCCTGTGGCGCGCGCAGGTCGGGATCGGCCATGCCGATATCTTGACTGAGCGCTGCGCTACAGCAGCCCGCCGAGGATCACTGGCGTTGCCGCAGCTAGAGGCGCCATTTCCCCCTCGGGAGTCGGCCCGGCTACTCCAAGTAGTCGCGGAGCTTCTGGCTGCGGGAGGGGTGGCGCAGCTTGGAGAGGGTCTTGGACTCGATCTGGCGGATGCGCTCGCGGGTCACGCCGAACTCGCGGCCGACCTCTTCGAGGGTGCGGGGGTGGCCGTCGGTGAGGCCGAAGCGGAGCTGGATGACCTTCTTCTCCCGCTCCGAGAGGGTGTGCAGGACCGAGTCGAGCTGCTCCTGGAGCAGGATGAAGCTGGCCGCGTCGACCGGGACGACGGCGTCGGAGTCCTCGATGAAGTCGCCGAGGTGGGAGTCCTCCTCCTCGCCGATGGGGGTCTCCAGGCTGACCGGCTCCTGGCTGACCTTGAGGATCTCGCGGACCTTCTCGGGCGAGAACTCCATCTCGCGGCCGATCTCCTCGGGGGTCGGCTCGCGGCCCAGGTCCTGGAGGAGCTGGCGCTGGATGCGGATCAGCTTGTTGATCGTCTCGACCATGTGCACCGGGATGCGGATGGTGCGGGCCTGGTCGGCGATCGCCCGGGTGATCGCCTGGCGGATCCACCAGGTGGCGTAGGTCGAGAACTTGAAGCCCTTGTTGTAGTCGAACTTCTCGACCGCCCGGATGAGGCCGAGGTTGCCCTCCTGGATGAGGTCCAGGAACAGCATGCCGCGGCCCACGTAGCGTTTGGCGATCGACACCACCAGGCGCAGGTTGGCCTCGATCAGCTTCTTCTTGGCCAGCTGGCCGTGGCGCTCGGTGCGCTGCAGCTCGCGCAGCCGGGTCGGGGTGAGCTTGCGGCCGTTGTCGGTGGCCTTGTCGATCTCGGCGGTGGCGGCCTCGCCCTCGTCGATCGCCTTGGCCAGGATGACCTCCTGCTCCGCGGTCAGGAGCGGCACCTTGCCGATCTCCTTGAGGTACATGCGGACGGGGTCGTTGGTCGGGGCCTTGAGGGCGAGCTCCTCGTCGCGGGCCGAGCGGGCCTCGCGGGCGAACTCCTCGGCGTCGAGCTCGTCGACCATCTCGACGACCTCGATGTTCTCGTCCTGCAGGTGCTGCAGGATGTTGTCCATCTGCTCGGCCGAGACATCGACGGGGGCGAGCGCCTCGATGACCTCCTCGTTGGTGAGGAAGCCGCGCTCCTTGCCCTTGGCGACGAGGTCGCGGACCTCGTCGATCTGCGCCTCCTTGGCGATCGCCATCTGCTCAGGTACCTCTCGTTCCGTGCGGACCGACGCGGGAGCGCCGCATTCCCGCCTAGGCGGGGCGCTCGGGGAGATTCCCGTCGCCTTCGGGCCGCGGCTCCCGCAGGGCTCGCCGTCGGGCCTCGAGGGCGATGAGCTCTTCGAAGACTCGAGTGTACTCGTGCGGCTGCTCCACCGGATTCATGCGCTGCAAGGTCCCCTTGAGCCGGTCGATGACGCGAGTGAGGCGGAGCTCCTCCAACCGCCGGAATACCTCGTCAGCGTACGCCCGGTTTTCCTCGGCCGCGAACGCCTCAACGGCAAGGCCGCGCAGGAAGCGGCGGTCGGTCTCGGTGGCGGCAGCCTCCAGCACCGCCTCCAACGGCTTGCCTGGACCGCCGGCCTGGTTGAGGGCGGTGAACGCGGCCAGGGTGCCCGGGGTGCTGAACCAGTCGGGCGCCCAACGCTCGGCCGCCTCGGCGGTCCAGTCCGGATGCTGGAGGGCGAACTTGAGCGCCTCGCACTCGACTCTGGCCTGGGGGCTGCGCGATCGTGGCGGGGCCTTCACCTCGACCTGGGGCCGGGGTGCAGCCTGCCCGGCGACCATGACCAGATACTCGGCCTCGTCCAGGTGCAGCCGCTGCACCACCGAGCGGGCGTACTCGCGCCGCTGGAGCGCGTCGGGCACGCGCCGCAGCACGGGTACGAGGCTGCGAGCTGCCCGTACCTTGCCTTCCGGGTGGCTCAGGTCGAAGCGGGCGAGGTTCCAGTCAAGCCACCACTCGACCAGAGGCTGGGCGCGCTGGATCTGCTCGCGAAAGGCGTCACCGCCGTACTTGCCGACGTACTCGGCCGGATCCAGGCCGGCCGGCAGGACGAGCACGTGGGCGGAGAGCGAAGCGCCGGGATCGCCGACCAGCTCCCCCATCGACAGCCGGGGGGGCGCGGGAGCGATCTCGGATGGGCGGCTGGCCTCTTCGATTCCGCCAATCCCACGATCGGCGGCCGAGCCTCCCGCCTTGTCGGAGTCGAATGCCAACACCACCTTCTCGGTGAAGCGGCCGAGCAGCTTGAAATGCTCGGCCCGCAGGGCGGTGCCGCAGGTGGCGACCGCCTGGGTGACCCCGGACTGGTGGCAGGCGATCACGTCGGTATAGCCCTCGACCACCACCGCGAACCCGGCCTGCACGATCGCCGTCTTGGCCCAGTTCAGCGCGTACAGGGCCCGGCCCTTGTGCCAGATCGGGGTCTCGGCGGTGTTCACGTACTTGGGCCCGCGCCCCTCGTCGACGTCCAGCAGGCGCCCGCCGAAGGCGACCGGGTCGCCGGCGACGTCGAGGATCGGGAACAGCACCCGGGCGTGGAAGGCGTCGCGCAGCCCGCGGCTGCCGGTCCGGGCCAGGCCGGCCTCGGTCAGCTCCTCGGGCCGGAACCCCTTGCCCCGCAGGTCGCCGACCAGCGCGTCCCAGCTCCTGGCGGGCGCCCAGCCAAGCCGGAACCGCTCGGCCACGGCCCGGTCGATGCCCCGCGACGACAGGTAGGCGCGGGCGGTGCGTCCGTCGGGGGAGTCGACCAGGG
The DNA here is from genome assembly GCA_036003705.1 of Actinomycetes bacterium. Lineage (GTDB taxonomy): Bacteria > Actinomycetota > CALGFH01 > CALGFH01 > CALGFH01 > CALGFH01. Next base: position 25,941 of record DASYSE010000026.1, on the reverse strand, counting down.
CGTGGTGGTAGAAATCGACCGCCGCGGCGTGGGCGGCCACCAGCCGGCTCTTGCGCCCCATGCTGCCGCGCTCCCCCGCCGAGCGGCCCTCGTAGCGCAGCTCGATCCCGGCCCGCGACGCCAGCCGCTCCACCGCCTCGGTGAAGGACAGCGTCTCCTGCTTCATCAGGAAGTCGATCGCATCCCCGCCGACCCCACAGCCGAAGCAGTGGAACAGCCCACGGGAGGAGTCGACCGTGAACGAGGGGGTCTTCTCCTGGTGGAAGGGGCACAGGCCCTTCATGCGAGTGCCGCCGCCGGGACGGAGGGTCACGTATTCGCCGACCAGGGCGACGACGTCGGTCGCCTCGCGGAGCTCGGCGATCGACTCGTCACGGATGCGGCCGGCCACGGCGTCCTTCACCTCGACGCGTCACGAGAAAACCCTGCCTGCCCAAGGGGGGAAGGACCCGTCGGGTCACGGGGCATTGTACGCACGCCGTCATCCAGATCATCAGCCCGGGGCCGCAATCTGGCAGGCGCCCTCCTTTCACCGCATGGTCCAAGGATAGAACATACGTTCGACACCATCAACGTCTCGAGCGGCAGGCGTTCCGGCAGGGTCCTGGCTCGAGGGGTCGGAGAGGCGACGCCTCGCCGTCGGGACCGCCCTGTTCCGGCAGAGCTACGACACCCTCCGTCCCCACATCAGACCGCGGCCGAGTTGACCACGAAGATGCAGAACGGATGTCCGGCAGGGTCGGCGTAGACACGCAGCGGCTCCTCGGGATCGTCGGCGTGATCGTCGAGCAGCCGGGCGCCGAGGGCCAGGGCCCGCTCGTGCTGGACGTCGAGTTCCGCCGCGGTCGGCACCGTCAGGTCCAGATGCAACTGCTGCGGGACGGGACCCTCCGGCCACGTCGCCTTGGGCAGCGCAGCCACCTGTTGGAACGCCACCCGGGCGCTGCCGGCGGCGTCCTGCAGCACCAACCAGTCCGGACCCGCGGTGTCCGGCTCGCCGCCGGCTGGCGGCTCATCCCCAGGCCGGTACCGCAAGCCCAACAGTCGACGGTAGAACTCTGCCAGCACCCGCGCATCGGCACAGTCCAAGACCACCTGCCGAAGCTCCGGGAACCCTCGCTCCGCCTTCACAGGACCACCCCTCGAACCAGTCGTCTGGATGCTGCTCCCGTGCCGACATCCTGGCGAACCTCACCGACATTCTGGACTCCTGCGAGGAGGCGCGACCCGTGCCGGGGTCGTTTCAGCGGCGGATGGCTGGAACGCAGGGTCGGTGGGGCGGCGGGGCGGCGGGGCGGCGGGCCTGGTCGCCCCGCGGCCCGTGGAGGTCGAACAGCTGCCGGCCGAGCGCGGTCAGGCTACCCCGGACCGTGCCGTCTAGACCGCTTCGGGGGCGAACGCCGCCTTCCAGGCGGCCAGGGCGTAGCGGTCGGTCATGCCGGCGATGGCGTCGACGGCCTGCTGGGAGACCGGGTCGCTGGCCAGGCTGGCCCCCATGGGCATGGTGTCGGGGTGCTCCAGGTAGTAGGCGTACAGGTCGGTGAGCAGCCGGGTCGCCCGCTCGGTCTGGCGCCTGGCCTCGGGCCGCAGGTAGACATGCTCGAACATGAACCCCCGCATGACCACCATGGCCTCGGCGCAGGCGTCGCCCTGGACGACCCGGGGGGCGCCGCGGGAGTGGCGGATCACGTCCTCGACCAGCACCCCGATCATGTCGGCGGGGTGCTCGCCGAGGACCCGGCGGACCTCGACCGGGACCCGGTCGACGCCGCCCAGGACCCCGGCCCGCAGGGCGTCGGTGAGGTCGGCGGTCAGGTAGGCGATGCGGTCGGCCAGGCGGGCGCAAAGCCCCTCCAGGGTGGAGGGCGGCTCGTGCTTCCAGGAGTGCCTGGCGATGCCGTCCAGGACCTCGGGGGTGAGGTTGCGGGGCTCGAGCAGGGTGAGCAGCCGCGCCCCCTGGTGGGCGTGGTCGAAGCCGCCGGGGGCGACCTGCTGGAGGGCGGCCTCGCCGCCATGGCCGAAGCAGGCGTGCCCGAGGTCGTGGCCGGTGGCGATGGCGGTGGCCAGGGGCACGTTGAGGGCGAGAGCCTGGGCGATGGTGGCCGCGATCCGGGCCGTCTGCTGCATGTGGGTGGCCCTGGTCACGTAGTGGTCGCCGATGTAGGGGCCGCCCTGGCGGCCGGCGGCCGGCCCCTCCCCGGAGAACGCGGGGATGAACGACTGGGTCTTGCCGTGGGCGCGCAGCATGGCCCGGGAGAAGATGATCCGGTCCAGGTCGCGCATCCAGCAGGTCCGCACCGGGTCCTCGGGCTCGGGCTCGCCCCGCCCGGCCGAGGCGGCCGCCTTGGCCGCCCACGGGGCCAGCGTGCGCGCCTCGGCCGCCTCCAGCTCCGCCCTGACCGTCCCCCGCTGCACCCAGTCCACCGGGGGACGGGTCCTGAGTCCCCCGTCGTCCTTGGCGGTCACCGTTCGCTCCCCTGGCTCCTTCGGCGTCGTTCGGTCCTTCTTCGGCAAGTGTGACCGATGGCTGGGACGGTCAGTCGCCGCGCAGCCTGCTGTAGAGCATCAGGTCGTGGAAGCTGCCGTCGCGGAACTGGGCGTGGCGCAGCACACCCTCGCGGGTGAAGCCGGCCCGCTCCAGCGCCCGCTGCTCGGCCAGGTTCTCCACGTCGGTGCTGGCCTCCAGCCGCTCGACCATGGTGTGGGCGAACAGGTAGGCGGCCAGCTGGCGCTGGGCCTCGGCGCCGAGGCCCAGCCCTCGGTGCACCGGCAGCAGGGCGATGCCGAGGTTGAACGCCCGCGAGCCCGGGTTGGGGCCGTGGTGCACGGCGTAGTAGCTGACGTCACCGGCCAGGTTGCCGTCGGGCAGCTCGACCAGCAGGTTGCCACGGTCCTCGCCGAGCAGCCCGTCCTGCTCGAACCGGCGCCGCAGCCACTCGGAGGGCGCGAAGCCGAACCAGTTGTGGTGGCCCTGCGACTCCGGGTCGCCCCACCAGCGCTCCAGCATCTCGAGATCGGCGCGGCGGACCGGCCGCAGGCGCAGGGCCACCATGGGCTACTTGGAGGCCGCGGTGGCCTCACCGAGAGCGGCCTGGCCGGCTGCCAGACGGGCCGTCGGCACCCGGAACGGGGAGCAGGACACGTAGTCCAGCCCCAGCTGGTGGCAGAACCGGACCGAGTCGGGGTCGCCGCCGTGCTCGCCGCAGATCCCCAGCTTGAGGCCGGACCGCGACGCCCGGCCCTCCTCGCTGGCGATCCGCATCAGCCGGCCGACGCCTGCCTGGTCGATGGTCACGAACGGGTTGGCCGGCACCAGCTTGCGCTCCTCGTACAGGCCCAGGAACTTGCCGATGTCGTCGCGGGAGAACGCGAAGACGGTCTGGGTGAGGTCGTTGGTGCCGAACGAGAAGAACTCGGCGACCTCGGCGATCTCCCCGGCGACCAGCGCCGCCCGCGGCAGCTCGACCATCGTGCCCCACAGCACCTGGAGCTGCTGGCCCTGCTCCTGCATGGTGCGGGCGGCCACCGGCTCCAGCTCCTCGCGCAGCTGGGACAGCTCCTCCCGGGTCGCGGCCAGCGGGATCATGATCTCCACGACCGGGTTGCCGCCGTCGGCCTTGACCTGGCTGGCGGCCTCGATGATGGCCCTGACCTGCATGGCGTACAGGCCGGGCTTGACGATGCCGAGGCGCAGGCCGCGCAGCCCCAGCATCGGGTTGGTCTCGTGCAGGTCGTTGACCTTGGCCAGCATCTGTTCGGCCTGGTCCAGCGCCATTGCCTCGTCGCCGCCGACCTCGACCTCCGAGGCCCCCTGCTGCTTGGCCAGGGCCACGGTCACTGCCAGGTCGACCTGGTCGGGCAGGAACTCGTGCAGCGGCGGGTCCAGCAGCCGCACGGTGACCGGCCTGCCGTCCATCGCCTTGAAGATGCCGACGAAGTCGTCGCGCTGCAGCGGCAGCAGGGTGTCGTAGGCGGCCTGCTCCTCCTCGGCGGAGTCGGCGAAGATCATGGTCCGCACCGCGGCCACCCGCTCCTCGCCCAGGAACATGTGCTCGGTGCGGCACAGCCCGATCCCCTCGGCGCCCCGCTCGATGGCGTTGGCCGACTGGCCTGGGGTGTCGGCGTTGGCCCGCACCTTGAGCCGCCGGACCTCGTCGGCCCTGGCCATGAAGCGCTCGTAGGCTTGCCAGATCTTCTCCCTGCGGGCCTCGGGGTCACCGGAGCGGGCCCGCTCGATCGGCGAGTCGGCCAGCTCGAGCTGGCCGGCGTAGACCTTGCCGGTGAAGCCGTCGATGGTGACCCATTCGCCCTCGGCGACGGTGGTGCCGTCGACGCTGAACTTCTTGCCCTGGCGGTCGACCCGGATGGCGTCGGCCCCGCAGACCGCCGGGATGCCCTCGCCACGGGCGACCACGGCCGCGTGGCTGTTGGTCCCGCCGGCCGAGGTGAGGACGCCCTGGGAGCGGATCATGCCGTGGTAGTCGTCGGGGGTGGTCTCGCGCCGGACCAGGATCACGGGGTCGCCCCGCTCGGCCCACGCCTGGGCGTCGTCGGCGGAGAACACCGCCTTGCCGACCGCCGCCCCCGGGGAGGCGTTCAGGCCCACGGCGATCGCCTCCACGCCACTTCCCACGGCGATGACCTTCTTGAACAACTCCTCCAGGCGGTTGGCGTCCAGGCGGAGGATCGAGGTGTCGACGTCCAGCAGACCCTCCTCCAGCATGTCGTAGGCCATGATCCACTCGGCGAAGGCGGTGCGCTTGCCGATGCGGGTCTGCAGCAGCCACAGCTTGCCCTGCTCGACGGTGAACTCGATGTCGCACATGTCGCGGTAGTGGTGCTCCAGGGTGCGCATGTGCGCCTGGAGCTCCTCCCAGGCCCGCGGCTGGACGTCGCCCATCTGCTCCAGCTTCAGGGTGTTGCGGATCCCGGCCACCACGTCCTCGCCCTGGGCGTTGACCAGGTAGTCGCCGTAGGGGGTGTGGTCGCCGTTGGCCGGGTTGCGGGTGAAGGCCACCCCGGTGCCGGAGTCGTCGCCCTTGTTGCCGAACACCATGGCCTGGATGTTGACGGCGGTGCCGAGCGAGTCGTCGATCTTGTTCTTGCGCCGGTAGTCGACCGCGCGCTTGTTGTCCCAGGAGCCGAACACGGCCTCGATCCCGAGCCGGAGCTGCTCCCTGGGGTCCTGGGGGAACTCGCGGCCGGTGTCGGCGGCGACGATGCCCTTGAACTGCTCGACCAGGCCGCGCAGGTCACCCGCGTCCAGGTCGAGGTCGCCCTGGACCCCCTTGGCCTCCTTGGCGTGCTCGAGGGCCTCCTCGAAGCGGTCGCCGGCCACGCCCATCACCGTCCTGCCGAACATCTGCAGCAGCCGCCGGTAGGAGTCCCACGCGAACCGATCCGACCCGGTCTGCTTGGTCAGGCCTTCCACGCTCTGGTCGTTCAGGCCCAGGTTCAGCACCGAGTCCATCATGCCCGGCATCGAGAAGGGGGCGCCGGAGCGGACCGAGACCAGCAGCGGGTCGCCGGGGTCGCCGAGCCGGCGGCCCATGCCCTCCTCCAGGTTCTCAAGGTGGGTGGCGACCTCGTCGAGCATGCCGTCGGGGAACTGCCGGCCGGCGTCCCGGTAGGCGTTGCAGGCCTCGCAGGTCACGGTGAACCCGTGCGGGACGGGCAGCCCCATCCTGGTCATCTCGGCCAGGTTGGCGCCCTTCCCGCCGAGCAGGTTCTTCATGTCCTTGTTGCCCTCTTCGAAGTCGTAGACATATTTGTCTGCCATGGGGCTCCGCCTCCTCGCGTGGATTGGGTTACAGGGTAGCCCGATCGGGCCGCCCAATGCTGTGTGGGTTGTCTTCGTGAGCCCGCGCCGGCGGGCCCTGGTGGTCGCGGTGATCGTGGCCCTGCCGCTGGTCGCCGCCGGGGCGTTGACGGGCTTGGCCTGCCGGCCTGGCGTGCCGCCACGCCACCGGCCGCTGCCGAGCCGAGGGAAGGGGAAGCTGGGGTCGGCCTGGCTAGGATCGGACGCTCAGCCACTCCTCGACCAGCCGGTCGAGCTCGTACTCGGCCCTGGCGATCCGCAGGCCGGCGCAGCGCAGCGCCTCCCAGGCAGGCCCGACCCCGGCGGCCGCCTCGGTGCGGGCCTCGCGGGCGTGCTCCAGGGCCCGCCAGTCGGCCCCGGCCCTGGCCGCGACCAGCCCGTCGAGGGCGACCTTGGCCAGCTCGGTGGCGTGCATCAGGTCGAGCTCGGCCTGGCCGCGGGCGGTCCTTGCCTGCTCGATGGCGCCTCTGGCCTCGGTCGCCCGCTTGGCGAACGCCCGATGGGCGGGGTCGTCCGGCTCCGTCCTGCCCGCTTCGGCGACGGCCGCCTCCAGCTCACGGACGCGGCGCTCGGCCCGCTCAACGGCCAGCCGGCATTCCCTGACCCACTGCGCGTCGGCGCCGCGGCGGTCCCGTCCGGCGCCGGCGCGGGCCGGCTCGTGCTCCTCGATGTCAGCCCGGTCGGTGGCGTCCGGCGGGCTTGGCTCGTCCTCCTCGGCCTCGGCCGCCCGGTCGAGCTTCTCCTCGAGGGTCGGCGAGGCGGCCGGGGCGTCGACCTCCCGGACATCGGCCAGGGACCTGGCCAGGCTGGCCTCGGCGGCCTGCAAGGTGGCTCTGGCCGCCTGCCGGTCCGCCCGAGCCAGCTTCAGCTCGGCCCGCAGCAGCTCGGTCGGCAGCACGTCGAGCCGGACCGAGGCCTCCACCAGCGCTTCTTCGTCGCTGGCTCTGGCCAGCTCGGTCAGGCGGACCGCCAGCAGGGAACGCTCGTTCTTCAACGCCTTCACGGCCGTTCTGGCCGCCTGGAGGCGCTCGTAGGGGTCAGGGGGCACCGGTACCGACCTCCCCGGACGGCAGGGACAGGCCGCCCGTCGACTCCCTTGATGCCCGCTGTCGACCCGGATTGTCAACTCGGACACGCCTTGACGAGCCGCTCCGCCGTCGGTTTCATGCACTCCATGAGCGAGATCGCCGTGCTCGGCCTGGACAACGTGCTGCTGGACGTCGGGGACCTGGAGGCCGCCAAGGGGTTCTACGGCGGCCGGCTCGGGCTGGGGGTGAAGTTCGACTTCCCGGACGCCGGGGTCGTCGGCTTCCGGCTGGGCGACGAGGAGGCGGGCCTGGTCGTACGGGCCGGCGACGTCGCCCCCGGACCGCCCCGGTCCTCGCCGCGGCTGTGGCTGGAGGTGCCCGACGCCAGGGCGGCCGGCAAGGTCCTGGCCGGCGCCGGGGTGGCCCTGCTCGGCGAGCCCCGCGAGCTGCGCACCGGCTGGGTGGTCGAGGTCGCCGACCCGTGGGGCAACGTGATCGGGCTGACCGACTACCGCCTCGCCCCCGAGCGGGCCCGCCAGCGCGAGGACGGCCACCCGCCCCGGTGACCCGCACGCCGCTGGCCGGTGGCGACCGGCGGCGGGTCCTCAGGCGCTGCGACCCTGGCCGGTGGCGACCGGCGGCGGGTCCTCAGGCGCTGCGACCCTGGCCGGTGGCGACCGGCGGCGGGTCCTCAGGCGCTGCGACCCTGGCCGGGGTCGGCGTCGGGCCGGTGGCCGTCTCATGCGGGGTCGGCGGCGGCCAGTCGGCGGAGGGCGGCCTGCAGGTCGGCGGCAGCGGGGCCGGGGCGGCCGTCGCCGACGGCGACGCCGTCGACCTCCACCACGGGCATGACCTCCCTGGTCGAGCTGGTCAGGAAGGCCTCGTCGGCGGCGGCCAGGTCCTCTGCGGTGAACACCCCTTCCAGCACCTTGAGCCCCAGGTCGGGGGCCAGCTCGCACAGCGCGGCCCGGGTGATGCCGGCCAGGATGCCCAGGTCGAGGGCTGGGGTGTAGAGGGTCTGGCCGGCCCGCCACCACAGGCTGGCGGTCGGCGCCTCCAGCAGCTCGCCGCCCAGCCCGACCAGGACGGCGTCGTCGGCGCCCCTGGCCCTGGCGGCACGCTGGGCGGCCATGTGCACCGCGTAGCTGATGCTCTTGACCCCGGGCAGCAGCCACGGCGAGGTCGCCCTGACCAGCGGGTCGGTGGCGGTGGTGAGCAGCACCAGCTTGAGGCCGCGGCGCCGCTCCTGCTCGAAGGCCGCCGGCACCTCGGTGCAGATGGCGAACGCCGCCGGCGCCGGCTCGGCCTCCCCCGAACCCTCCGGGCCTTTGGTGCAGATCAGGCGGAGCACGGCGTCGCCGCCGCCGGCGGCCGCGACCGCCCGGGCGGCCAGCGCCCGCAGCCCGTCGGGCAGGGTCAGGTCGATCGCCGCGGCCGAGGCGGCCAGGCGCTGCAGGTGGGCGTGCAGACGGAAGGGCCGGCCGGCGTAGACGCGCACGGCCTCGAACACCGCCTCCCCCCGGCCCAGGGCGAGGTCGAGCGGGTCGAGCGCCGGCGGGGTGCCTCCGGCCACACCAGGGCCGGCGGCGAGCACGGCGAGCACGCCCATCTCCCGCTACCTCGGCAGCCGCTCCTCGAGGTAGCCGACCAGCCGGTCGATGCCGACCCGGTCCTGGCTCATGGTGTCGCGGTCGCGCACGGTGACCGCCCGGTCCTCGAGCGAGTCGAAGTCGACGGTCACGCAGAACGGTGTGCCGATCTCGTCCTGGCGCCGGTAGCGTCGGCCGATCGAGCGGGCGTCGTCGTAGTCGATCATCCAGCGCTCGCGCAGGGGCGCCGCGACCTCACGGGCCAGCGGGTTGAGCCGCTGGTTGCGCGACAGCGGCAGCACGGCCACCTTGATCGGGGCCAGGCGCGGGTCGAAGCGCAGCACGGTGCGCTTCTCGGTCCCGCCCAAGGCGGTGGGTGCCTCCTCCTCCCGATGGGCGTCGACCAGGAAGGCCAGGGCGGAGCGGTCCGCGCCGGCCGACGGCTCCACCACGTAGGGGATGTAGCGGGTGTCGGTCTCCTGGTCGTGGTAGGTGAGGTCCTGCCCGGAGAACTTCTGGTGCTGGGACAGGTCGAAGTCGGCCCGGTTGGCGATCCCCTCAAGCTCCGACCACCCGAACGGGAACTTGTACTCGATGTCGACCGCCCGCTTGGCGTAGTGGGCCAGCTCCTCCGCGCCGTGCTCGCGCAGGCGCACGTTCTCCTCGCGCAGCCCGAGGTCCAGGTACCAACGCTGGCGCTCGTCGATCCAGCGCTGGTGCCACTCCTGGTCGCTGCCGGGCTCGACGAAGAACTCGAGCTCCATCTGCTCGAACTCGCGGGTCCGGAAGATGAAGTTGCCCGGGGTGATCTCGTTGCGGAACGCCTTGCCGATCTGGGCGATCCCGAACGGGATCTTCTTGCGGCTGACCGTCTGGATGATCGGGAAGTCGACGAAGATCCCCTGGGCGGTCTCCGGCCGCAGCCAGACGACCGACGAGGCGTCCTCGACCGGGCCCATGAACGTCTTGAACATCAGGTTGAAGTTGCGCGGGTCGGTGAACGGCCCGCCGCCGCAGTTGGGGCACCGAAGCTCGCCCTGCCCGGCCGGCCGGCCGTGCTTGGCCTCGAACGTCTCCAGCAGGTGGTCCTCGCGGAAGCGCTGGTGGCAGTTGGTGCACTCGACCAGCGGGTCGGAGAACGACTCGAGATGGCCGGAGGCCTCCCAGACCCGGGGTGCCATGATGATGGCGGCGTCCTGGCCGACGACGTCGTCGCGCAGCTGCACGATCGAGCGCCACCAGGCCCGCTTGATGTTGTTCTTCAGCTCGACCCCGAGCGGACCGTAGTCGTAGCTCGAGCGGATCCCTCCATAGATCTCGCTCGATTGGAAGGCGAAGCCGCGGCGCTTGGCCAGGTTGACGATCGCGTCCATCGGGTCGCTGGGCACTGGAAGCCTCCCTGTGTGCCGCCGGCGACGGCTTCGCCGGCGGTCAGCGGGTGCTGGTGTTCCTCATGCTACCCGACGCGATCCAGACGATTTCCCTGGCGGTCAGCTGCCTACGGGGTGCCAGACGGTCTTGATCTCCAGGAAGGCGGCGATCCAGTAGGGGTCCTGGCCCTTGGTGTCCGACAGCCAGTCGCGGGAGGACAGCTTCACTGGGGGGACGACCCGCTTGACGTTCTCGGCCGCGGCCAGCTCGGCCTCGCGGTACAGGGCGAGGTCAAGGCCGGCTAGGTCGAGCCCGTCGACGTCCAGGTGGGAGGTCAGCGGGCCGATCAGCTCGGCGGCGAAGCCGGTGAGCAGGTTGACCACCCCGCCGGGCAGGTCACTGGTGGCCAGCACCTCGGCCAGGGTGATGGCTGGCAGTGGCCGGGTCTCGGAGGCGACCACCACCGCGGTGTTGCCCGACACGATCACCGGGGCCAGCCGCGAGACCAGCCCCAGCAGCGACGACCCGCCCGGCGCGACCACCCCCACCACCCCGGTCGGCTCGGGGACCGAGAAGTTGAAGTAGGGTCCGGCGACCGGGTTGGCCGACCCGAACACCTGGGCCAGCTTGTCGGCCCAGCCGGCATACCACACCCACCGGTCGACCGCCCTGGCGACCGTCTCGGTGGCGGCCCGCCTGGTCGCCCCCTCGGCCCGGGCCACCTCGTCGACGAACTGCTCGCGCCGTCCCTCCAGCATCTCGGCCGCCCGGTACAGGATCTGCCCGCGGTTGTAGGCGGTCGCCCCACTCCACCCGGGCACCGCCTTGCGGGCCGCCTGCACCGCGTCCCGCACGTCCTTGCGGGACGCCCGGCAGGCGTTGGCCCACGGCTTCCCCTTGTCGTCGCAGACCAGGTACGACCGCCCCGACTCGGTCCGCGGGAACTTCCCCCCGATGTACAGCTTGTAGGTCTTGCGCACGTCCAACCGCTCGCCCTCGCCCACATCCGCCTCCGCCGGGTCGCTCACCGGGTCGTGTCGTCCCGCAAGTCAACCATCCCACGGTACGGCATCGCGTTCCCGGAGGGTGACGGCATCGCGTTCCCGGAGGGTGGCGGCTGGATCGAGCCTCCTCACGGCGGCGCGTCAGGACAGGTCGAGGTAGGCGGCCAGGCCGTGGCGGCCACCCTCGCGGCCGAAGCCGGACTCCTTGTAGCCGCCGAACGGCGAGGCGGGGTCGAAGCGGTTGAAGGTGTTGGCCCACACGACCCCGGCCCGCATGCGGTTGGCCAGATCGAGGATGCGGCTGCCCTTGTCGGTCCAGACCCCGGCCGACAGCCCGAACGGGGTGTTGTTGGCCTTCTCGACCGCCTCGTCGGGGGTGCGGAAGGTCAGCACCGACAGGACCGGCCCGAAGATCTCCTCCTGGGCGATCCGGTAGGACTGGGCGACGTGGGTGAACACGGTCGGGCGAAACCAGAAGCCCCGCGGGGGCAGCTCGCATGGCGCCTGCCAGGCTTCGGCGCCATCGGCCTCGCCGGAGGCGACCAGCTCCTGGATCTTCTCCAGCTGGGCCCGGGAGTTGATGGCGCCGACGTCGGTGTTCTTGTCCAGCGGGTCGCCGACCCGCAGGGTCGCCATCCGCCGCTTGAGCTTGTCCACCAGCGGCTCGGCGATCGACTCCTGGACCAGCAGCCGCGAGCCGGCGCAGCAGACGTGCCCCTGGTTGAAGTAGATGCCGTTGACGATCCCCTCGACCGCCTGGTCGAGCGGGGCGTCCTCGAACACGATATTGGCCGCCTTGCCGCCCAGCTCCAGGGTGAGCTTCTTGCCCGACCCGGCCAGGGTGCGCTGGATTGCCTTGCCGACCTCGGTCGAGCCGGTGAAGGCGACCTTGTCGACGCCGCCGTGGCCGACCAGGGCCGCCCCGGTGCCCCCGGCGCCGGTGAGGATGTTGACCACGCCCTCTGGCAGCTCGGCCTCCTGGAGGACCTCGCCCAGACGCAGCGCGGTCAGCGGCGTGGTCTCGGCCGGCTTGAGGACGACGGTGTTGCCGGCGGCCAGGGCCGGGGCGAGCTTCCAGGCCGCCATCAGCAGCGGGAAGTTCCAGGGGATGACCTGGGCGGCGACCCCCAGCGGGGTGGGGCGGCGGCCGGGGAAGGCGTAGTCCAGCTTGTCGGCCCAGCCGGCGTGGTAGAAGAAATGGGCCGCGGCCAGGGGCACGTCGACGTCGCGGGACTCCTTGATCGGCTTGCCGCCGTTCATCGTCTCCAGCACGGCGAACTCGCGGGCCCGCTCCTGCAGCACCCGGGCGATCCGGTACAGGTACTTGGCCCGCTCGGCCCCCGACATCCGCGACCAGACCTTGGTGGAGGCGGTCCGGGCGGCCTTGACGGCCGCGTCGACATCCTCCTCACCGGCCTCGGCCACCGCGGTCAGGACCTCCTCGGTGGCCGGGTTGATGGTCTTGAAATGCTTCCCCGAGGCCGGTTCGACCCAGCGCCCACCGATCAGCAGCCCGTGGTCGGCCCGGATCTTGACATGGTCGGTCGCCTCGGGCGCCGGCGCATAGTCCAAGCTGAACCGGTCCGGCACCCCAGCCCCCCGCCGCTCCAGCTGCTCAGCCATCCGGTCCCGCCCTCCGCCGTCCGGCGTCGTCGCTCAGGCGCCCAGGCTAGCGCGGCCGCCGGCATCACTCCAGCGCCCGGCTCGGGAAACTCTTCGTTGACCCGGCTCGCCTCGCACGAAGGCCAGGATATCTCCCGAGGAGCACCATGGACGCCCAGCAATCCCCTCCTGGATGGACCGGGCTCGTGGTCGACTGGGTCAGTCCTTGGTGAAATAGTCGCCGGACTGGTAGCGGCCGGTGCGCTCCTTGGCCAGCTGCATGAGGCAGTCGTTGAGGAGGCTGGAGGCGCCGAGGCGGAACCACTCCGGGGTGAGCCAGTCGGGGCCCAGGGTCTCGTTGACCACGACCAGGTGCTGGATGGCCTGCTTGGCGGTACGGACGCCGCCGGCCGGCTTCATGCCGACCATGCGGCCGGTACGGTCGTGGAAGTCGCGGATCGCCTCCAGCATGACCAGGGCCACCGGCAGGGTGGCGGCCGGCTGGATCTTGCCGGTGGAGGTCTTGATGAAGTCGGCCCCGGCGGCCATGGCGAGCACGCTGGCCCGGCGGACGTTGTCGAGGGTGCCGAGCTCGCCGGTCTCGAGGATGACCTTGAGCCTGGCCGGCCCGCAGGCCTCCTTGACGAGCACGATCTCCTCGAACACCTCCTGGTGGCGGCCCGCCAGGAAGGCGCCGCGATTGATCACCATGTCGATCTCGTCGGCGCCGGCCTCGACGGCCTCGGCGACGTCGGCCAGGCGCACGGCCAGCGACGCCTGGCCACTGGGAAAGGCGGTGGCCACCGAGGCGACCTTGACCCCTGAGCCGGCGAGGGCCCGCTTGGCCGTGGCCACCAGCGACGGGTAGACGCAGACGGCCGCCACCGGCGGGACCTCGGGATCGGCCGGGTCGGGACGGCGGGCCTTGGAGCAGAGCGCCTCGACCTTGCCGACCGTGTCCGACCCCTCGAGGGTTGTCAGGTCCATCACGGCCACGGCCAGCCGCAGGGCGGCGACCTTGGAGTCCTTCTTGATGCTCCGCTTGGCCAGGGCGGCCGCCCGCTCCTCGGCGCCCACCTGGTCGACGGCGAACCGGCTGAGCAGGGGGCCGAGCGCGACCTGCTGCAGGAAGCCGCTGCCGGCCTCGGCGATCCGAACGGGCGTGGTGGCCATGGTCGCCCCATTGTAGCGGCGGGGGCGCGGCCGGCCGGGCCCTCGAAACCTGTCGAATCTGTCCACAGGTGCGAGGATGACGAGACGGGACGAGACCACCATGTCACCATCTCGTTACCGACGGGACGGAGACTGGGGACAGAGGAGGACCCGGTCCGGGTCGCGGAGACGTCCGCCGGAGAAGAAGGGGGTGGCCGGATCGAGTTGTTTGAGACACCATAGGGCTGCCAGGCGGCGTGAGCGAGGGAGGCGGCGTGGGCCTTGACGTCTATGTTGGATCCCTGACCCGCTACTACGTCGAGGGGTCTGGAGGCGTCGTCGAGCGGATCGCCTACCACCAGGGCGTGCCGGTCACCGACGGGCAGAAGGCCGAGGAGGTCATCAGGGCGGCGGTGCTGACCTGGCGGGACGCGCTCAGCCGCTGGCTCGGCGACCGGCTGGTCGGGCCGCTGGACTGGGACGAGTCCGGCCTGGCCCCTTGCTTCACCGACAAGCCCGGCTGGGACGGCTACGGGGGGACGCTGCTGCTGGCCGCCCACGACGAGCATCCCGAGCTGCCGCCCCCGGCCACCGTCTCCGCCGACTGGCCGGACGACCTGGCCTACCAGGAGGCCTCGGCCAGAGGGGCCGGCTCGCGCTACCAGCAGCTGCTGACCCCGGAGCTGTGGCTGCCCTGCCGGTTCGACTTCACCATCCGCATCCAGGACCTCACCGGCGAGGAGGTCGAGGTTGGCTCCAGCATGGCCCTGCTCGACCAGCTCGAGCTGCTGGCCACCCGCTACCGCCTCGACGGCCAGCCGATCGACGCCGCCTCCGACGGCCACTCACTGTCCGCGGCCGCCGGCACCGGGCTGGCCGTGCTGCTGCGCCTGGCCGAACGGTCGGTCGCCCACCGCGTGCCCATGAAGCTCGACTTCTGACGCCGCGCCACCCCCGTACCTCCTGAGCTGAATGCCCTTTCAGCGACGTTCGGCTTCTGGTCAGCCGGTCCCCCGCACCCTGCAGGCACGCGCCTCGTCAGGGGAGGACCCGATGCGACCAGCCGGACCCAGGCCGGTGACGTACGCGAGACTGCTGGGCGGTGGGGTCGCCGGGGACGTGGCCACGCTCGAGTGGATCCGGGACCGGGTCCGCCACACCCTCGACCCGGCCAACCGCCAGCCGCCTCGACACCCAGCTCCGAGTTGTCGAGGGCGCCGCCAGGGCCAAGGATCTCGCCGCCGCGGCCAGGGCCACCCCGCACTGCTGGCGACCATCAGGGCCGCCCAGCCCGGCTGAGTCGTCGCGTCAGCCCCAGAACAGGTTGTGGGCGGCGAACACGGCGGTTGGGTGCCAGGGGACGCGCGGGCCGCGGTGCATCCTGACCGTGCGGTAGCGTTCGCGGAAGCCTGCCGCCTCCAGCACCTGGACGGCGCGGGTGTTGGTGGCGGGCACGGACATGGAGACCTTCTCCCCGTCCACCCTGCGGGCCGCCTCCAGCAGCGCGAGTCCGGCCTGTGGGTCGGCGGCGACGGTGGCCCCACCCGACCGCCACGGCGAGGCCAGGTGGAAGCCAAGCGGATCAGCGCCGCCGGCGACCAGCCCGCCGGCCGGCCAGAGGGCTGCCAGCAGCCGCCGCCGGTCCTCTCCGGTCGCCGCCCGGTCGAGGGCCAGCACCGCCTCCAGGTCGCCGGCCTGCCCGGCCCGCACCGGCGGGGCCGGGTCGCCGTGGTCGGGGGCCAGCACCCCCTCCAGGTCGCCGGCCTGCCCGGGCCGCACCGGCGAGGCCGGGCCGCCGTGGTCGGGGTCGGCGGTTTCGCCGAGGGCCGCCGAGCCGAGCGGCCGGGGGCCGGTCCTGGGGAGGGCTGGGCCGGTGAGGGTGAGGTAGCCGACTTCGGGAACGAAGCCGAGGCGTTCGTAGACGGGGCGACCCAGGGCGGTCGCGTGCAGCAGAACGGTGGTGGCGGCGCGGGCCTCCAGGAACTCGATGATGGACTGCGTGAGGGCCGCACCCAGGCCGACGCGCCGGTGGTCGGGGGCGACGGCGACACCGCCGACCCAGCCGGTGCCGCCGAACAGCGCCCCGGCGGCCACCCCGGCCAGGTCGCCGCCGGCCTCGGCCACCACCACCTTGCCTTCCAGCCGGGCCCTGGCGAACCCGACCACCCCGGCCAGGCGGGCGCCGAAGCCGGCTCGCTCGTAGAGCGGGCCGAGCCGGGCCAGGTCGTCGGGTCTGGCCGAGCGGATGGTCGAGGGACCGGCGGCGGTCAGCCGCACTCCCTGCGCCGGCCGCTCAGGTGCTGGAGGCGGCGGGCCATGGTGACGGCTCCTGGTCGGTCTCGGGGTCGGTCTCGGGGTCGGCGCCGCCGACGGCGCCGAAGCGGCGGTGGCGGCCCTGGTAGACCCGCAGGGCCTTGAACAGCTCCTGGCGGTTGAAGTCGGGCCACAGCACCGGGGTGAAGTGGAGCTCGGCGTAGGCGATCTGCCAGAGCAGGAAGTTGGAGATGCGGTACTCGTTGGAGGTGCGGATGAGCAGGTCGACGTCCGGCATGTCGGCCGCGTACAGGTGCCTGGCGATCGCCCGCTCGTCGATGCGGCGCGGGCCACGACCCTCGCGGACCTGGGCGGCAAGGGCCTGCACGGCCCTGGCCAGCTCGTCGCGGCCGCCGTAGTCCAGGGCCACGGCCAGGGTCATGCGGGTGTCGGCCGCGGTCAGGGCCTCGGCCTCCTCGATGCGCCGGCGGACGTGCGGGGGGATGCGGTCGCGGCGGCCGATGAAGCGGATCCGCACCTCCCGCTCGTGCAGTTCGTGGGAGCGTCGCACCAGCAGCGACTCGTTGAAGTTCATCAGGAAGCGGACCTCGGCGGCCGGCCGGCGCCAGTTCTCGGTGGAGAAGGCGTACACGGTCAGCCAGGACAGCCCGGCGTCCAGGCCGCCCTCGACGGTGTCGAACAGGGCCGCCTCCCCCGCCTCGTGGCCCTTGTTGCGGGGCAGGCCCTTGGCCCCGGCCCAGCGGCCGTTGCCATCCATGACGATGGCCACGTGGTCGGGCACGGCCTTGGGGTCGAGGCCGGGCGGCAGGGCCCGCGGGTTGCGGCTCGGCATCAGCGGGGTACCCCGGAGTCGGGGCCGCGCAGCAGCGCGCGCGGGTGGGGGCCGGGCAGCACCGCGCACCGGTGAGGGTCAGGCAGCAGCGCGCACCGGTGAGGGCCGGGCAGCAGCGCACGCCGGTGAGGGTCAGGCAGCACCGCGCACCGGTGAGGGCCGGGCAGCACCGCGCACCGGTGAGGGCCGGGCATCATCGGGCCACCAGGGGGTAGGCGCGCAGGCGGCGTTCCAGGTGGTACTCGACGTATCCCTTGACCAGGGCGCCGGCCTCGCGGCGGGAGGCCGGGGCCGGGACCGAGGCGGCGGTGGTGTCGAGGTCGTCGCCCAGCAGCGCGGCCAGCAGCGGCATGGTCGCCCCGTCCAGGATGGATTCCTCCCCGGTGCGGCAGCGCTCGCACAGGCCGCCGCCGCGGGCGATGGAGAAGCATCGGGGCGTCCCCTTGGCGCCGCAGCCGGCGCATTCGGCAAGCGCCGGCCGGTAGCCCTCCAGCGCCATCAGCTTGAGCAGGAAGGCGTCGAGCACCACCGACGGGTCGAGGGGGCCGCTGTCCAGTGCCCGCAAGGCGCGGACCAACAGGAGATAGAGGCGGATGGCGGCCTCCCGCTCCTGGGCGACCTGGTCGACCGCCTCCAGCATGGCGGTGCCGGCCACCACCCGGTCGTAGTCCTCGCGCAAGGCCCGGAAGGGGGTGATGACCTCGGCCTGGGTGACGATGTCGAGCTCACGGCCCCGGTACAGCGACAGGTCGACATGGCTGAACGGCTCCAGCCGGCCGCCGAAGCGGGACTTGGTCTTGCGCACCCCCTTGGCGACCGCCCTGACCTTGCCCTCGCCCTGGGTGAGCAGCACGACGATGCGGTCTGCCTCGCCGAGCTTCCAGGTGCGAAGCACCACGCCCTGCTCGCGGTAAAGGTTCATTCCGCTCAGTCTATCCGGGCGCGGCGACCGGCAGTGGCACCTCGGTGACGGTGCCGGCGGCGACCTCCAGGCGCCGGTCCAGCCGCAGGTTGGCGAGCAGGCGCCGGTCGTGGCTGACCACCACCAGGGTGCCGTCGTAGCCGGCCAGCGCCTGTTCCAGCTCCTCGATGGCGTCAAGGTCGAGGTGGTTGGTCGGTTCGTCGAGCAGCAGGAGGTTGGTGCCCCGGGCGACCAGCACGGCCAGGCCGGCCCGGGAGCGCTCCCCCGGCGACAGGTCGGCCTCGGCTCGCGCCGTGTGCTCGGCGCCGAGGTCGAACTTGGCCGGCAGGGCCCGTGCCTGCTCGACCCGCAGCTCGGTCCGTTCCCTGACCGCGTCGAGCAGGGTCCCGGAGCCGGGGGTGCGGTCCTGGCCGAGATGGCCGACGACCACCCCCGAGCCCAGCCGGGCCAAGCCGGCGGTCGGGCGCAGCTCACCGGTCAGCAGCCCGAGCAGGGTGGACTTGCCGGCCCCGTTCGGCCCGGTCAGGGCCAGCCGGTCGCGCCAGCGCAGCTCCAGGTCGACCGGGCCGAGCCGGAAGCGCCCACGCTGGACGGTGGCCCCGGCCAGGCTGGCCACGACCTCGCCGCTGCGCCGGCCGGCCTGCAGCGACAGGCGCAGGTCCCAGCCCTCCCATGGCTTCTCCGGGTCGCCGAGACGCTCCAGGCGCCGCTCGATCACCTTGGCCCGGGTCGCCCCGGCGGTGGCCCGCTCCTTGCGCCGGCCGGCCAGGGCCTTGTCGTTGTCGGTGCGCCGCTCGCCCCGGCGGCTGGCCGCCCAGTCGCGCTTCTGGCGGACCGCCTGTTCCAGCCGGGCCCGCTCCGCCGTTGCCTCCTCGTAGTCGGCGTCGGCCTGTTCGCGCCGGCGCCGGCGCTCCTCGTGGTAGGCGTCGTAGCCGCCGCCGTACTCGGTCAGCCGGCGGCTGTGCAGGTCCAGCTCGGCGATGCGGGTGGTGGTGGCCGACAGGAACGCCCGGTCGTGGCTGACCAGCACCACCGGTCGGTCCTCCGCGGCCAGGAACCGCTCCAGGCGGGCCAGGCCGTCGAAGTCGAGGTTGTTGGTCGGCTCGTCCAGCAGCAGCACGTCGAAACGGGCGAGCAGGACGGCGGCCAGACCGGCCTTGACCCGCTGGCCGCCCGACAGCCGGGCCAGCGGGACATCAAGGACCCTGGTGTCCAGCCCGAGGTCGGCCAGGATCCTGGGGGCGCGGGTTTCGTGGTCGTCGCCGCCGAGGGCGAGGAAGCGGGCCAGGGCGTCGTCGTAGGCCTCCAGCTCGCCCGGCCCCGGATGGTCGCCCACGGCCCGCAGGGCGCTGTTCATCGCCGTCTCGGCGACCGCCAGGCCGGTGCGGCGACGCAGGTAGTCGGCGGTGGTCTCGCCGTCAAGGGGGTCCGGCTCCTGGGCAAGGTAGCCGACGTTCAGGCCAGGCGGCGACCGCTCGACCGTGCCCCCCGTCGGCTCCTCGAGGCCGGCCAGGACCCGCAGCAGGGTCGACTTGCCGGCGCCGTTGCGGCCGAGCACGCCGATGCGGCTGTACCCGTCGACGACCAGGTCGACGGCGTCGAGCACCACCTGGGCGCCCCGGACGACGGTGAGGTTGGGGGCGGCGAGCATGGACCCAGCCTGGCACGCCGACGACCAAGCTCGCAGGTTCAATGCCGAGCGGCGAACCTGCCGGTCGGAACCCGCTGGTCGTCGGCCGAAGGCCGACCTGTAGCCGCGGCCGGATCCTTCATCCGATCCTTGCCCAGGTGTAACCCGATCGATACCGCCCATGGGTAGCCTTGTGAATGTACGCACATGCGTCTTCTTCTGCTTGGAGCGAAACCCTTGATGACGACCAACCGACCACCGATCCAGACCTACCTGATGGACATGGACGGAGTGCTGGTCCACGAGGAACGGCTGATCCCCGGCGCCGACCGGTTCGTGGAACGGCTGCAGGACACCGGCCACCGGTTCCTGCTGCTGACCAACAACAGCATCTACACCCCCCGAGACCTGGCCGCCCGCCTGGCCCTGACCGGCCTGCAGGTCCCCCAGCAGGCAATCTGGACCTCGGCCCTGGCCACCGCCAGGTTCCTGGACCAGCAACGCCCCGGCGGCACCGCCTACGTCCTGGGCGAGGCCGGGCTGACCACCGCGCTGCACCAGGTCGGCTACGTCCTGACCGGACGCGAGCCCGACTACGTGGTCGTCGGCGAGACCAGGACCTACAGCCACCAGGCCATCACCAGGGCCATCCGCCTGATCGTGGCCGGGGCCCGGTTCATCGCCACCAACCCCGACCCGACCGGGCCGTCACCGGCCGGCCCCCAGCCGGCCACCGGCGCGGTGGCCGCGCTGATCTCCAAGGCCACCGGGGTCCAGCCCTACTTCGTCGGCAAGCCCAACCCGCTGATGATGCGGGAGGCGCTGCGGGCCATCGACGCCCGCTCCGAGTCCACCGTGATGATCGGCGACCGGATGGACACCGACGTGGTCGCCGGGATCGAGGCGGGCCTGCAGACCATCCTGGTCCTGACCGGCATCACCACCCGCCAACAGGCCGAACGCTTCCCATTCCTGCCGTCGCAGATCATCGACTCGGTCGCCGACCTGGTCGACGCCATCCCCGACCGTCCGCGGGCGGCGATCTCGGCGGCGTAGGCGGCCGTCAGGGCCGGTCGAGCCAGAAGGGGCTGGTGTAGGCGAGCGCCCGGCCCAGCCGGGCCCACTCGCCGGCGGCTCGCGAGTCGGCCGGCTCGCCGGGGTCGGTGACCCGCAGCACCACCCAGTCGCCGTCGGCCGGGTCCAGGTCGAGCTCCACCGAGGCCACCGGCTCGTCCGGGCCGGGCAGCCCGACGTCGAGGGCCGCCGCCAGGGTCGGCAGGCGCTCCCCGGGCCGCAGCACCTGGACGTTCAGCCGCCGGCCCCACCAGGCCTCGCCCCGGTCCAGGTCGACCTCGATCCGGGCCGGCCCGCCGGCGTGGGTGACGGTGGTGCCCATGCGGGCGCGTCGCCGCGACCCGTGCTCGGCGGCCAGCGAGGTCAGGGCGGCGTCGACCCGCAGGCCCTTGACCCGACTGGCGAAGAACCGCCGGCAGTGCAGCGCCTCCAGCACGCCCGCCCGGGTCAGCTCGCGCACGTACAGCCCGGCCCTGCCCTTGCCGTCAGGGTGGCCCCAGTCGGCGCCGTGCTCATCGGTGACGCCGAGCAGGCCGACCCGCCAGCCGGCGTTGAGGCACTGGTTGAGGGGGGACTGCTTGCCCCGCTCGGTGTCCTTGAGCAGGTAGTCGTCCCGCTTGTTGAACAGCTCGAGGCTGACCAGCCGCCCGGCGAGAGCCGGCCGGTACGCGAAGCCGTCGAAGCGCAGCCGTCCGGTGCCCGGATGGTTGAACCCGACGAGGCCGTCGCTGCCGCGCCGCTCCAGCCAGCGCCAGAAACGCCCCATCGTCGGGACGGTGCGCAGCGGGTCGGTGAAGCGCTCGCTGCCCCAGACGTTCATGTGGCCGAAGGCGGCGTGCGACCACTCGAACCCGTGCAGGGCGACGAACTCGCCGTCGACGTTGGCCGCCTCGGCCAGGGAGATGGTCTGCCGGAAGGCGCGGCCGTCGATGCCGGTCCAACCGGGGGCGTCGGCCAGGCCCAGGAAGACCGAGGCCCAGCGGCTGTGGTCGGTGATGGCGGCCACGTCCAGCCCGGCGCCTCGCATGGAGGCGAAGGCCAGCTGCGGGTCCCCGGCCCCGTCCGACAGCCGGGTGTGGTTGTGCAGGTCGGCGTGGACCAGCCACCAGCCGGGGAACAGCCGTGACTCGCGGCTGGTCCCCCAACCGTCGGGTCGCTCCAGGCGAGGGGATGGCGGCCGCATACCGTGACGATAGCGCGACCGGCGGTCGAGCCTGCCAGCCGGGCACACCCGGAGCAGGGCGCGGCCGAGAGCGGCCGAGCGGATCCGGGACGAGATGCGGCTGCTCCACCCCATCGGCCGGGTCGGGGGACCGCGACCCCAGACCTTGACCTCCCGCGCAGCTACAGCACGGAAACGACCTCCCGCGCAGCTACAGCACGGAAACGCCGCGGGGGGTGAAGCGGTTGGCGTCGGCGCCGGCCTCGGCCCGGATCACGTGCATGACCGCGTTGACCAGGGCCAGATGGGTGAACGCCTGGGGGAAGTTCCCGAGGTGCCGGCCGCTGCGGGGATCGATCTCCTCGGCGTACAGCTGCAGCGGGCTGGCGTAGGACAGCAGCTTCTCGCAAAGCTGCCGGCCACGCGCCACCTCGCCGATCTCCACCAGGGCCGAGACCAGCCAGAACGAGCAGATGGTGAAGGTGCCTTCCTCCCCCCCGAAGCCGTCGTCGGTCTCCTCGACCCGGTAGCGCAGCACCAGCTCGTCGACGGTCAGCTCATCGGCGATCGCCAGCACGGTCCTGCGGATCCGGGGGTCGTCCGGGGGCAGGAACCGCAGCAGCGGCATCAGCAGGACCGAGGCGTCCAGCGCGGTGGTGCCGTAGTGCTGGACGAACACGCCCCGCTGGTCGGTCCCGTGCTCGCAGATGTCGGCGTGGATCTCCTCGGCCGCCTTGCGCCAGCTGGCGGCCAGGTCGCGGTCACCGTGCAGCTTGGCCAGGCGGGCGCCGCGGTCGCACGCCACCCAGCACATCAGCTTCGAGGAGGTGAAGTGCCGTGGCGGGCCGCGCACCTCCCAGATCCCCTGGTCGGGCTTGTTCCAGTTGGCCACCGCGCACTCGACCGCCCGCTTGAGCAGCGGCCAGACCCGCTCCGGCAGGTAGTCCCGTGACTTGGTGTGCAGGTAGACGGAGTCCAGCACGGCGCCCCAGACGTCGTGCTGGTTCTGGGTGGCGGCCGCGTTGCCGACCCGGACCGGTCGGGCGCCGTCGTAGCCGCTCAGATGGTCGAGCTCCTGCTCGGGCAGCTCCTTCTCGCCGCCGACCCCGTACATGATCTGGAGGTCTTCGTCGCCCTGGCAGACGTCGGCCACGAAGTAGAAGAAGTCGTTGGCCTCGCGGTCGAAGCCGAGGGTGTACAGGCCCCAGAGCATGAAGGTGGCGTCGCGGATCCAGGTGTAGCGGTAGTCGTAGTTGCGCTCGCCGCCGGGCGTCTCGGGCAGCGACGTCGTGGCCGCCGCCAGCAGCGCCCCGGTCGGCGCATAGGTGAGGCCCTTGAGCGTCAGCGCGCTGCGCTGCAGGTAGCTCTGCCAGGGGTGCTCCGGGAACACCCCCTGGTTGATCCAGCCACGCCAGAACTCGCCGGTCCGCTCCATGCGCTCGAAGGCCTCGTCGCAGGTGCTCGGAGGGGTCCGCTCGGCCCAGTACTCCTCGGACGCCGACCACTGCGACCGCGGCCAGCACAGAGCCACGAACGCCCGGTCGCCCTCGCGCAGGGTGGTGCGCGCGTGCGCGCCGCGGCCTTCGAAGCCGACCCTGAGATCGGTGACCAGCCGCAGCTGGGCATCGCCCTCGCGGCCGTGCGCGATCGCCTCGCCGTAACCCTGCCCCGAGTACTCCCAGCTGGCCTCGGTCCGGCCGTAGTCGAATACAGGCTCGCAGTCCAGGCTGAGCTCCACGCTGCCGATGATGCACCTCACCGTGCGGAGCAGGACGTGTTCGGCCTCGAAGTCGGTCGGAGGCCGGCGATGGGTCCCCGACCGGCGCTGCTGGTGGTACCAGGGGCCGACGCACATCGCGTCGCGGACCACGATCCAGCCGCCACGGGCCCGCCAGGTGGTCTCCAGGACCAGCGTGCCCGGCAGGTAGCGGCGCCCGGCCGGCACCAGGACCCCGGTCGGTCCGAGCCGGAAGCCGCCCGCCGCCCGGTCCAGCAGCGCCGCGAACACGCTGCGCCCGTCCGGGCGCGGCGAGCACAGCCACTCGACGGTGCCGCTGGGCGCCACCAGGGCGTTGGTCTCGCAGTCGGACAGGAACGCGTACTCGGCGATGGGCGGGAACGGGCTCGGGCCTTCGGCGGACTCCAGCTCGAACGCCTCCGTCGCCGCCGCCTCGATCCGAGCGACCTCCTCCGCCGGCGCCTCGATCCGAGCGACCTCCTCCGCCGGCGCCTCGACCCGAGCGACCTGCCCGGCCGGCGCCTCGACCCGAGCGACCTGCTCCGCCGGCGCCTCAATCCGAGCGACCTGCTCCGCCGGTGCCTCGTGAGCTTCCATCGCGCTCCCCTTACCCGCGGCTTCTCGCCCGTGGTGGGCCTGCGTACATGGTCGCGTGCAGGTCCCAGGCTGGCAAGAGACGCGACCGCAGCCGTCGAGCCGAGCGCCATCCGCGGACAACGTGGACTCGGTCCAGAGCATAGGCTATTGATGTAGCCAGACCGCCCTTGGCGGCGCGGAGTCCCCTCGGCCCACGCCGCCAAGGGCTGCAAGTCGGCCGTCCTACGACCCCGGTTACTCGGCCTCCACGATGACGGAAGCAGCCCGGTGATGACGGAGGAAGCAGCCAACCTCCAGGAGCGGCGAGCACCGCCCAGTGCGGTGGTCATCTTCGGCGCGTCAGGAGATCTGACGCAACGCAAGCTGGTGCCGGCGCTGGCCAACTTGGTGCGGCATCGACGAGTTGCGGGCTCGTTGACCTTGATCGGAGTCGGGCGCACCACGCTGTCAGCCGAGGAGTTCCGCAAGCGGGTCGCCTTCGACCCGCAGGCGCTTGCCGCCAACGGTCTGGCCGGAGACGTCCAGTACCTGTGCGGGGCGTATGACGACCTGGACACCTACCAGCGGCTGGCCAAGCTGCTCGACAGCGCACCGGGTCTGCGCGGCAACCTCCTGTTCTACCTGGCAACCCCACCGCCGGCCTTCCCGGTCATCGTGGACAACCTGGCGGCGGCCGGCCTCAACCGCCTGGTGGACGGCGGGTCGTGCCGAATCGTGATCGAGAAGCCCTACGGACGCGACGAGCCGAGCGCCCGCGCGCTGGACGATCGGGTCCATGCCGCGTTCGCGGAACGCGACGTGTTCCGGATCGATCACTACCTGGGCAAGGACACCGTCCAGAACGTGCTCGCGCTGCGGTTCGCCAACTCGATCTTCCAGCCGATCTGGAACCGCAGCTGGGTCGATCACGTGCAGATCACGGTCGCCGAGACGCTCGGTGTTGAGCGGCGCGGCAACTTCTACGAGCACGCGGGAGCTGCCCGCGACATCCTCCAGAACCATGTCCTGCAGGTGCTGGCGCTGGCGCTCATGGAGCCGCCGGCGTCGTTTGCCGCCGAGGCGGTGCGCAACGAGAAGGTCAAGCTGTTGCAGGCCATCCGCCTGCCCACGACCCGGGACATCGCCCGGATCGCGGTCCGCGGCCAGTACAGCCGCGGCGGAACCCGCAAGGCGCTCCTGCCGGGGTATCGGGAGGAGCCCGGCGTTGATCCGCTCAGCCGAACCGAGACCTACGCGGCATTGCGGCTGGATGTCGACAACTGGCGCTGGGCCGGCGTCCCATTCTATGTCCGCACCGGCAAGCGCCTGCCAGCGCGTGTGACCGAGGTGCTGTTGCAGTTTCAGCGGCCACCCCATCTGCCGATCAGCGCCGCGCAGGTGGAAGGACAGGAGGCGGACGCCCTGATCCTGCGGATCCAGCCGGACGAGGGGATCAGCTTGCGGTTCGGCGCCAAGGTGCCGGGCCATCACTTTCGGGTCCGGTCAGCAAGGATGGAGTTCTCCTACGGCGCCACCTTCCGCGAGGAATCCCCCGAAGCCTATGAGCGGCTGTTGCTGGAGGCACTGGTTGGCGACCCGACCCTGTTCATCCGCTCGGACGAGGTGGAGCAGTGCTGGCGGATCGTGGACCCGGTCATCGCCCACTGGGCCGACGACGACACCGCCATACCACTGTACGAGGCCGGCTCATGGGGGCCAAGGGAGGCCGACGCGCTGCTGGCTCGCGACGGCCGGAGCTGGCATGTTCCATGACGGCGATCGACCGCACGACGTGATGAGGGTTCGGCCACCCGGGCCGAGAGGAGAAGGGTATGGCTGGAGAGTGCGAGTTGGGTGTCACCGGCCTGGCCACCATGGGCGCGAACCTGGCGCGTAACGCGGCCCGTAACGGGTTCTCGGTGGCGGTCCATAACCGGACCGGGCGTAAGACCCGTGAGCTGGTGGACCGCCATGGCCAGGAGGGCCGGCTGGTGGGGACCTTCTCGACCCAGGAGTTTGTGGCCGCGCTGGCCCGGCCCCGCCGCATCCTGGTGATGGTCAAGGCCGGGCCGGCGGTGGATGGGGTGGTGGAGGAGCTGGCCGGCCATCTGGACCAGGGGGATCTGCTGATCGATGGTGGCAATTCCTGGTGGGAGGACACCGTTCGCC
>DASYSE010000025.1:0-20341 GCA_036003705.1 Actinomycetes bacterium | reverse complement strand
CTGTTCGGGCTGACCAACAGCCTGGCCCTGGAGACGGCCCGCAAGGGGATCACGGTCAACTCGGTCGCCCCAGGGTTCATCGCCACCGAGATGGTGTCGGCGATGCCGGAGGAGGTGCTGGCCCGGGTGGTGGCACAGATCCCGGTGGGCCGTCTCGGCGAGCCGGAGGAGATCGCCCGGGTGGTGGAGTTCATAGCCGACCCCGATTCGGGGTACATCACCGGGGAGGTCTACGGGATCAATGGCGGACTGTACATGTGACAGAGGAGTCTGGCGTGACTGCAGAGCGTGAGGTTGTTGTCCTTTCTGGTGTCCGCACGGCGGTAGGGAAGTACGGGGGAAGCTTGAAGGACATGCCGCCGGCCGATCTTGGCGCGGCGGTGGTCCGGGAGGCGGTCGGCCGGTCCGGGGTCGAGCCGGCCGAGGTCGGGCACGTGGTGTTCGGCAACGTGATCCACACCGAGACCCGCGACATGTACCTGTCGCGGGTGGCCGGCGTCAACGGCGGCCTGCCGGTGGAGACGCCGGCGTTCACTCTCAACCGGTTGTGCGGGTCGGGGCTGCAGGCGATCGTGTCGGCCGCCCAGATGGTCCTGCTCGGCGACACCGATGTCGCCCTGGCCGGCGGGGCCGAGTCGATGAGCCGTGGCCTGTACGGGCTGCCGGCGCTGCGGTGGGGCGCGCGCATGGGCGAGACCAGCGCCGCCGACATGATGGTGGGGGCGTTGACCGACCCGTTTGATGACTGCCATATGGGGGTCACCGCCGAGAACGTGGCCGGCAAGTGGGGGATCTCCCGAGAGGACCAGGACGCGTTGGCGGTGCAGAGCCACCAGCGGGCGGCCAAGGCGACGGCCGAGGGGTACTTCAAGGAGCAGATCCTCCCCATCGAGCTCAAGTCCCGCAAGGGCACCACCACCTTTGACACCGACGAGCACATCCGGGCCGACGCCTCGCTGGAGGGCATGGCCAAGCTGCGGCCCGTGTTCGACAAGAGCGGCTCGGTGACCGCCGGCAACGCGGCCGGCATCAACGACGCCGCCGCGGCGGTGGTGCTGTGCGACGCGCAGGTCGCCGAGGCCAAGGGGCTGGAGCCGCTGGGGCGGCTGGTGGCCTACGCCCATGCGGGGGTGGAGCCCAAGTACATGGGCATCGGCCCGATCCCGGCGGTGCGGCTGGTGCTGGAAAAGGCCAACCTCAAGGTCGACGACATCGACGTGTTCGAGGTCAACGAGGCCTTCGCGGCCCAGGCGCTGGCGGTGGTCCGCGACCTGAGCCTGCCCGAGGACCGCACCAACCCCAACGGCTCGGGAGTGTCGCTGGGCCACCCGATCGGCGCCACCGGCTGCATCCTGACCGTCAAGGCACTGTACGAGCTCAAGCGGACCGGGGGCCGGCGGGCGCTGGTCACCATGTGCATCGGCGGAGGCCAAGGCATCGCCGCCATCTTCGAACGGGTGGCCTGAACCCAGCTACCGCTCGCGGATGTAGGCGCCGGGGGCGTCGGCGATCGGCGGGTGCTGCTCGCCGCCCATCGGGGGCGGCTTGCGGCGCTGGCCGCCGTGGGCCTTGGCCCAGCCCAGCCAGTCCTCCCACCAGGAGCCCTGGTGCTCGGTCGCCCCGGCCAGCCAGACGTCGGGGTCGGGCGGGTTGTCGTCGTTGGTCCAGTGGCGGGCCTTGGGGCTCGGCGGGTTGACGATCCCGGCGATGTGGCCTGAGGAGCTCAGCACGAAGCGCGTGTTCCCCTTGACCAGCTGGGTGGTGAGGTAGGACGACGTCCACGGGGTGATGTGGTCGGTCACGGCCCCGACCAGGTACAGGTCCTGGATCACCGCGTCCAGGTGCAGGCGCACCCCGGCCAGCTCCATCTCGCCCTTGGCGAGCTGGTTCTCCAGGTAGCAGGTCCGCAGGTAGAACGAGTGCATGGCCGCGGGCATGCGGGTGGAGTCGGCGTTCCAGGCCAGGATGTCGAACGCCGGCGGGTCCTCGCCCATCAGCCAGTTGCTGACCACGTAGTTCCAGATGAGGTCGTTGGCCCGCAACAGGTCGAAGGTGGTGGCCATCTCGCGGCCCTCGAGAAAGCCCTGGCGGGCCATCTTGGCCTCGAGGCGCTCGACCGTCTCCCGGTCGGTGAAGGTCCCGAGCACCCCCGGCGCCGAGAAGTCGATCAGGGTGTTGAGCAGCGTCGCCGAACGCACCCGCTGGTCGCCAATGGCGTCGAGGTAGGCGATCAGCATGGTGGTCAGGGTGCCGCCGAGGCACAGCCCGACCACGTTCGCCTGGGGTGCGCCGGTGATGTCGCGGACGACATCGAGGGCGGTGACCGGGCCCTGGAGCAGGTAGTCGTCGAGCTTCACCCCGCGCATGGACTTGTCGGGGTTGCGATAGCTGATGGCGAACACGGTGTGGCCGTGGTCGACGGCCCACTGGATGAAGCTGCGGTCCGGAGCCAGGTCCATCACGTAGTACTTGTTGATCCAGGGCGGGCTGCAGAGCATCGGCGTCTCGTAGGTGGTGCGGGTCGTCGGCGCGTACTGGATCAGCTCCATCAGGGGATTGCGGAACACCACTCGGCCCTTGGTGGCGGCCAGGTTCTCGCCCAACTCGAACGGCCTGGTGTCGACCTGGCGCGGCTTGCCCTGGTTGCTGATGAGGTCTTCGAGGAAGTTGTTGAGCCCGCGTGCGGCGCTGCGCCCGCCGGTGTCGAAGGCGCGCTTGAGGGCGGCCGGGTTGGTGGCCAGGAAGTTCGAGGGCGCCAGGGCGTCGATCAGCAGCTGCACGGCCAGGTCGGCCTTGCCCCGCCAGCGCGGGCCCAGCTCGGCGGCGGCGACCAGCTCCTTGGCCAGCCTGGCCGTCAGCAGGTAGCTCTGCTGGAGCCCGAAGAACAGCGGGTTCTCCGTCCAGGCCGGGTCGGTGAAGCGCCGGTCCCTGGCCGGCGGCGGGACCGGGGGGCTGGTCTCGGCGCCAAACGCTCTTGCCGCGCTGACCGCGCCGGCCGCGGCAAGTCCGGCCGCGTAGCGCAGTCCCGCAAGGGCCGGGCCGAACGGATGGCGGGCCAGCCCGACCCCCACCTCGGCCAGCGCCCGGGCCAGCGACACCGGGTCGAGGCTGGCGACAAGGCCGGCCTCCGGCCCGAGGGCCTCGGCGGCCCGCTCGGCGACGCGCTCGGCGTCCTGTCGGTCCATCCCACGGTCACTATGACGAGCAGGTGCATACTCGGTCAACTAGAGC
Source organism: Actinomycetes bacterium (assembly GCA_036003705.1). GTDB lineage: Bacteria > Actinomycetota > CALGFH01 > CALGFH01 > CALGFH01 > CALGFH01. The sequence continues at coordinate 17,110 of DASYSE010000025.1, read as the reverse complement.
GCCGGTCGAGTATCGGCGGTCGCATTCACCTATCCTGCGGCCCTGGCAGGCCCTGGCGCATGCGCGCCGGGCATACTCGACCGGCGCTCTAGCAGCAGGACGAGGCCCTTTCGGGCCTCGTCCTGCCGGGGGATACCGGTTGGGGTCTGTCAGCTCTTGCGGCCGGTGGCCTTGGCGGCCTGCTCCTCGATCTGGTCGTAGAGCGGGGCGGTCACCTGGATGGCCTTGTGGAAGAACTCCCGCTGGGCCTGGAGCAGCTCGCCGGCGAAGTCGTACACCGTGTCGACCAGCTCGGCCGGCGTCGGGAGCCGGTCGGCGCCCGGCCAGGCGGGGGTCTTGGTGGAGCTCGGCATCATGGTCCTTTCGTAGGTTCGTCTTGATGCAGCGCAAACTATAGTTTGCGCAACGATGGTTTGTCAAGAGGTGGATCGGATACCATTGGCCACACATGAAGGATCCCTGGAAGTCGCAGATGGAGGCGCTCGGCTCGTTCATCCGGGCACAGCGCAAGCTCGCCGACCTGTCGCTGCGTGAGCTGGCCGAGATGACCGAGGTCTCCAACCCCTACCTGAGCCAGCTGGAGCGAGGCCTGCACCAGCCGTCGGTCCGGGTCCTCAAGTCGATCGCCAACGCCCTCAACGTGTCCGCCGAGACCCTGCTGGTCCAGGCCGGCCTGCTGGAGAACGACGGCGAGGGTGCCGACGCCGCGGCCGCCAGGTCATCGGTCGAGGCGGCCATCCGGACCGACCTCGACCTGTCCCACGACCAGAAAGAGGCGCTGATCAACGTCTACCGGGCGATGACGCACGACCGTCACTCAGGCTGAGCACGCGGATGGGCCGATGGACATGCCAGTCGTGGGTGCCATGGGCGTTCTACGGGGTCGCTGAGGACGGCGGCGGTCGCTTTCGCGTGCTCGCGCTCGGGCGACGCGTTCGACTCGCGGCGGGGCCCGGCTCCTGGCGGGCCGGCTTCCTGGCGACCAGCACCTCGGCCGAACCCGGCTGCAGCTCCGAGTGCTCGAAGGCGACGACCTCGGGCCGGAAGCCGACCTCGCTCAGCAGCCGCAGCCAGTCGGCGCGCGAGAACAGCCCGCCGACGTGCCGGTCGTGCTCGACCCGGACCGTGCCGTCGCGGTCCCGGAGCAGGTAGGCGAAGTCCATCAGGTAGGTGGTGTCGGTCGGGTCGGGGTCCCAGGTCCACTCCAGCCAGCGTACGCCGCGCCCGTCGCCGTCCTCGCCGCCGTCCTCGGTGCCCGGCCGGAAGCTCTCGCGGAGGTGGTCGGGCGCGAACAGGGCCGCCCCGCCCGGCCGGCAGTGGACGAACGCCGTCTCCATCGCCTGCCGGAGATCCCGCTCGGTGGTCATGTAGTCGATCGCGTCGTGCACGAACACCGCGTCGAAGACCCGGTCCAGCCGGACCGTCCGCATGTCGCCCTCGATGTGCTCGCACTCGGGGTTGAGGGCCCGGCTGACCTCGAGCATGCCGGGCGAGAGGTCGATCAGGGTGAGCCGGAAATGGGCCTTGAGGTGGGAGGCGTTGTTGCCGCCGCCCGAGCCGAGCTCGAGCACCGTGGCCGGCGGGCGCTCGCTTGCCTCGACAAGGGCCTGCCGGTAGAACGCCGCCTCCTCCGCATAGTCGGCGGGCGCCGAGAACAGCGGCCACCAGGCGGACAGGTCGCCGTACAGCCGGGTCTCCATCCCCGGAGTGTAACGGTCGGACCGGCCGCCGGACTGACCGGAGGGGGCCCCGATCGAGGGCGCTTCGCCGAGCACGGCGCCAGGGGCCCGACCGTCAGGCCGTCCCGACCTACCTCAGCGCGTGCTCGACCACCGCCCGGACCCCACGCTGGAAGGCGGCCACGCGGGCTGGGTCGAGGGCTCCCGAGCGGTCACCGTGCCGGATCGCCAGCGCCGCCTCGACCAGGGAGGGGTCGTCGGTCCGCGGAAGCGCCCAGGTGCCGGCGTCGTCCTTGGACGACCACACGCCCTCCTCGACATAGCGCCAGCCCCGGCTGGCATTGAGCACGGTCAGGTAGGGCAGCGACTCGTGCGCGGCATGCCAGGCCAGCGAGTCCCGCAGCGCCTCGAGCACCCACGGCCGCGGAACCGGCCCGACCAGCTCCCCGGCCGGCGGGCCCGTCAGCGCCAGGCCGTGCCCACGCAGGATCGAGAGGTCGAGCACGAACCAGTGGGACGGCTCCGACGCCGGGTCGAGGGACACGTGGTGCGGCATCCGCCGGCCGACGTTGAGGTTGATCTCGAACCGCGGCGTCCGGGCCGGCCGGGCGACCGCGGCCCGGGTGTACAGCACGAACTCCAGCCCCCGCAGCGGCCAGCTCATCGCCTGCCGGCTGAGCTCGGCGACGATCGCCTGCTTGAGTCCCTCCGACGGCGGTTCGGAGCAGACGGCGACGATGTCGATCTCGCTCTGGTCCGGTGCGAAGCCGCCCAGCGCACCCGAGCCGATCAGGTAGGCGGCCAGCAGCTCGTCGCCCAGCAGCTCGCGCAGCCGGCCGGTGGCGGCACGGCCGTAGCCCTCGAGTGGCCGGTCCGGCGTCGACCGGCTGTCCTCCATGAGCGGGTGAGCTCCCCCCTCGGTCAGCCGATGTGGACCAGTGGGCGCCGCTCCCGGTCCGGTTCGGCCTGGCGCAGCACCTCGCGGGTGATGGGAGGCACGTCGCCGTCGCCGAAGATCAGGTAGCGCAGCAGGTGGACGACCGGGTTGCCCTCGGTCCAGCCGAAGTAGACGTGGGGCAGCTTGCCGGTGCGGTTGCGGATGTGCAGCAGGATCGCGGCGATGGTGTTGCCGATGGTTGCGCTGTCGACCCGCAGGATCCGGTAGCCGAACCGCTCCTCGCCGGTCACCCGGAGCCTGGACTCGAACTCGCTCGGGTCCACCACCGTCACCTCCAGGAACAGGACCGGGTCGGAGCCGGGGATGTGGTTGGCCCGGCGCACCTCCTCCTCCTTCTCGCGGTACTCCTGCTCGTCGCGCTCGTCCGGCTCGTTGGCGACGATGCGGATGTCGCCGGTCGCCGCCTGGTCGACCAGGCGCTCGGCCGTCTCGTCGAGCTGCACGCCGGTCACGCGCAGCTCGGTCGCCCGGCTGATCCTCGAGACCAGCGAGGTGACGAGGATGGCCGCGATGAAGAACGACGCGATCCGCACGCCGTCGGGCCGCTCGACCACATTGGCGATGGTGGTGTAGAGGAACACCAGCGTGATCACGGCGAACACGACGGTGAGCCCGCGCCGGCCGCGGCGCCGGGCCGAGAGGGTCACGGCGACGGCCGCCGACGACATCAGCGCCAGCACGCCGGTGGCGTAGGCGCCGCCCTGGGCCTCGACACCGGCCCGGAAGATGATCGTGACGGTGAAGGCGACGGCGGTGAACACCAGCACCAGGGGGCGCACCGCCCTGGTCCACTCCGGGGCCATGCCGTAACGGGGCAGGTACCTGGGGACGATGTTCAGCAGGCCGGCCATGGCCGACGCCCCGGCGAACCACAGGATCGTGATGGTGCTGACGTCGTAGATCGTCCCGAACACGTTCCCGAGGTGCTCGTGGGCCAGGTAGGCCAGGGCCCGGCCGCTGGCCGGGCCGCCCTTCTCGAACTGCTCGTGGGGGATGAGCAGGGTGGTGGCGAAGCTGCTGGTGACCAGGAAGACGCTCATGATCAGAGCGGCGGTCGTGAGCATCCTGCGGGTGTCGCGGATGCGGCCGTGGGGCCGCTCGGGGGTGTCGCCGGGGTCCCCGCGGACCAGCGGCATCACGGCAACGCCGGTCTCGAAGCCGGACAGGCCGAGGGCCAGCTTGGGGAAGAGCAGCAGCGCCACCGCCACCATCCCCAGCGGGTTCGCGTACTCGGTGGTGAGGAGGTTGCGCCAGCTGGTCACGACCTCGGGGTCGACGACGACCTGCTCGAGGGCGACCACCACCACCACCAGGTTGAGGGACAGGTAGACGGCGACCAGCACGACCGCGATGCCGATGGCCTCGGTGAAGCCCCTGAGGAACACGACGGCGAGCAGGGCGACCAGGGCCAGCGTGACCGCGACCTGGTGGCCCTCGAGGAAGCCGGGCACGAACGGGTTCTCCAGGACGTGGGCGGTGGCGTCGGCCGCCGACAACGTGATCGTGATCACGAAGTCGGTGGCCACGAAGCCGAGCAGGGCGAGCACGAACAGCTTGCCGCTCCACCACGACAGCAGCCGCTCCAGCATCGCGATCGAGCCTTCGCCGTTCGGGCTCTCGGCCGCCACCCGGCGGTAGATCGGCAGGGCGCCCAGCAAGGTCAGCAGCACCAGCGCCAGCGTCGCCACCGGCGACAGCGCACCGGCGGCCAGCGCGGCGATGCCCGGCTGGTAGCCGAGGGTGGAGAAGTAGTCCACCCCGGTGAGGCACATGACCCTCCACCACGGCTGCTGATGGTGCTCGCTCGGCCTGCGGTGGGGGCCTTGTGCCTGGCCGGACTGGATGGCCTGGCTCTGCAGCAGCCAGCGCTTGAGCCTGCCCGGCTGGCCGGGGCTCCGGGGGTCCCGCAAGATCGTGGCCAACGGCTCTCCTCGGTGAACGTGCTCGCCAAAGGATGCAGGAACCACGGCCGCGGCGCAGGCGTCTGGACCGGTGAGATCAACTCGTGGGGTCGGGATGGAGCCGCCCGCGGCGGCGGCCCGTCAGCGTCTGTGATCGGTTCGGCGTCGATTTCGTCAACGTCCCACACCTGATGCCAACCATAGGGTACGTTCCTGCGCCGTTCGACGTGCCTTCCGTCTCCTTCCCCACGGAGGCCGCCTTGTCTGCACCTGCCCGCCGTCCTGCCATCCTCGTCCTGGTCGCAGCCCTGCTCGCCCCGCTCCTGGTCGTCCCGGCCCGCGCCGGCCAGCAGCACCAGGCCGAGCTGACCCAGGTCCAGCGCAAGCTGGACCGGGTGCGCCGGGTCCTGAAGAACGCCAAGGCCGACGCCGACCAGGTCGCCGCCGCTCTGGTCCAGGCCGACCGCGACGTCGCCGAGGCCCAGGCCGCGCTGGCCGAGGCCAGGCGCCGCTTCCTCGCCGCCCAGTCCAGGCGCAGGCGGGCGGTCCTGGAGGCGGCAAGGGCCAGGCTCGAGGTCGAGGCCCAGCAGGCGGTGATCGACCGTCGGGCCCGTGCCACCTATGTGAACAGCGGGGCGTCGGCCATGCTGACCCTGGTCATCGACGCCGAGAGCCTCGCCGACCTGCTCGACCGCTCCAAGCTGCTCGACAACGTGGCCAAGGCGGCCAACGCCGAGCTGCAGGCGCTGGTCGACGCCAAGGTGGCCGCCGACGCGGCCCGCCGACGGGCCCTCGAAGCCGAGCAGGAGGCCGCCGCCGAGAAGGCGCGGGTGCAGGCCCGGGCCGCCGAGTTGGAGGCGATCCGGGCCGCCAGGGCCGCGGCCAACGACGCGCTCCGGCGCAAGATCGCCTCGCTGCAGGTCCGCCAGGGCGCCCTGCGGGCCCGGTCGACCAGGATCGTCCGCAAGATCCGGGCCGAGGAGGCGGCGCGGCGGCGCGCGGCCGCGGCCGCCGCTGCGGCGGCCAGGCGGGCCCGCCTGGCCAGGCAGCGGGCCTCAGGCCCGACGGTGATCTCCGACGACGACCTCGGCGGCAGCGGCGGCGGCCCGAACACCGCCAGCTACAACAAGCTCACCGCCACCGCCAAGCGCCTGTACGGGCTGGTGGTCCGGACCTTCGACGTCCACGCCATCGGCGGCTGGCGGCCCTACGGCTCGGTGCCGGGCAGCGACCATCCGCGGGGCCGGGCGATCGACGTGATGACCTGGTCCAACCGGTCGCTGGGCTGGCGGATCGCGACCTGGGCCGCGGTCAACGCCTGGGCGCTGGACGTCAAGTACGTGATCTTCAACGGCCGCATCTGGACGCGCGAGCGGGGCTGGCACGACTACCGGCACCCGTCCGATCCGTGCAACTGCAACCCGACCCTGCGCCACGACGACCACGTCCACATCTCGGTGCTCAGCTGAGCTGAACCGGGCAGGCGGGTGCCGGTGCCAACGCGGCCGTCACCAGCGACGCTCCTCACTGCCGCGGCCGATCGCCTGGATGCGGGCCTGGCAGGTGGGATGCGAGCGGAGCAGCGCGGCCATGCCACGGGGCCTCGGGGCCGACTGCTCGGCGTGGGCGAACAGCGCCAGCACCCGGAGCAGGCCGGGGCCGTAGCCGAGCTCGGCCGCGTGCCGGTCGGCCGCGTGCTCGCCGGCCCGCGACAGCGCCGCCCCGAGCACCCTGGCCAGCCGGACCAGCAGGGCCAGGGGCAGCCAGAGCAGGCCGAGCGCAACCACCAGCAGGCTCCCGGCCACGACCAGGACGCCGAGGACGGCCAGCAGCACCAGCATGCCAAGGGCGCCGTCCGCCGCCCGGCCACCCGCGACCCCGCCGGTGCGGTCGCTGAGCCGCGAGAACGTCCTGGCCAGTCCCCGGGTGACGCGCCGGATCGCCCGGAGCACCCGCTCGCCGGCCTCGAACGGCAGCAGGTACCACCAGCCGAGGATGATGGCCAGCGGGTGCAGGTGGCGGTGGTGGCCGACCTCGTGGGCCAGCACCGCCTCGAGCATGTCGTCGGGGAGGTCGAGGGCCACCCGGGTCACGGCCAGCACGTGGCCGCCGAGTGCGAACGCGTTGACCTGCCGCTTCTCCTCGACCCGGAGCAGGTAGCGGCCGGGCTCGGTCCCCGCAGCCCGGCACACCCGCTCCAGGGCGGGTGTGATCCGGGCTAGCTCGGCCGGCCTGGGCCGGCGAAGGCCGCGGAACAGCAGCCAGGCCAGCCCCGCCTCCACCGGACGGACCAGGACCAGGGCGGCGCTGGCGGTCCAGGCGGCGCAGGCGGCGGCCACCACCAGCTCCGGGCGCCAGCCGGCGAGGACGGCCGCTCCGTAGGCGGGCGGCGCGACCACGACCAGCGACAGCAGCCAGATGAGGACCACGATGGCGAACATCCCGAGCGAGGTCCCGCTGACCCGCGACCGGGCCGGGTGAAGGCTCGCGGGCGCGACTGGATGCTCCTGCGGCGGCATGGGGCAACGATACGGTCCCGGGCGCCCTGGCGGCGAGCGGGCACGGCCGCCCGGCCTAGACTGGGGCTCGAGAGGCAACGACAGGAGGCCGCATGCCCATCGTCCGACTGAACCACGCCGTGCTGTATGTCCGTGAGGTGGAGCGCAGCGTCGCCTTCTATCGCGACGTGCTGGGCTTCAAGCCGGTCATGGGCATGCCGGGGGCCGCGTTCCTCCAGGCGCCCGGGTCGACCAACGACCACGACCTCGGGCTGTTCCAGATCGGCGCCGGCGCCGGCCCATCGGTGGCCGGTCGGTCCACCGTCGGCCTGTACCACCTGGCCTGGGAGGTCGACACCCTGGCCGAGCTCGAGCGGCTGGCGGCCCGGCTGGCCGACGCCGGCGCCCTGGCCGGCGCCTCCGACCACGGCACCACCAAGAGCCTGTACGCCAAGGACCCCGACGGCCTCGAGTTCGAGGTGGCATGGGTGGTGCCGGCCGGCCTGCTCGACCAGCAGGCCCTGGCCGCCCGCGAGCGGATCGGCCCCCTCGACCTGGCCCGCGAGAAGGACCGCTACGGCCCCGAGACCAAGGGTGGCATCGGTATCTCGGTTCCAGCGGCGCCGTAAGGCGACGCTCGGTAGCTACCAACCGCGGTCTCCCGATCCATGTGGGGAGCTCCGGCTCCCCCCGCCGCCACTCAAGTGTCAACGCCGGTGCCATGGTCGTCGTGACCCGCTCACCTCATGTCGTGACCCGCTCACCTCATACAGAAGGCCCGCATACAGAAGGCCCGCCAGCCTCGGCGGGCCTTCTGCATGGGGGATGCGCGGGAGGCGCGGTGTGGGGCCTATCCGGTGGGGCGGGTGTAGCCGACGATGCTGCTGCCGAGCGACTGGACACGCACGTAGTCGCCGGTATGGGTGGCGGAGATCCGCTGGCCGTTGCCGATGTAGATGGAAACGTGGGAGATGGGGCTGTAGTAGAAGATCAGGTCGCCCGGCTGCAGCTCGCTGGCCGAGATGCGCCGGCCGACGTTGAACTGGGCGGCGCTGGAGTGGGGGAGCGACACGCCGGCCTGCTGCCAGGCCATCATGGTCAGCCCCGAGCAGTCGTAGCAGCTGGGGCCCGTACCGCCGTAGCAGTAGGGGTCGCCGACCTGGGCCCTGGCGTAGCTGACCGCGGCCGCGGCCGAGCCGCTGCCGCCGCCACCCGAGGGCGGGGGGGCGACCGGCGGGTTGGAGGGGCGGCTGGGGGCCGACGGGCGGCTGGCCGCCTCCATCCTCTGGAGCAGCGCCCTGGTCTTGTCGGCGGCCCGCTCGACCTCGGCCTTCTTGGCCGCCAGGCGGCCGACCTCGGCCGCCTGGGCCTTCTCCGCGGCCACCAGGTCGCGCTTGCGCGCGTCCAGGGCCTGGCCGGCGACGCCGAGCCGGTCCATCAGGTCGCCGTCGTGCGCGGCCAGCAGGTCCAGCACCTGGACACGGTCGATGGCGGCGGCCGGGTCGTCGGAGTCGAGCACGGCGGCCACGGCGCTCCCGGCGCCCTGCACGTAGGCGGCCGACGCCCTGGCCCCGAGGGCCACCCGGAGCTTGCGCAGGTCAGCCTCGGCGACGCTGGTCTGCTGCTGCAGGCCCTTGAGCGCCTTGCGGATCCGGGCCAGGGCCAGCCGGCTCTGGTTGTACTGCTCGACCAGCTGGTCTTCTTCGCGATTCTGCTGGTGGAGCTGGTCTTCGAGGCGGGCGGAGGTGGTCGGGGTTGCCAGGGCTGTCGTGTTGGAACCGGTCGACAGCACCGTCAGTGGCACCAGGATGGCCGCCAGCAGCACGCTCTGGGCTGCGCGGCGGGGCCATCGACGGTGGGGGGTCCGTCGAGCGCCAGACGGTGGCAAACGCCCGACCTCCTTTCCTCCCGCCTCGAGGGGCCGGACACGGGTGGGCGCTGGCGACAGGGGGGCGCCCTCCCCTCCGATGGGGGTCGGAGGGGCCGTTCAGGGTGAAACGTGTCCGTCCGGTGATCATTCCGTGACCAAACGGGCCGGACTCTAGCGTGCTTCTGCGGGATTCGCCAAATCCCATGCTCACGAGTCGCTAATCCCCAGCTAGGCTTGCTCTCCGCAAGATATAGCGTCTAAGGTTCGCCCCAGCACAAGATCTTGAGAGTCCGATGCCGTCGGTCCTGGGACGCAGCCCGGTCCCTGCCTCCGGAGAACTGCGGGGTGGTGACGTGGAGAACTACGCATGGGAGCAGGACGCCGACCCGGCCGGCGCGGGGCCGCAGCGGCCGGGGGCCGGCCCCCATGCCGGCTCCCCCGTGGCGGTCCTCGGGGAACGGGAGCGGGGCGTCCTGGCCTTCGAGCGGCATTGGTGGCGGCACGCCGGCGCCAAGGAGGAGGCGATCCGCCGCCAGTTCGGCGTCGGCCCGACGGCCTACTACCAGCTCCTCAGCCGGCTGATCGACGACCCGGCAGCCCTCGCCCACGACCCCATGCTCGTCAAGCGCCTCCGGCGCCAGCGCGCCTCCCGCCGCCGCCAGCGCGCAGGGCGCTAGCCCCGCACATTCGCTCTGGAGCGGCCGCGTGCAGGGACCAGGCCGACCCCTGGCACAGGCGCCGTTGAGCGGCCGTGGGGGAAGCCGGAGCCCCCACGTGGACCGGGGACTGCAGGGGGTAGGCTGCCGGCGACATCCGACCAGTACTTGCTGAGGGAGGTACCCGTGAAACCGGGCCCGACGGCCAGGGCGGCGTTGGTGCTGGTCGCGTTCCTGGCCGTGTTCACGATCGTCGACCGGATGTCAGCGCCCGGCGGGACCCGGCGGACGGCCGCGGCGCCGTCAGGCTCCACCGTCCTGCAGCCGGACACCAGCGCGGCTGCCACCACCACGACGGTCCACGCCACCACCACGACACTGGCCCAGACGACCACCGCCCCGCCCACCACCAGGCAGACCACGGAGCCGACCCTGCGCCCGGCCTCGGGAGTCACCGTGCAGGTGCTCAACGGGGCCTGGGTCACGGGCCTGGCCAACCGGGTCGCCGGCCAGGCCCGGACGGCCGGCTACGAGGTGGTCGCGGCCAGGACCGCCCTCGGCAACTACTCGGTCTCGCGCATCTACTACACCGGCGGCCACCGGGCCGACGCCGAGGCGTTCAAGGCCCGGTTCCCGGCGTTCCAGGTGATCGAGCCGGCCCCGGCCAACCTCTCCCGCCGGGTCGCCCTCCACGTGATCATCGGCAAGGACTACCCAGGGGTGTGACGAAACCGGCTCAGGTCTCGCCGTTGCGCACGAAACCACTCCTGCGGAGGCATCGCCACGGCGCCCTCGCGGAGCAGCGCGGCCCGCTTGGCCCGCTCGTCGGGTGGCATGGCGACCGCGGTGGCGATCGCCTCGGCCAGCTCCGCGGTGTCGAACGGGTTGACCAGCAGCGCTCCCTCGCCGAGGTCGTCGGCCGCGCCGGCGTTGCGGGACAGGATCAGCACCTGGTCGCGGCGGCTCACCGTCGGCCCCTCCTTGGCGACCAGGTTCATGCCGTCCCAGACCGGGTTGACGATCAGCACGTCGGCGGCGGCCATGGCGGCAAGGGCGCGCGGGTAGTTGTCCTTCAGCTCCAGCACCACCGGTTCCCAGGTGCGGGTCCGGAAGCGTTCGTTGATGGCCTCGGCCGCATGCTTCACCTCGGCGGTGTAGGCCTGGTACTCGGGCAGGTCGCGGCGGGAGGCATAGGCCAGGGCGTAGTGGACGACCCGCCCCCGTGCCCTCGGGTTGCGCTCCAGGAACGTCCCGTAGCCTTCGAGGCCGCGCAGGATGTTCTTGGTCAGCTCCATGCGGTCGACCCGCACGATCAGGCTGCGCCCTCTGGCCTGCTCGCCGACCACGCGACCCTGGGCCATGACGTCGGGCTTGGCGGCCCGCTCGCGCAGCCCCTCGCCGTCCACCCCCAGCGGATAGGTGCGGACCAGCACCGTGCGGCCGTCCCCGGTCCGCACCGTGCCGCCGTCGAAGTCGACCCGGTAGCCGGCCTCCAGGCAGCAGTGGAGGAAGTTGCGGGCCCAGCGGGGGACCAGGAAGCCGAGCAGGTCGGCTCCGAACATGCCCTCCAGGATCGCGCCGCCCACCCGGCCCGGCAGCATCATGAAATAGCCGGGGTCGGCCCATGGGCAGTGGCTGAAGTGGGCGATGTGCAGGTCGGGCCGGCGCTCGCGCAGCAGGGCCGGGACGAGGGCCAGGTGGTAGTCCTGCACGAACACCTCGCCGCCCTGGTCGGCCTCGTCGCCGCAGGCGGCCGCGAAGGCCCGGTTGACCGCCTCGTAGTGCTGCCAGGCGACCCGGAAGCTGCGGTCGAAGCGCGGGTGGCGTGGCACGTCGAACAGGTAGTGGTGCAGGAACCAGATGGTCCGGTTGGACACCCGGTTGTAGTAGCTCTGGTACTCCCGGGGATCGAACACCAGGCTGCGCAGCTGCACGGCGCCATGGGCCAGCTCGACGGTGCGCAGCCGGCCCGAGCGGGCGACCCGCCTGGCCGCCGCCCGGTCCCCCTCGCTGATCGCCGCCGCCACCCAGGTGCCGGCCTGGCCGGCGAGGGCCGGCCCGAGCGCGGTCACCATGCCGCCGGCTCCCCTGCCCGAGGACAGGTTGCCGTCGTCGTCGACCTCGAACTGGACGGGACCGCGGTTCGACGCCACCACCAGCTCGGCCATCTTCGCGAATCCCGCCTTTCGCCGCTGGGGGGAACCCGTATGCTCGTGGGTGCATCCTGGCATCCCAGAACGCGGCGGTCGACCGGATCCGAGGGCGGCGAAGCATGACCCAGACGGGCGAGAAGGTGCAGCGGGCACCTCTGGACCAGCCGCCGCCGCACCGCCCGTCGCCCTACGAGCGGTTCGTCCGCATCGGCATCATGGCCTGGTCCGGCATCGGCGTCATCATCCTTGCCTACCTGCTGCTGCGGCTGATGGTCTACGTCAACCCGATCGTGCCGCCCCTGCTGATCGCCGTTGCCGTCGTCTACCTTCTCAACCCGCTGGTCTCGGCCCTGGAGCGGCGAGGGGTGCCGCGGGTTGCGGGGGCTGGCATCGTCTACCTCCTGTTCCTGTGCATCGTCGCCCTGGTCGTCTCGCTGCTCGTCCCCGTCGTGACCAGGCAGGCCGCGGCCGTCATCGACCACTTCCCGGACTACCTGGCCGACGGCCAGGCCGCCGTGCGGCGGCTGGGCGCACGCTTCGGCCAGGAGCCCAACTTCCGGCTGGACGCCGAGCAGGTCAGGGACTGGCTGTCGGCCGGGGAGAACCGCCAGGCGGTCACCAGATACCTGACCGGGCTCCGGTCGGTCACCAACTCGCTGATCAGCGGCCTGATCATCATCGTGCTCGGTCCGGTCATGGCCTTCTACCTGCTGGTCGACCTGCCGCGGCTGAAGCGCGGGTCGATGGCCCTGATCCCGCCGGGCCGCCGGGAGGAGATCACGCGCCTGATGGACCGGATCGGCCAGGCCGTGGGCGGCTTCTTCCGCGGGCAGCTGCTGGTCGCCCTGTTCGTCGGGGTGGCCTCCTCGATCGGCCTGTGGGCCATCGGCCTGCCGTTCTGGCTGCTGGTGGGGATGGTGGCCGGGGTGTTCAACCTGGTCCCGCTGGTCGGACCGTTCATCGGCGGCGGCCTGGCGGTGATCATCGCCCTGATCGACGGCCAGCCCCTCACGGCGCTCTGGGCCGCCCTCGTGCTGCTGGCCGTGCAGCAGATCGACAACCACCTGATCTCGCCCAACGTGATGGGCCGCACGGTCCAGCTCCACCCGGTGGTGGTGATGCTCGCCCTGCTCGTCGGGGCCAGCTTTGCCGGCCTGTTCGGCATGCTGGTGATCGTCCCCCTGGTCGCCGTGGCCAAGATCGTCTTCCTCTTCATGTGGTCCAAGTACGTCGACTACGGCGAGGAGCTGACCCAGGGCAGTCCCGACTAGGTCATCCGCTGCAGCAGGGCGCCGACGGCCTCGGACCAGCCCTGGCCGGCGGGCGACGGGGTGATGACCACTGGCGTGCCAGGTGTCGTGTCGGCGGCCCAGGCGCCGTTGGCGACCAGGAACATGGCGCCGACCACTCCCGCCAGCTGGAGGTCGGCCGGGCTGTCGCCGATGGCGGCCGCCTCGGCGGGCCGCAGGCCACGGTCGGCCAGGTAGGTGGCGGCGGTGCCGGCCTTGCTGACTCCGGCGGGGAGCAGGTGGTAGGCGTGGGCCGGGCCAGGGCCGAGATGGGGGTAGGCGCCACGCAGGCGGCCGTTGTCGAGCAGGCGGGCCCAGCCGGCGCCGCGGTCGGCAAGCAGCGCGTCGGCCTCGGCCGGGTCGGCCTGGCCGCGGAGCAGGAAGGTGCCCCGGCGGCCCAGGTGCCACGGGGTGTGCGGCTCGAGGCGGCCGGCGAACCGCTCGAGCACCGCCGCCAGCGCGCCCGACCGCTCCAGCGCCTCGGCCGGGCAGCCGCCGAGGTCGCGGGGGGTGGCTCCCCAGACCAGCTCGACCTCCCTGCCCCTGACCAGCACCGTGCCGAGCTCGCCGATGGCGTCGCGGGTTCCGAGCAGCCGGCCCGTCTCCCCGAGCTGCTCGGCCGTGCGTCCGGAGATCAGCACCACCTCCAGCCCGGCCCGGTGGGCGGCGACCAGGGCCTGCGCCGCGGCCAGGGTCGGGCGGCCGTCCAGGTCGGCCAGCAGCGAGCCGGCCCGGCCGACCAGGGTCCCGTCCACGTCGGAGAACAGCAGCGCCGGAGCGAGCCGGTCGAGCAGCGGCCCGGCGTCGGCGAGGGGCAGGCCGGCCACGCTAGTCGGACGCGGCCACAGGGTCGGCCCGCCTCCGCCGGTAGTCGTCGACGGTGATGATCGGCGGGCGCCTGCTGGTGACGATCTCGCGCGGCTCCGGCTTGTACTCGTACAGCTGGTTGGAGAACTGCACCAGGGTGGTGCCGTAGTTGCCGGGGACCGAGCGGCCCTCCTCGGCCAGGCGCAGGAACACCGCCTGGAGGATCCCGAAGCTCATGCGGCCCAGCGCCTGCATGTCCTGGTTGCGGTGGACGCGCCGGTCCAGGTCGACCTGGGCGATGCCGTCCACCCCGAACCGGGCGGCGATGTCGACCAGCAGGCCCAGCTCGACCCCGTAGCCGGAGAAGAAGGGCACCTGCTCCAGGGTCTCCCGGCGCCCGGCGTACTCACCCGACAGCGGCTGCACGATGCCGGCCAGTTCCGGCCAGAGCAGGTTGATGAGCGGGCGGGCCAGCAGCTCGGTGACCCGGCCGCCGCCGGTGGCCCGGAGGGCGTTGCGCTCGCGGATCGGTCGTTCGTAGAACGCCTTCACGTACCGGATCTCCGGGTCGAGCAGCAGCGGCCCGAGCAGCCCGTAGACGAAGCGGGGGTGGAAGTTGCGGATGTCGGCGTCGATCCAGCAGATCAGGTCGCCATGGCAGGCGTGCAGGCTCTTCCACAGCGCCTCGCCCTTGCCCGACCCGGGGCCCTCGCCTGGCAGCACGTCGTGCTCGAGGAAGACCCGCGCCCCCTCGGCCTGGGCGATGGCCGCGGTGTCGTCGCCGGAGCCGGCGTCCATGACCACGATCTCGTCGATCAGCCGCGCACGTTCCAGCAGGTTCCGCCGCAGGTTGCGGACGATGCCGCCAACGGTCGCGGCCTCGTCGCGGGTCGGCAGGCAGACCGAGACGGTCAGCCCGAGCCGCTCCTTGGCCGTGCGCAGCTTGGCCAGCGGTTCGAGCTGGCTGTAGTGGAACGTCCGGTTGCCGAACCATTCCCAGGTATCGATGTCGGTCATCCCGTCTCCCGGTGCGGGCCCCATCACGGTTTTCCCATCCGGTGTTGCAGCCAAGCAGCGTGCCAGGGCAAGCTGGGTACCACAACTACATCTTGCAATGCAGGCGATGCATCGAGAGGGGCGGAGGGACCGGCCCGACGAAGCCCCGGCAACCTCCTCCGGACGAGGAAGGTGCCACTTCCGGCCTCGCCACGATGGCGAGGGAAGATGCGCCGAGCGGTTGACGACCGCGGCGCGACGTCGCCCAACGCCGAGCCCGGAGGTCGCCGACTGCCATGACCGACCAGACCCTCGACCACGTCATCCTGCGCTGCCGTGGCTGCCAGGCCGCCTACCCGCCCGCCCTCGAGTACGCCTGCCCCCGCTGCCTCGGACCGCTCGATCCCGAGTACGACCTCCAGGTGGTTGCCGCCAGCCTCAACCGCGCCGCCGTCGAGGCGGGGCCGAGGTCGATCTGGCGCTACCGGGCGGTGCTGCCGGCAAGCCCCGGCCCCGGCGACCTCGCCCCCGGCCTGACGCCCCTTGTCCCAGCCCCCCGCCTGGCCGAGGCGCTCGGGGTTCCGGGGCCGCTGCTCCTCAAGGACGACACCCGCAACCCCACCAACTCCTTCAAGGACCGGGTGGTGGCCGTCGCGCTGGCAAGGGCGCGGGCGTTCGGCCTGTCGACGGTGGCCTGTGCCTCGACGGGGAACCTGGCCGGCGCCACCGCGGCCGCGGCGGCGGCGCAGGGACTGGAATGCGTGGTGGTGATCCCGGCCGACCTCGAGGCCGGCAAGGTCGCCTCGGCGGCCGCCTTCGGGGCCACCGTCGTGGCCGTTCAGGGCTCCTACGACCAGGCCAACCGGCTGTCCATGCAGGCCGTCGAGGCCTTCGGCTGGGGGTTCGTCAACGTCAACCTGCGGCCCTGGTACGCCGAGGGGTCCAAGACGGTCGGTCTGGAGGTGGCCGAGCAGCTCGGCTGGTCGCTGCCCGAGCACGTGGTGGTCCCGATCGCCTCCGGCGCTCTGCTCACCAAGGTCCACCAGGGCTTCCAGACCCTGGCCGACCACGGGCTTGTCGAGCGGACGCCGGCCAGGGTCCACGGCGCCCAGTCCGACGGCTGCAGCCCGGTGGCGACCGCCTTCGCCGCCGGCGTGGACGAGGTCACCCCGGTACGGCCGAGCGGCATCGTCAAGTCGCTCGCCATCGGCGACCCGGCCGACGGGGCCGAGGCTCTGGCCACGGTCCGCGGGACCGGCGGGCGGGTCGAGGCGGTGGACGACGAGGAGGTCATCGAGGCCATCAAGCTGCTGGCCCGGACCACCGGGGTGTTCGGCGAGACCGCCGCCGGGGTGACCATCGCCACCGTTGGCCGGCTGGCCGCCAGGGGCGAGTTCCGGCCCGGCGAGCGGGTCGTCGCCCTGATCACCGGCCACGGCCTCAAGACCCTGGAGGTCCTCGACGGCCGGGCCGGCGCCACCGTCACCGTCCGGCCCAACCTCGACGCCCTCCAGGAGGCGCTGGCCCCGGTCCGCCCGGGGCTGGCCGTCGCCGCAAGCTAGAACGCGCCGGCCTGCCAGCGGCGGAAGATCTCCGGCCCGTCGGGAACGAACCGCCACTCGTCCAGCCTGGCCAGCAGCTCCTCGACGGTGAGAAACGCCCCCCAGGCGATCTCACTGGCCTGGGGATGCACCTGGCCGTCCCAGGTCACCTCGAACAGCGCGCTCCAGCTCGGGTTCTCCTGGCCACGGTAGCGCCTAGTTGACACTGTTATCTAACACTGTCACTATTCTGGTATGGATCAAGCGCCGTGGACCCTTGACGAGCTCGCCGAGCGGGTCGACGCCGCCCTGGCGGTCGACTACCACGGCCAGGCGAGCGGCAGGGTCCGCGACGTGCCCGACCGGCGGGCCATCCGCTGGTACACCACCATCGGCCTGGTCGACCGTCCGGCCGCCCACCGCGGCCGGACCGCCATGTACGGCCCGCGGCACCTGCTCCAGCTGGTCGCCGTCAAGCGGCTCCAGGCGCGTGGGCTCCCCCTGGTCGCCATCCAGCAGGAGCTGGCCGGCGCCACCGATTCCCAGCTCGCCCGGGTCGCCCGCCTCCCCGAGGGCGTCGCCCCCGGCCCCGCCGTGCCCTCGGGCCGCGGCGACGGCCTGTCAGGGACGGGCCAGACTGGGTGGGGAATGGCGGCCGCCGCACAATCGGGAGCCGCCGCGGCATCGCCGGGAGCCGCGCCTGCGTCGCCGGCGGCCGCCGCGCCCTCGGGCCGCGGCAAGGCGCGGCGGGCCGGCTTCTGG
>DASYSE010000024.1:0-3854 GCA_036003705.1 Actinomycetes bacterium | reverse complement strand
GCGTGAACACCAACGACACGCCGTTCCTCAGCCAGTTCCCGTACGTGGGTACCCCCCACCAGGGGTACGCCAGCGACCCCCACTACGTCCGTGGTAGCACCACGACTCCGTAGCGAGCCGCTGGAGGGAGGGGCCCGGGCCATCAGAGGTCAAGTCATGCTATAGTGAGCCCATGTCCCGCCAGGCCGCCATCTACGTCCGGATCTCCGAGGACCGGACTGGTGGCGGCCTTGGCGTGGAGCGCCAGGAGGCCGACTGCCGGGCGCTCGCCGAGCGGCTCGGGTGGGAGATCGTAGCGGTCCACTCCGACAACGATGTGTCGGCCTACTCCGGGAAGCCTCGGCCCGGCTACCGGGCGCTGCTGGCCGACCTCCGGTCTGGGATCGCCGACGCGGTGATCACCTGGCACACCGACCGGCTCCACCGCTCCCCTGTCGAGCTGGAGGAGTACATCGCCGTATGTGAGCCCCGAGGGGTCCCTACCCAGACCGTCAAGGCCGGACCCCTGGACTTGGCGTCGGCCTCGGGTCGGATGGTCGCGCGCCAGCTCGGCGCCGTGTCCCGGTTCGAGTCCGAGCATCACTCCGAGAGGACCAAGCGCGCCCGGCTCCAGGCCGCTACCGATGGCCGTTGGTCGGGCGGGCTCCGGCCCTACGGCTACGCCGCCGACGGGATGACGGTGATCGAGGCCGAGGCCGAACAGGTCCGGTGGGCGGCCTCCCAGGTCCTGGCCGGGGTCTCCCTCCGGGCCATCGCCCGGGAGCTGAACACCCGGGGCGCCAGGACCTCCACGGGCGCCTCCTGGACGCCCCGGGCCGTGCGCCTGGTCCTGGAGCGGCCACGCAACGCCGGGCTCATGCAACACCGCGGCGAGATCATCGGCCCGGCCCGCTGGCCGGCGATCCTGGACGAGGACACCTGGCGGGGCGTGGTGGCCACCTTGGGCGACCCCTCGCGCAACACCACCGGCTCCCGAGCCCGGAAGTGGCTCCTTTCCAACCTGGCCATCTGCGGCGTCTGCGGCTCCCCGGTCCGCTCCAACGTGTCGGCCTGGGGGGACCGCCGGGCGCCGGCATACACCTGTCCGGCCGGCCACGTCCGACGCCACGCCACCGAGCTGGACGAGTTCATCGAGGCCGTGGTCCTGGAGCGGCTCGCCCGCCCTGACGCCGCCGACCTTCTGGCGCCCGACCTGGCCTCAGACACCGCCGAGCTGCACGCCCAGGACGGCGCGCTCCGAGCACGCCTGGACGAGCTGGGCCGGCTGTACGGAGACGGCGTGATCGACGCCCGGCAACTGGAGGCCGGGACCGAGCGTATCCGGCACCAGCGGGAGGCGATCACCGACGCCCTGGCTGCAGCCTCCCGGGGGAGCGTCCTGGCCGGCGTTGCCGACGCCGCCGACCCGGCCAAGGTCTGGGAGGGTCTGGACCTCTCCCGGCGTCGGGCGATTGTGGACGTGCTCCTGGAGATCGTCATCCTCCCGGCCCGGCGTGGCGGGGCCAGGCGTCGGGGCGAGTCGGCCTTTGACCCGGCCTCGGTCCAGATCGAGTGGAAGCACGGCTAAGCCGGCTCAGATGCAACTCGTTGCATTTGGTGAGTGTCCTACCGTGTCCCGGGGCCATGCTGCTCCGGCTGATGCGAGCCGGGTATCGGTTCGAGGACATGATGACCGACGTGGCCAGGGGGCGACCGGCCAGCAGCCGTCAGGCGATCAGGGAGCGCAGGACCGGCTGGCCGGTCTGTGGTTGTGCCAGATCGCAGCGGTCAGCGCCAGCAGTCGCTGCAGCAGCCGGACGGTGACGCCCTGGATGGTCCGCCCGCCGTGGCGTTCCAGGTCAAGCTGGCCCTTGAGGGTGTCGTTGACCGACTCGATGAGCTGCCGCAACGGGCGGAACAGCCGCTGGCCGGGGCGGGGTGCCTCGCCCTTGTAGGCCGGGCGCAGCAGGGTCACGCCGTGGGCGGCCAGGATCGCCTCGGTCTCGGCGTCGCGGTAGCCCTTGTCCACCAGCAGGACCTGCCCTGGCCGGGCGTCCAGCAGCCCGGGTTCGACGTCCAACAGCTCGACCAGGACCTCGCTCGGGCCGACCAGGACCACGCTGGCGCCACAGCCGGCGCCCAGGGCCTCCATCGCCAGTCGGGTCTCGCCGAGCCGGCCGGGGGTGGCGATGGCGACCGGGACGCGGCCGGCCGAGACGACCATCATCAGGGTGGTGTGCGCCATCGAGGCGGGCGCTCGGCCATCACGCCACGTCCCCGAAGTGCTCGTGCTGGGCCAGGGTCGCCAGATCGTAGCCGCCGTGGCAGTCCTGCTGGCAGGGCCGGCCCACCAGCGGCGAGGGACCCGGGACGGTCCCCCCTGGCAGCGGTGGCAGTCGCCCGCCGCGCAATGAGCAGTGAACCCCTGGGGCTCGGGAGACGAAGAACAGGTGGACGTCGGGGCTCCTTCCCGATTGCCGACCCCGGGGGTGTTCGCGCATCCCCGGGGCGATACGAGGAGGTCTAGGTTGCCACGCCACCTCCCTCCGGTTTGGGTAGGGCGACCCCGGGACCTGGAGGATCGTCGCGGCCAGGCGCAGGTAGCCGAGCACGACCAGCGGCGCCGGCCCTTCCTGGGCCGGCCGGTGGCAGTCGTGCTGGCACGGGGCGCCGTGGGCCTCGGTCGCCGAGATGGCCTGGCCCGGGTGGTCGCCGTCCTGGCGGTGACGCTGCTGGCCGGGCTGCTGGTCGGGCGCTTCCTGGTCGCCGGCGGCGACGGTGCCGCACCGCCCCTGACGCCGGCCGCCACCGACACCGCGACCACCGTCGCCAGGCTCCAGGACGAGCTGCGGCGGCGCCCCGACGAGCCCCGCCTGCTGACCCAGCTCGGCGTCGCCTACGTCACCAGGGCGCGGGAGACCGCCGACCCGAGCTTCTACACCAAGGCGGCCGGCGTGCTGGAGCGGGCAGGCAAGCTCGCCCCCCGCGACCCCGCCACCATGACCGCACGCGGCCTGCTGGACCTCGGCCGCCACGACTTCCGCGCCGCCTACGTCTGGGGCACCAGGGCACTGCGGGCCAACCCCGACGCCACCGAGGCCTACGGGATCGTCTTCGACGCCCTGGTCGAGCTCGGCCGCTACGACGCCGCCGCCACCACCGCCCAGGCGATGGTCGACCGCAAACCGACCCAGGGCAGCCTGGCGCGCGCCTCCTACGCCCGCGAGCTGCTCGGCGACAGCGCCGGCGCGCTGACCGCCATGACCCAGGCGGCCGCCGCCGGCAGCGGCTCCGCCGGCGAGCGCGCCTACGTCCAGACCCTGATCGGCAACCTGCACCTCGGCGCCGACCGGCTGCCGCAGGCCGAGGGCGCCTACCGCCGGGCGCTGGACGGCCTGCCCGGCTACGCGCTCGCAGAGGTCGGCCTGGCCCAGGTCCAGGCGGCACGCGGCGACCTGGCCGGGGCGGCCGAGCTGCTGGAGCCGGCCGCCACCCGCCTGCCCCTGCCGGCCACCGTCGCGCTGCTCGGCGACGTCCGCGCCGCCCAGCGCGACAGCGACGCGGCCGACGGCCAGTACCAGCTCGTCCGCGCCATCGAGCGGCTCAACCAGGCCAACGGCGTCGCCGTCGACCTCGAGCTGGCCCGCTACGAGGCCGACCACGCGCGCGACAAGGGCGCCGACCCGGGGCGCGCGGTCGCCATGGCCAGGCGGGCCATGGCCGAGCGGCCCACCGTCTTCGCCGCCGACGCCCTCGGCTGGGCGCTGCGGCAGGCGGGCCGGGCCCGCGAGGCGCTGCCGCACGCCAAGGCGGCGGTGCGGCTCGGCACCCGCGACGCGCTGCTCTGGTACCACCTGGCCGTCACCGAGGCCGAC
>DASYSE010000023.1:0-5198 GCA_036003705.1 Actinomycetes bacterium | reverse complement strand
GCAAGGCAGAACATTGACCGCGTCGTTGACCGAGCAAGGCAAGCTCCACTGCTGAGAGCACCAGATTGAAATCTGGTGCTCTAGGGTCGAGCCTCCGTCAGTCCGCCCTAATCGTGGCTACCTCCGTGCGAGCGAGTTGGGGGTGAGCGCCATGCGGACCCGCATCTTCGCAGCTCACGCAGGACCGTCAGGGGCGAAGTTAGGCGGCGTGAGCGGTCACGGTCGCGCTACCCTCCGGGCATCAGCGACGACGCCCGCTGGATCGACAGCGACCTGCTTCGCTGCGACCGGTGCGTCGCCCTCGTCCGGGGCGAACTCGACGGCGGAGCCGGGTTAGTGGAACGACTCGCCGCAGGCGCAGGAGCCGCCGGCGTTGGGGTTGTCGATCGTGAAGCCGGACTTCTCCAGGGTGTCCAGGTAGTCGATGGACGCGCCGGAGAGGTAGGGGGCGCTCATCTTGTCGGTGACGACCGCCACGCCGCCGACCTCGCCGCGAACGTCGCCGTCGAGGGCGCGATCGTCGAAGAACAGTGCGTAGCGAAGCCCGGAACACCCGCCCGGCTCGACCGCGACACGCAGGGCGAGGTCGTCACGGCCCTCGCGGGCCAGCAGGTCGCGGACCTTGGTCGCCGCAGCCTCGCTGAGCGCGATCACCGATCCAACCTGGGTCATCTCGGACATCCGTGCTCCTTTCGCATTGGTCACGCCAGGCCATCATAGCGGCCGTTACCCCGCCGGTGGGCCGTCCTCCGCAAGTGTGATGTCGGCGACCTGGCCGCCGGTGGCCCGGACGAGGTCGGCGGGGGCGATCGGGAACACATGGCGGGGGGTGCCGGCCGCGGCCCACAGCATCTGGAAGGTGGTCAGGTGGCGGTCGATCAGCACCGGCAGGTCGCGGGCGAGGCCGAACGGCGGGGTGCCGCCGATGGCGTAGCCGGTGGCCGCCCGCACCTCCGCCGCGTCAGCCTTGCGGACGGTGGTCGCGCCCCGCCGCCTGCCGACCTTGACCACGTCGACCCGGTTGCCGCCGCTGGTCAGCACCAGCACCGGGTCGGTGTCGGCGACGAACACCAGCGACTTGACGATCTGGTCGACGTGGCACCCGATCGCCCTGGCGGCGTCGGCGGCGGTGCGGGTGCCCTCGGGAAACTCGCGCACGTCCAGCTCCAGGTCGAGGGAGCGGCCGGCGGCCACCACCGCCCCGGCCGCCCTCGGCAGGTCGTCGGTCACGGTCGCACCAGCCTCTCTGGTTGTCTGGTCATGGGTTCTAGGGTAGGGACGCCCAGGCCCGGCCGACCCGCTCGGCCAGCCGCTCCAGCAGCGGGGCGGCCTGGGCGATGGAGCGCTCGGGGTCCGGCTCCAGGTCGAGCAGGGCGTGGGCCTCCTCGAACCCGGCCGCGCGCAGCTCCCGGCCGGCCACCTCGACCACCCCGGCCAGGGCGACGACCGGCACGCCGTGGGCGGCGGCCGCCCGGGCCACCCCGACGGGGGCCTTGCCGCGCAGGCTCTGGGCGTCCAGCCTGCCCTCGCCGGTGACCACCAGGTCGGCCCCGGCGACCGCCTGGTCGAACCCGACCAGCTCGAGCACCAGCTCGATGCCGGGGCGCAGGTCGGCGCCGAGGAACGCGATCGCCCCGGCCCCGAGCCCGCCGGCCGCACCCGCGCCCGGGATGGCGGCCAGGTCGAGGCCGAGGTCGTTCTCCAGCACCCGGGCGTAGCGGCGCAGCGCCGAGTCCAGCAGCACCACGTCGTCCGGGCGTGCGCCCTTCTGCGGGCCGTACACATGGGCGGCGCCCTCGGGCCCGACCAGCGGGTTGTCGACGTCGCAGGCCACCGTCACGTGGACCTGGCGCAGGCGCGGGTCAAGGCCGGAGAGGTCGATCCTGGCCAGCCGGAGCAGGGCGGCGCCGCCGGGTGGCAGCTCGGCGCCGGCCCGGTCCAGCAGGCGGGCGCCGAGGGCCGCGCCCATCCCGGCGCCGCCGTCGGTGGTGGCGCTGCCGCCGATGCCGAGGACCAGCTCGCGGGCGCCGCGGTCGAGCGCGGCCCTGAGCAGCTCGCCGGTGCCGTAGGTGCTGGCCTCCAGCGGCGCCCGCCTGCCCGCTGGCAGGCGCTCGAGCCCAGACGCCTCGGCCATCTCAACGAACACCCGCTCGCCATCGGTGGCGATGGCCGCCTCGACCGGCTCGCCGGCCGGCCCGGTGGCCAGCACCGGCACCCGCTCGAACCCGGCCGCGACCAGGGCGTCGAGGGTTCCGGCGCCGCCGTCCCCGAGCGGCAGCCGGACGACCTCGGCGTCCGGCCGGGCCCGGTGCAGGCCGGCCTCGATCGCGGCGGCCGCCTGGCCGGCGCTCAGGCTGCCCTCGAACTTGCCGGGGGCCACGACGACGCGCATGGCCGGAGCTTAAAGCCTCCCGGAGCGCCCGGTGGTTCCGGACAGTACGATGCGGATGGCCGGTCCACGCTTGGAGTCGCAGAAGGAGGCCGATGCGCATGGGACGCCGCTCGCGGGCGCGGGAACGAGCGGCCACAGCGGCGGCGCCGGTGGCCAGGTCGGCACCGGCCGGGCGCCGCCGGGCTCGGGCCGGGCTGCTCAACCCGTTCAGCTTCAAGCCGCCGAGCCGGTCGCGGGTCCGCAACGCCGCGGTCGGCTTCGCCCTGTCGGCGGCCGTGTTCGCGACCCTGGGCTGGCTGACCGGGCGGACCGCCTGGTTCAACTCGGCCGTGCTGCTGGCCATCCTCGCCCTGGTCTGGGGGGTCAGGGCGGTGTTCATGGGGAGGGACGACCGATCGAGCTGACCACCGCCGCGCTGGTCGAGAGCCTGGAGACGACCCACGGCCGGGTCGGGCGGCTGCTGACCGGCCTGCCGCCCGCCGCCTGGGAGCTGGAGGTGCCCGCCACCCCTGCCTGGTCGGTCGCGGACGTGGTCGCCCACCTGGCCGAGGGCGACGGCGCGGCCCTGGCCGCCGCCCAGGGCCGGGATCACCGCGGGCCGCTTGCAGAGGCCGGCTCGATCGACGAATGGACCGCCGCCGGGGTGGCCGCCCACCAGGGTGAGGCGCCCGAGGTCCGGCTGGAGGCCTGGGAGGCGGC
The DNA here is from genome assembly GCA_036003705.1 of Actinomycetes bacterium. Classification (GTDB taxonomy): domain Bacteria; phylum Actinomycetota; class CALGFH01; order CALGFH01; family CALGFH01; genus CALGFH01. Next base: position 2,107 of record DASYSE010000023.1, on the reverse strand, counting down.
CGCCGACGCGTTCCGCTGGCACCTGGCGGCGCTGGATGGCGAGGGTTGGCGGGCACGGGTCCCGTGGGTGTCGGGCCCGATCTCGGTGCGAACCCTCGGCGCGCTGCGGCTCAACGACGCCTGGCTGCACGGGCACGATGTGGCCCAGGCCGCCGGTCAGCGCTTCGAGGCCGACGAGCCGACGCTGGCCCTCCTGGCCGACCTGGCCGCCCGGACGGTTCCCGGCGGGCTGTCGCGGCGGGGCCGAGCCCACCCGGGCGCCGTCATCCTGCTCCGCCTCGGGACGGGCCAGTGGCTGCTCGGCGGCGCCGCCGGCGAGCGCCCCGACCCGGGCGCCGATCCCGACCTGGTGGTCGAGGCCGAGCCGCTGCCGTTCGTCCTGCGCGCCGCCGGCCGCACCGGCGGCGACCCCTGGCGAGTCACCGGCGACCCCTCGCTCGCCGCCGACCTGGCGGCTACGCTGAGCAGCGTGCGATGAGGCACGACCTGTCGGAAGCGGCGGCGGCACCACGCCGCTAAAATGTGCGCGCGTTCACGATCTCACGGACGGAGCGACCGATGGCCTCAAGCACCGTCTTCCTCGATCTGCTCGGACCGCAGCGGGCGTCCGAGAAGGGCACCACCTGCCCTGGTGACCTGCCCCCGGCCTCCGACCCCGAGCTGGTCGACCGGGCAACGGCGGCACGGGCCACGCTCGGCGGCCGAGCGTTCATCCTCGGCCACCACTACCAGCGCGACGAGGTCATCCAGTTCGCCGACGCCCGCGGCGACTCCTTCCGCCTCGCCCAGCAGGCCGCCGCCCGACCCGAGGCCGAGTTCGTGGTCTTCTGCGGCGTGCACTTCATGGCCGAGTCGGCCGACATCCTGACGGCCGACCACCAGCAGGTGGTCCTGCCCGACCTGGCCGCCGGCTGCTCCATGGCCGACATGGCGACCGATGCCCAGGTCGACGAGGCGTGGGAGATCCTCCAGGAATGGGTCCCCGGCGGGATCGTGCCCTTGACCTACATGAACTCCTCGGCCGCGATCAAGGCGTTCACCGGCCGTGAGGGCGGCGCCATCTGCACCTCCTCGAACGCGGCCAGGGCGATGGCCTGGGCCTTCGAGCGGGCCGAGCGGGTGCTGTTCCTGCCCGACCAGCACCTGGGCCGCAACACGGCCCTGGCCATGGGACTGGAGGCGACCGACTGCGTCGTCTGGGACCCCCACCGCGACGAGGGCGGCCTCGACCCGGAACGGGCCCGGGCGGCCAAGGTGGTGCTGTGGCGGGGCCACTGCTCGGTCCACCACCGCTTCCTGCCCGAGCACGTCGACCGGGTGCGCGAACGCATCCCCGGGGTCCAGGTCCTTGTCCACCCGGAATGCCGCCGCGAGGTGGTCGCCAAGGCCGACGAGGTCGGGTCGACCGAGCGGATCATCAAGGTGGTGGCAGCATCCCCGCCCGGGAGCAGCTGGGCGATCGGCACCGAGCTGAACCTGGTCCACCGCCTGGCCACCGAGCACCCGGACAAGACCATCGCCTTCCTGGACCGGACGGTCTGCTTCTGCTCGACCATGAACCGGATCGACCTGCCCCACCTGACCTGGGCCCTGGAGGAGCTGGTGGCCGGCCGGGTCCCCAACCGGGTCAGGGTCGACCCGGACACCCGGGCCGACGCCCTGGTCGCCCTGGAGCGCATGCTCGCCCTGCCGGCCGCCTGAGCGACGGCCGCCTACTCGGCGGCCAGTGCCTCGCTGGCCGGGACGCGCTGGGCGAGCAGTGCCGCGACGGCGCTGGCCGCGGCGGAGACGGCAACCGCCCCAGGGCTACGAGCGCGATCCAAGGCGGGACCGGGTGAAGACCCGGCCCCGCCGCTGCGTGCGTCCCGGTCAGGCGACCATGCCGTGGGGGTCGAGGATGTACTTCTTGGCCGCCCCCTTGTCGAAGTCGGCGTAGCCCTGCGGGGCCTGGTCGAGCGGGATCACGGTGGCGTTGACGTTGCGGGCGATCTGCACCTTGTCATGGAGGATGGCCATCATCAGCTGGCGGTTGTACTTCATCACCGGGCACTGGCCGGTGGTGAAGGAGTGCGACTTGGCCCAGCCGAGGCCGATCCGGATCGACAGC
>DASYSE010000022.1:0-40687 GCA_036003705.1 Actinomycetes bacterium | reverse complement strand
CCTCGGGGCCGTGCACGGCCGCTGGCACCCGGTGCCTGGCCGGTTCAAGGACTTCATCGCCGCCCCCAAGCTCAACGGCTACCAGTCGCTGCACACCACCGTGATCGGCCCCGGCGAGGAGCCGGTCGAGGTCCACATCCGCACCGAGGCCATGCACCTCACCGCCGAGTACGGGGTGGTGGCGGCGGCCCGCGAGGCCCGCAGCCGCCGGGCCAACGGCCAGGGCGACCCCACCGGCAACGCCGACGACCTGGTCTGGCTGCACCGGCTGCTGGACTGGCAGCGGGCCGTGTCCGACCCGGGGGAGTTCCTGGAGTCGCTCCGCTCCGACCTGTCCGACCACGAGGTGCTGGTGTTCACCCCCAAGGGCGACGCCCTCACCCTGCCGGCCGGCGCCACCCCGGTCGACATGGCCTACGCCATGCGGACCGAGCTGGGCCACCACTGCATCGGCGCCCGCGTCAACGGCCAGCTGGTCCCCCTGGCCAGCGTCCTGGCCGACGGGGACGTGGCCGAGATCCTCACCTCCAACGCCGGGTACCCGGGCCCGTCCAAGGAGTGGCTGGGCTTCGTCAAGAGCCCCCAGGCGCACGTCCAGATCCGCCAGTGGCTGGCCTCCCAGCACCGCGACGACGCCGTCGACGCCGGCCAGCAGGCCATCGACCGGGTCCTGGCCGACCAGGGCTGGTCGCTGGAACGGGCGATGGAGGACGGCTCGCTGGCCATGCTCGACTACGCCGACCTGGAGGCGATGTACCGGGCCGTCGGCCAGGACCAGCTCTCCGCCCAGTCGGTCGCCCAGTGGCTGGTCGCCGTCCTCGGCACCCAGCCAGAGGGGAACGCGCAGCCCTGACCATGGCACAGGCGCTCTTGGGCGGCGATGGTGGGAGCCGGAGCTCCCCCACATGGACAAGGGACTGTGCTAGATGAAGATGTCCAGAGGCAGGAACGCCGACACCAGGTAGTTCGGGACGTCGACCAGTTCGCTGACCTTGAGGTCGACGGCCACGCTGCAGATGGCGTAGGCCTGCTGGCGGGTCCAGCCGCCGTGGTCCTGCAGGTGGTCGATCATGTTGAGCAGTGCGTTGCGGGCGGCCAGGGTCAGGTCCTCGGGGTGGTTGTCGCCGTCGCGGGTCACCGACAGGCCGGTGGTGGCGAAGAACCGGCGGGGGGCGGCGAACTCGGGTGGCAGGTAGTAGTCGTCGCGGGCGAACTGGAGGTCCTGGATGCCGCGGGCGGCGGCCCGGCCCTTGTGGACGGCGAACCGGACGTGGAGGGTGGCCCGCATCTCGATGGCCGTGCCGCAGGTCTCGCAGTCGCCTTGGGCGAAGTGGGCGTCACCGGCCGAGAACAGCCCGCCCTCGGCGTACACGGGGATGTAGAGCCGAGCTCCCTTGCCCAGCTGCTTGATGTCGACGTTGCCGGCGGTCTCCCTCGGCGGGATGGTCCGCAGGGCCTCGGCGGCGATGGTCGGGTCGGAGGGGACCGCGTCGGTCGGGTCGGGCGGGAGCACGAACCCGCCTCGGTCGAGGGCGGCCTGCTCGCGCGCGGTGGTCCGCTCCATCAGGGCCCGGTCGGGAGCAAGGCCGATGGTGCCCATGAACGGCGATCCGGGGACGCGCAGACCCGGCAGGTCGTCGGAGGTCGCCCATGCGACTTTCCCCAATCCGCCCTCTGTGTCCGTTATATCACAATTGTCCACTTGGCGATATAGGGGTCAGGGAACACATCGCGCAGGAAGCCGAAGCCAGGCACCTGGACGGTGTAGCCGTAGCGGTCCGGCTCGACCTCCAGCACCTCGACCTCGAGCAGGTCGCCGGGCTCGGCGCCGTTGACGAACACCGGCCCGGTCAGTGGGTGGACGACGTCGAGGTTGGGCCCAGCGACCGTCTCGAGGGTCGCCTGCGGTCCCATCTGGCCGTCGAAGGCGTCCCTGGTGTCCAGCACCACCTCGTCGCCAGGGTCGCAGCGGACCACCGGAGGGATGTCCGGATGCCAGCGGTTGTGACCGGTCTCCGGCTCCTCGGCCAGTGACTTCGCGTAGCTGACCCGCACCTCGTGCGTGGCCATTGGCCACCTCCCGTCTCGACGACGCTCGACCACCTCGGCGCCGAGATCATCCCCCTAAGCACCCGCGTCTGGAAGTGAGGTAGGCGGCCCCGGAAACCTAAGGCAGCCGCCCGATCCGGGCGCCGGGGTCTTAGCCATACCGTGATGATTGAGAAACCGGAACCGACCAGCGAGGTGCATGATGCAGCAGCCCAACCTCCTCGACGTCATCGTCCGCGACCACATCGACGACCTCCGGCGCGAGGCCCGGCAGGCCCGGCTGGCGGCCAAGGCCCGCCGGCACGCCACCCGCTCGACCCGGCGGAGCCGCTAGGAGGACCTCACGTGACCGTGGTCGCCCACGACAGCAACGAACGAGCCGGCGGATCCGCCGGCTCGTTCTGTTCGGGCGCGGCGCCATACTCGGCGGCATAGGCGCCACCCTCGCCAGGCCCCACCTTCGTCGGCCGGCCGGTTGCCGTCCTTCTGGGCCGGGCCGTCCACCCGGGCCGGCGCCGGCAGATACCCGTAGCCGCCGCCATCGCCGTCCTACTGGGCCGCGCCGTCCACCCGGGTCGGCGCCGGCAGGGACCCGTAGCCGCCGCCATCGCCGTCCTACTGGGCCGGGCCGTCCACCCGGGTCGGCGCCGGCAGGTACCCGTAGCCGCCGCCATCGCTGCCGCCGCCGTTGTCCTTGCGGCAGCCGGTCAGGGCCAGGCCGAGCACGAGCAGCAGGACGGCGACGGCCAGCAGCATTCTTCTGTGCACTCCCATTTGGCATCGCCTCCGACGGGGGAACCCTGCGGGCCCATGCCCGATTCCCACCGGTTGCCCGGCTGTGCCGAAGATCACCGGCCGGTGGTGACGGCAGGCACCGACGGGGGTGGGACGCGGCGGCCACACTGCCCGGGTCGGGCGAGCACCGCACGCCCGGCCTGCTTGAAAGGAAGCTGCTCCATGACCCAGATCGTCGCCTGCCCCGAGCCCGGATGCGACGCCGCCGCCGAGATCGTCGCCCGTTGGGTGTGGCCGTCCACCGACGGCCCGCTCGAGCACGCCAAGACGTACTGCCTGCACGGCCACGCCAGGACCCTGCTGACCGCGTCGCTGCTCACACCGGCCCGCTCCGCCCGCGTCGTCCACCCGTCGGCGCGCTGGAACTAGCGCCGCACGCCCGGCGCCGGCCGGGGTAGCCTGCCGCCCATGGACGAGCAGGCGACCGGAGCGCTGGCCCGGTGGCGCGGCCAGCTCGACGGCTGGGCGATCCCGGAGGAGATCCTGGCCCGGGCGCCCGAGTCGCCGTGGGGGTTCCCGGTCGGGCTGTTCCGGGCGCGCGCGCAGCGGGCCGGGGCCCGGCCGCCGACCCCGTCCACCCTGGAGGCGGCCCGCTTCCTGCCGCCGGGCGGCAGCGTGCTCGACGTCGGCGCCGGCGGGGGAGCGGCCAGCCTGCCGCTGGCCGGAACGGCCGGCCGGCTGGTGGCGGTTGACGAGTCGCTGGAGATGATCGGCGCCTTCCTGGCCGCCGCCGAGGCGGCCGGGGTGCCCGCCGACGGGGTCCATGGCGCCTGGCCGGAGGTTGCCGGCCGGGTCGGCCCGGCCGACGTGGTCGTCTGCCATCACGTCCTCTACAACGTCGCCGACCTGGCCCCGTTCGTCGACGCCCTGACCGGCCACGCCCGCCGCCGGGTGGTGGTGGAGCTCACCGAGCGCCACCCGCTGGTCGGCCTTGGCCAGCTCTGGCGGCGCTTCCACGACCTGGAGCGTCCCACCGGCCCGACCGCCGGCGACGCCTTCGCCGCCCTGCGCGCCCTCGGCCTCGACCCGGCACGCCAGGACTGGGAGACCGAGGAGGGGCTCGGCTTCGACCGGTTCGACGACCTGGTGGCGTTCACCCGTCGCCGCCTGTGCCTGCCCGCCGACCGTGACCCGGAGGTGGCCCAGGCGCTGCTGGAGGCCGGCACCCGCGAGCTCAACGGGACCTGGGTGAGCGGCCCGCCGCGCCGGCTGACCACCCTGTCGTGGCCCGGAGCGGCAAGCTGACGGAGAGGAGCCCACCATGGACCGGCAAGCGTGGCTGCGGGAGCGGCGGCGGTCGGCCGAGGAGCGGCACGACACCATCCACGCGTTCACCTACGACGACCAATGGGGCGAGATCGGCGCCACCCACCGCCGCTTCCTGGCCGACCTGATCCAGCGCTGCCCGCCCGGCGGGACCATCCTCGACGCGGCCTGCGGGACCGGCAAGTACTTCGGCATGATCCTGGACGCCGGCCGCCGGGTCGTCGGCACCGACCAGTCGGTCGGGATGCTGTCCAGGGCCAGGGCCAGGTTCCCGGCGGTCCCGACCGAGAAGGTCGGCCTGCAGGAGCTGTCGTTCGCCGCCGAGTGGTCGAGGAGGCGTACAGCCCCGGCGACGGCTACGGCTACCGCCACCTGCTGGCCCGCAGGGGCGACCCACACCCCGCCGGTTAGGCCGAGGTTACCCGCAACCCCGGGTCAGGCGAGCCGCTCGAGCACGGTCCCGTCGCCGGCGACCCGGAAGGCGGCCGGCACGACCGCGACATGGTAGCGGCGGGCCAGGTCCGGCCGTTGCGACACGTCGACGGTGTGCAGCGGGTGCGGCCCGCCGGACAGGCGATGCTCCAGCTCCCGGCAGTCGCTGCACAGCGGGTGGGTGAAGTGGATCACCGCAAGCCGCCCGGGGGTGGCGCCGACGTCGGCCAGGTCGACCGCGCCGACCGCACCCGGGCGCACGCCGCGGAGCCGGGCCGCCAGCTTGTACAGCTCGCAGCCGACACACAGGCCGGTGGAGGCGGCGAGCAGGGCGAGCGCCGCGACCAGGACCCCGAGCGAGGTCCCGACCGCCGTCAGGCCGGCCAGATGGGCGAGGAAGGCCGAGCTGAGGACCACCGCCCCAACCATGTTGGCGAACCGGGGCGGGCGGGCGTCCTCGACTCGGCCCTCGCCCAGCCAGGGCTGGAAGAACCGGAAATAGGCGACGCAGGGCAGGCACCAGCGCCGACCGAGCAGCAGTCCGACGACCAGCTGCACGGCGAGCAGGCCGAACAGCCCCCACCAGCCGGTCAGCAGGGCGATGACGCTGACGAGGCCCACTGTCGCCTGGAGGAATCGAGGCGCGCGGGCGTCGACCACGTCGGTGTCGGCATAGGGGTCGGCGGTCGGGGCACGGCGGACCGTTGTGGAGGACCTCATTGGACCATCCTGGGTGCGAGGAGGAGCGGGGGAGGGGCCCGGCCGGTCAGGCGGTCGCGGCGACCTGGCGCGCGCGCGACGACCGTCGGGCCCACCGACAGGCGCAGGACACCACACGCCCGTGGTCCAGGGCCCGGTCCCTGGTCAGCTGCACGCGCACAAGGCTCATACCGGCACGGTGCCGGAGCCACCTGGGAACTGTCAATACCTCGCCTTGGTCGTTTCGGGCGGCGACCCCCCCGTACAGCGAGCTACACTCTTCGCTTCCGTGAGGCTGGTCACCTGGAATGTCAACTCGCTCCGGGCGCGGCTGCCGCGGCTGCTGCAGCTGCTGGAGGTCGAGCGCCCCGACGTGGTCTGCCTACAGGAGACCAAGGCGGCGGCCGGCGCCCCGTTCCCGCTGGAGCTGGCCGCGGCCGGCTACACCGCCGTGGGGCACGGCGGGGGCCGCTGGGGCGGGGTGGCCGTGCTGCTCGGGCCGGGTCTGGAACCCGGAGGGGTCGCCGCCGGCCTGCCCGGCGAGCCCGACCCGGCCGAGGCCCGCTGGCTGGAGGTGGAGGTGGGGCCGCTGCGGGTGGTCAGCGTCTACGTCCCCAACGGCCGGGCCGTCGGCACGCCGACGTTCGCGGCCAAGCTGGCCTTCCTGGATGCGGCCGCCGAGCGCCTGGCCGCCCTGGGTGGCCGGCCCCTGGTCGTCGCCGGCGACGTCAACATCGCCCCGACCGATGCCGACCTCTACGACCCGGCGGCGTTCATCGGCAGCACCCACGTGACCCCCGACGAGCGCGGGCGCCTCGCCCGGCTGCTGGAGGGCGGGATGGTCGACGCCTGGCGCCTGCTGCACCCGGAGCAGACCGGCTTCACCTGGTGGGACTACCGGGCCGGGCATTTCGGCCGCGGCCTGGGCATGCGCATCGACCTGCTGCTGCTCTCAGCCGACCTGGCCGGGCGCCTGACCGGTATCCAGGTCGCCCGCGCCTACCGCAAAGGCCCCGGCCCCTCCGACCACGCTCCCTTGCTCGCCACCCTTGATGACCCCGGCTGAGGCGCCTGCCACCGGGGGGCGAGCAGGCGGTCGCGAAGTCGGTCCAGGTCGACTGGGGTCACGCCGGCCTCGGTCAGGTACCGCTCGACACCGCCGTACCGCCTGGTCAGGTTGTCGAGCACCTCGAGCATGACCTCGGCGCTGGGCGTGAACCTGGCCAGCAACGCTTCGCGCTCGGCCCGGTCGCCGGGGCCGTTGGCCAGCCAGTCCTCCTCCCTGGGGCGCAGGTACTCGGCGGTCAGGGCGTAGTCGTCGGCGATCGTTGCCTGCGGCACGTCCGCCAGGGCCAGCAGGAGCGCCGAGATCAGCCCGGTCCGGTCCTTGCCGGCCGCGCAGTGGATCAGCACCCCGCCGTCGGGGGCGTTGACGATCGCGGCCATCACGTCGGCCACCGCGGAACGGAACCGGTCGAGCATCCGCGTGTAGTCCTCGGCCAGGGTGGTGAAGTCGTCGCGGGCGGCGGGGTCGATGGCCGCGGGATCGATGAACGACACGTTGGTGTAGGCGATGCCGTGGTCGCCCGGCTCGGCGAAGGGGTTGGGGTGCCGGTCCACCTCGCCGGGCAGGCGCAGGTCGACGATGGCGCGGACGCCATAGTCGGCAAGCGCCGCCCGGCCGGCCGGAGTCAGCGCGGCCAGGCTGTCGGAGCGCACCACCGCCCCCCAGCGTGTCTGGAGGCCATCCTGCGTGGCGTAGCCGCCAAGGTCGCGGGCGTTCAGGCAGCCCTCCCAGGCCAGCCGGCGGGTCCATTCGCGTTCGATCGTCACCATTCCTCCCGGTTGTCACCCAGGCAGCAAGCGTAGCGTCGGTCAGCGACGGGCCAGCGAGCCCGCCGGCCGGTCGGGCGACCAGCCGGCCGCTGACGGCCGGGGCGACGCCCCCCGCATGGTCGAAGGCGCAGGGACGCCGAGCGCCAGCTGGAGGTGAGCTGGCTGACGTCCGCATCGCCGCCGTGATGGAGGCGCCCCGTTCCGTGTGCGGTCCGGTATGCGAGGTCCCGGTGCTGTTCTGCGACACCCGGCCGCTCGCCCAGGCGTGGACGTACCGTTTCCTCGCGCCGCCGTGGCCGAGCTCAGGCGAGCGGCTCCGGGGTGGCTTCGAGGTCCTCCTCGTCGCCGAAGGCGATCCCGAGGGCGCGCGAGGTCTGCACGAGCTCGTGGTCGACGGGGACGGTTCGGACCTTGCCGGCGGTGTCGGTCATCGGGATGGTGGAGATCTCCAGCCCTTGGCTGACCACCACCTCGCCGTAGCTCCCGGCGCCCAGCACCCGGACCGCGGCCGCGCCGAAGCGGGTGGCCAGGATCCGGTCGTACGGGGTGGGCATGCCGCCCCGCTGCAGGTGGCCGAGGACCACCACCCGGGCGTCCTTGCCGGTCACCTTGCCGACCTGGGTGGCCACGTGGGCGCCGATCCCGCCGAGGGTGCCGGTCTCCTGGTAGACCTGGGCGCCGCCGCGTTCGACCGCGCCCTCGGCGCAGACCACGATCGAGAAGTTGGAGCCGTGGAACTCGCGGGTCAGCACCTTGGAGGCGACCGCCTCGACACTGAACGGGATCTCGGGGATCAGGATCACGTCGGCGCCGCCTCCCAGGCCCGAGTGCAGCGCGATCCAGCCGGCGTCGCGGCCCATCACCTCCAGCACCATCACCCGGTCGTGGCTGGCCGCGGTGGTGTGCAGCCGGTCCAGCGCCTCGGTGGCCACGGTCAGGGCGGTGTCGAAGCCGAAGGTCTGGTCGCACCCGAACAGGTCGTTGTCGATCGTCTTGGGGACCCCGACCGCCCGCACGCCGTAGCGGGACAGCTCGCTGGCGATGCCCTGGCTGCCCTCGCCGCCGATCACCACCAGGGCGTCGATGCCGAGCCGGCGGGTGTTGGCGGCCAGCTCCTTGTAGGGGGCCGGGTCGCGGACCAGCTCGCCGTCGACCCACATGGCCGCGAAATGGCCCTTGTTGGTGGAGCCGAGGATGGTGCCGCCCCTCGGCAGCAGGCCGCTCACCGCGGTCGCGTCCAGCTGTCTGGTCCGCGGTTTGCCGATCAATCCTTCGAAGCCGTGCTCGATGCCGAGCACCGACCAGCCATGGTCGACCTCGGCCGACCGCACGACGGCGCGGATCACGGCATTCAGGCCTGGGGCGTCGCCGCCGCTGGTGAGCACCCCGATGCGTCTGATTGGCGCTGGCATTTGTGGTGCACCCCCAAAGGCCGATGGGTATGGGACCACCCCGTTCAGGGCAGGGTAGCGCTTGGCGGCCTCGGCCGCGCAACCCTGGGCTCCGGGCGGGTGTCAAAGTCTCGCACCTGTTCACGATCAATGGGAGGGGCCGATGACCAGAGCGGCGAGGAAAGGCAGGAAGCGGCCGGGGCTGACCCGGAGGATGGCCGGGTGGACCATGCAGCTCGGGATGCTGGCCACGGCCGTGCTCGTCGGCCGCAGGACCGCCGGCGGCGGCAAGGCCACGGGCGACAGCCGGGCACGGTCCGGCGGGTCGGCCGGGACGCCGGGTCTGGGTGCGGCCGCGGGCGTCGGGCCGTCGGCTGCGGCCAGCCACGAGACCGACCCGGACGCCGTGACCGACAACCAGCGCGGCCGCAGGGCGGAACGCCCTCAGGAGATCCCGGCCAAGGGTTGGAAGGACATCGCCAAGCGGACCATGAAGGGGGTCAAACAGGACCAGGTCCCGCTGCTGTCGGCCGGGGTGGCCTTCTACACCCTGCTGGCGCTGTTCCCGGCCATCATCGCCGGCGTGTCCATCTACGGGCTGGTCGCCGACCCGGAGACGGTCCGCCAGCAGCTCGACGAGCTGACCAGGATGCTGTCGCCCGAAACCGCCACGCTCATCGGAGAACAGATCAAGCAGATCACCGGCGGGGCCGGCGGCGCCCTCGGCGTGGCGACGGGGGTCGGCATCCTGACCGCGCTGTGGAGCGCCTCCAGTGGCATGAAGGCGCTGATCACAGGGGTGAACCTGGCCTACGACGAGAGCGAGGGCCGCACCTTCCTCAAGCTGCGGGGGCTGGCGCTGCTGCTCACCCTGGGCGCGATGGTGCTGATGGCGGTCGCGTTGACCCTGATCGTCGCCTTCCCGGCCCTGACCGACAGCTGGCCCGCGGTCCTGCGCTGGACGGTGGGGACCCTCCGCTGGGTGCTGCTGGCCGCGCTGCTGGTCGCCGGCCTGGCCGTGCTGTACCGCTACGCACCCGACCGGGACGAGCCGAAGTGGACCTGGGTGAGCTGGGGATCGGGGATCGCCACCCTGTTGTGGGTGCTGGCCTCGGTCGGGTTCTCCATCTACGCCAACTCGTTCGGCAACTACAACAAGACCTACGGGGCGCTGGCCGGAGTCATCATCCTGATGTTCTGGCTGTTCCTGACCGCCTTCGTGGTGCTGGTCGGGGCCGAGCTCAACACCGAGATGGAGCTGCAGACGGCCAAGGACACCACCACCGGACCGGGCAGGCCGATGGGGGAGCGCGAGGCCCACGCCGCCGACCACGTCGCCGAGTCCCCCCCGCCCAGCAGGTAGAACCACCTGGCCGGGCGGCCTTACGGCACCTTCCTGCCGCTCATGGTCGCGGCCGGGCTGGCATGCGTCGGGGTCTACTGCCTGTCCGACGCCCGCGACCGGAGCGGCCGCGACCGGCGCGGCCGGCCCCGACCAGCGCCCCGGCGGCCAGCGCGAGCACGCAGGCCACGGGCAGCCAGTCGCCGGTCCGGACATAGGGCGTGCGCTCCCTGGACAGGGGCAGCTCGACCAGGGCGGCGCCCCGCCAGCCCGTCGGCGCCCACGCGAGCCGGCGGCCGCGGGCGTCGAAGGCGGCCGAGGTGCCGCTGAGGGCCGCCTGCACCACCGGGCGGCCAGCTTCCACCGCCCGGACCGCGGACAGGCTGGCGTGCTGGTCCGGCCCCCAGCTGTGCTGGAAGGTGGTATCGGCGGTCTGCACCACCACCAGGTCGGCGCCGCCGGCGGCCAGGTTCCTGGCCAGGTCGGGGAAGGCCGACTCGAAGCAGACCAGCGGGCCGACCCGCACCGCTCCGGCGGGGAGCACGGCCAGGCGGGAGCCCCGGCGCCGGTCGACCACGGCGGCGTCGGTGAGCCGGGTGACCCAGCCGAGCAGCGGCCGCAGCGGCACGTACTCGCCGAACGGCACCAGCCGCAGCTTGTCGTAGCTGCCGAGCCGGCCCGCCGGGCCGACCAGCAGGGCGCTCTTGTAGATGCCGAGGCCGCCCCGCCGGGCGTCGACTCCCGCCAGCAGCGGCCCGCCGGCGGCCCGGGCGACCGCGGCCAGCCGGGCCAGGTCGCCGGGGTCGGCGTCCGGGTCGCGACCGACGCTGCTCTCGCCCCACACCACCAGGTCGGGCTGGGGGTGGCGGGGAAGGGTCCGGGTGAGGGCCTCGCCGGCCCGGAAGCGGGCCTCGACCGGACCGACCACGCCAGGTTGGACGAACGCCACCCTGACGGTCCCCGCCGGCGGCGGCGCCGGCCGCACCGCCCACCAGGCGAGCGCGGCCGCGGGCAGGGCGGCCGCGACCAGGACGGCCGCCGCCCTGGTGGTCGCCGGGACGCCCGGCCCGACGGCGGCGGCCACGGCGACGTTGACCGCCACCAGCAGGAAGCTCAGCCCCCAGACGCCGGCCAACGCGGCGACGGCCAGCAGCGGCGGGGCGTTCCACTGGCTGGCCCCGAGCAGCCCCCATGGGCCGCCCAGCGCCTCCCAGGAGCGGACGGCCTCGCCGGCCACGAACACGCTGGGCAGCAGGGCCAGGGCGGCGGCCAGCCTTGCTGGCGTTGGCCGGGCGCTGCCGCCGAGCAGGTTCCTGGCCAGCCAGCCGAGCGGCAGCCAGAGCACCGCCAGCAGCAGGGCCAGCGGCACCATGAACGGTCCGACCTCGGGGACCAGGAAGGCGTTGACGGCCAGGAAGAACCCGGTCCCGCCGAGCCAGGCCCTGACCGCCGCCTCGCGCCCGTCGGGCGCGGCCATGGTCAGCAGCAGCAGCGGCACCAGCCCGACCAGCGCCAGCCACCACAGCCCCGGTCGCGGGAAGGCCATGGCCGGCGGCGCCCCCAGCACCAGCGCGGCCAGGCGGCCTCCCCACCTGCTCATCGCCGGGAGCGCGGGCTCAGAGGCTCATGGCGACGTACTTGGTCTCGAGGTATTCGGCGATGCCTTCGGGGCCGCCCTCGCGGCCGAAGCCGGACTGCTTGACCCCGCCGAAGGGGGCCGCCGGGTTGGAGACGATGCCCTGGTTGAGGCCGACCATGCCGGTTTCCAGCCCCTCGATCACCCGGAAGGCGCGCCTGAGGTCGCTGGTGTAGAGGTAGGCGACCAGCCCGAACTCGGTGTCGTTGGCGGCGGCGACCGCGGCCTCCTCGGCGTCGAAGGAGGTGACCGGCGCGACCGGCCCGAAGATCTCCTCCTTGAGGACCCGGGCGTCGCCGGGGACGTCGGCCAGCACGGTCGGCTGGTAGAAGTAGCCGCGGCCGTCGCCGGGCCGCGCCCCCACCACCGCTCGCGCGCCCTTGTCGAGCGCGTCGCCGACCAGCTCCGACACCTTGTCGACGGCGTTCTTGTCGATCAGCGGGCCGACCTGGACGCCGTCCTCGGTGCCCCGGCCGACCTTCATGGCCGCCATGCGCTCGGCCAGCCGCTCGGCGAACTCGCCGGCCACCGGCTCGGCCACGTGGAAACGGTTGGCGGCCGTGCAGGCCTCGCCGATGTTGCGCATCTTGGCGACCATCGCGCCCTCCACGGCGGCGTCCAGGTCGGCGTCGTCGAAGATCAGGAACGGCGCGTTGCCGCCCAGCTCCATCGACACCCGCAGGACGTTGTCGGCGGCCTGGGCGATCAGCTTGCGCCCGACCTCGGTCGAGCCGGTGAACGACAGCTTGCGGACCCGGCCATCCTTGATCAGCGGCTCCATCAGCGCCCCCGACGAGGAGGTGGTGACCACGTTGCAGACCCCGGCGGGCAGCCCGGCCTCCTCCAGGATCCCGGCCAGGGCGAGCATCGACAGCGGTGTCAGCCCGGCCGGCTTGACCACCATGGTGCAGCCGGCAGCCACCGCCGGGCCGATCTTGCGGGTCCCCATGGCCATCGGGAAGTTCCACGGGGTGATCAGCAGGCACGGGCCGACCGGCTGCTTCATGGTCAGCAGGCGGCCCTTGCCGTTGGGGGCGACGGCGTAGCGGCCGTCGATGCGGACCGCCTCCTCGGCGAACCAGCGGAAGAACTCGGCCGCGTAGGCGATCTCGGCCTTGGACTCCGCCAGCGGCTTGCCCATCTCCAGGGTCATGAGCAGGGCCAGCTCGTCGGCCCGGTGGTTGAGCGTCTCGAACGCCCTGCGCAGGATCTCGCCCCGCTCGCGTGGCGGGTGGGCGGCCCAGTCCGCCTGGACGGCGACGGCGGCCTCCAGGGCGGCGACACCGTCCGCCGGGGTCGCGTCGGCGACCTGGCACAGGTGCTCGCCGGTGGACGGGTCCTCCACCGGGAAGGTGGCGCCGGTGCTGCCGTCGCGCCACTCGCCGCCGATGAACAGCCTCGGCGTCACCCTGTCGACAACCGCCTGCTCGGACGTTGCGATGCTCATTGGCGTGCCTCCTCTGGCGCCGTGAACC
Source organism: Actinomycetes bacterium (assembly GCA_036003705.1). Classification (GTDB taxonomy): domain Bacteria; phylum Actinomycetota; class CALGFH01; order CALGFH01; family CALGFH01; genus CALGFH01. The sequence goes on along the minus strand of DASYSE010000022.1, from coordinate 27,766 downwards.
TGGCCCGGGGCTCAGCGTAGCGCGCCGGGCTTGCGCACGGCCCCGCCGGCCCGCCAGGCTGCACGCCATGGGACGGCTCGGGGTGACGGCGGCGGCAGTGCTGCTGGCCGCCTGCACGGCCGGCGAGCCGCCGGCCCCGGCGCCGACCACGGTCGCCGCCCCGGTCCCGGACGGGGGGTCGGCCTGGCGGCGCCTCGCCCCGGCGCCGTCGGAGCGGACCGAGGTGGCCGCGGCCGCGGTCGGTGACCGCATCTACGTGCTCGGCGGCTACGCCCCCGACGGCGCCACCGTGGCCACCGTCGAGGTCTTCGACACCGGCGCCGGCACCTGGGCCCGCGGCCCCGACCTGCCGGTGGCCGTCAACCACGCCATGGCCGCCACCCTGGACGGGGTCCTGTACCTGGCCGGCGGCAACGACGGGGACGGCCCGAGCCAGCAGGTGGCGCGCCTCGACGGGGACGGCTGGCACCGGCTGGGCCCGCTGCCCCAGGGTCGGTCGGCCGGCGGCCTGGTCGCCCTCGACGGCCGGCTCTACCTGGTCGGCGGGGTGGTGGAGGGCGGCCTGGCCGCCGACACGCAGGTCTACGACCCTGCCGCCGACCGGTGGACGCCGGCCCCTGGGCTGCCAACCCCCCGCGAGCATCTCGGCGCCGCCAGCAGCGGCGGCCGCGTGTACGTGGTCGGCGGTCGTACCGGCGGGATCGGCGGCATCCTCGACGTCGCCGAAGCCTTCGACCCGGCCGCCGGCCGCTGGAGGTCGCTGCCGCCGATGCCGACGGCCAGGGGCGGGCTGGCCGCGACGGCCACCGCCGGCGGCCAGGTGGTGGCCGTCGGCGGCGAGGCGGCGGCGACCTTCAAGGAGGCGGAGGCGTTCGACCCCGGCAGCGGCCGCTGGCGTTCCCTGGCGCCGCTGCCGACCCCCCGCCACGGGCTCGGCGTGGTCGCCGTCGGCGACGTCGTCTACGTCCTGGCCGGCGGCCCCCGACCCGGCCTGCACACCTCGGCGGCCAACGAGGCCATCGACCTCGGCTAGAACCTCTTGCCAGGTAACTTAGGGGGGCCTAACATCTGCTCGATGTTCGTCTGCCATTGCCGGGCCGTGACCGACGGGGAGATCCGCGAGGCGATCACGGCCGGAGCCTGCGACCTCGAGGAGGTCGGGCGCCGCTGCGGCGCCGGGATCACCTGCGGCGGCTGCTGCCCGCTGATCCAGGAGCTGCTGGCCCAGCACGAGCCCGCCCGCCCGGTGGGGATGGCCGCTTCGGCCTAGTCGCGGACCTGTTGCGCCAGGTAGAGGGCTTCGCCGAGCTGGTCGATGGTGGCCAGCTGCGTCTCCCAGTGGTCGACGTGCCGCTCCTCCTCGGCGATCATCGCGGCCAGGAACTCGCGGGTGCCCTGGTCGCCGACCTCGGCGCAGACGGCGACGTAGCCGTCGAGGTTGCCCACCGCGGTCCGCTCCAGCTCGGCCGCCAGCCGGATCTGCTCGACCGCCGTCTCGCCGACCCTGACCGTGCCCAGCCGCTGCAGGTTGGGCAGCCCGTCCAGGTAGAGGATGCGGTCGATCAGCTCCTCGGTGTCGCGCATCTCCTCCAACGCGGTCTCGCGGTGGCGCTTGGCGAGCCGCTCGTACCCCCAGTTGGCGCACATCCTGGAGTTGAGGAAGTACTGGTTGACGGCGGTCAGCTCGAAGGTCAGGTGCTGGTTGAGCAGCTCGATGATCCGCGGGTTGCCCTGCAACGGGCCCTCCTGGGGTCGGTTCCGGACACGGACCCGGCTAGTTTGCCTCAGTGGCCGGCGCGATGGGCGGCGACGGCCTCGCGCAGGGCCGGGGCGACCTCGGCCACGTTGTCCTCCTCTGATCAGCCGAGCCGGATGGCCAAGATCCCGGCCGGCTCGAACGTCATGGGCGCCTCGACCTGCGGGCCGTGGACCAGCCCCTCCTCGCGGTGGATCTCCTGGTCGCGCCGGATGGTCAGCATCGCCACTCCCGGTCGGGGCCGCCTGGCGTCAGCCGAGCGGCGGGATGTCCGCCTGCTCGGGGAAGTACTTCTGGAACAGCTGGTCGAGCACGCCGTCGTCGCGGAGCTGGTCGATCACCCGGGACAGGGTCCTGGTGTTGGGCGAGCCCTTGGCCAGCACCGCCCCGTACTGCTCGTCGGTCTTGAACTGGCCGACGACCTGCAGCCCAGGGTCGTCGCTGGCCGCGTCGACCACGATCGGCACGTCGGACATGACGGCGTCGACCCGCCTGGCCCGCAGCGCGACAAAGGCGGCCGTGGTCGAGTCGAACATCCGGGCCGGCTCCGCCGGCTTGAGGGTGCGCTCGAGATACAGGGCTCCCGAGGTGTCCTTCTGGACGCCGAAGCGGAGCTTGCGGGCCTCGGCCACACCGGTGACGGCGGTGCCCTTGCGGACCAGCAGCCCCTGGTTGGCGGTGAAGTACGGGGAGGAGAAGTCGACCCGCTGCCGGCGGTCGGGCAGGATCGACACCCCGTTCACGGCGAAGTCGCAGGGGCAGCGGGCCCCGGCGACCAGCTCGCGGAACGGGAAGCTGACCCATCGGACCTGCCCGACCTCCAGCCGTCTGGCGATCTCGGCGACCATGTCGACCTCGTAGCCGCCCTTCAGGTGGTCGAGGTCCTCGCCGAGCACGAACGGCGGGTTGGGCAGCTCGGTGCCAACGGTCAGCACTCCGGCGGTGCGGGTCTGGAACCCGGCCGGCGGGGTCGCCGCCCCCGTCTCGCCGGCGTCCGGGCCGCCGCCGCAGGCGGCCAGCAGCAGGGCCAGCACCGGTGCCAGGACCGGTGGCAGGACCGGTGGCGGGCGGGAGGATCTGCGCAGCTTGCCCACCCGGGCTCCTCGTGGTTGCCGACACAACGAACGTGGGATGGGACGAAGGATAGCAAGCCCGCCCGCTCCGGTCGGCCTTGGTAGGCTGGGCGCCGCAACCACGACCGGGAGCGCGAGGAGGCGAGATGGTGGCGGACGCGCCGGACCGGCGTACCAGCCGGCTGGTCGGGGCGGTCGCCATCGCCCTGCTGCTGGCCGGCCTGACGCTGCTGCTGGAGCCGGCGGCACGGCGCGGCCCGGCCGCGGCGCTGCTGGCCCTCGGGCTGGCTGTCGGCGTGGTGGCGGCCCTGCGCCTGCCAGCCTCCGGACGCCAACGCTCGGCGATGGAGCGCCTGAACGACGCCGCCTTCCTGGTCGTGGTGGCCGCCGTCGCGCTGATCGCGGTCCGCCTGGCCCGTCCTTGGACCGCCGCCGTTCCCGGCCTGGTCGGCGGCGCCGTCGTCGGCCTCGGCCTGCGCTCCCCACGACCCGGTTCGCCGCCGGCCGACGGCCCCGATCCGGCTCGGCCGCCGGCCTGACGGTCAGGCACGTTCCAGGATCACCACCGGGATGTCGCGGCGGGTCTTCTTCTGGTAGTCGTCGTACTGCGGCCAGATCGCGGTCATCAGCGGCCACAGCCGTGACTTCTCCTCGGCGGTGGCGGTGCGGGCCCGGGCGGCGAACCGGTCGGCGCCGACCTGGACCTCGACCTCGGGGTGCTCGACCAGGTTGAGGTACCAGGCCGGGTGCCTGGCCGCGCCGCCGACGGAGCCGACCACCAGGTAGCGGTCGCCGTCGCGGCCGTAGATCAACGCCGTGCGCCGGAGCTGGCCCGACCGGCGGCCGCGGGTGGTGAGCAGCAGCGTGTACACCCCGGGCCGCCACTCGTGGCCGTTGCGGCCGTCGCTGTCGACGTAGCCACGGATGTGCCTGGCCACCCAGCCCCGCGGGCTGTCCAGGACCTCGTGCTGGGGTTCCATCAGGCCTCCTCTGCCTTGCGCCAGCGGCCAGGCCGGGTCGTCCAGGTCGAGCACCTTGGCTTGGGCATCGCCGCCCAGGATATGGCACCCGCCGGGATTCAGGCGGTGGTGGTTTGGCGCTGCATGCGGCGCCGATGCATGACCGCGGTTCTCGGTCAGTACCAGCCGTGGGAGAGCCAGAAGGACCTGGCGTTCTCGGCGGTGCCGTAGCGGTCGCGGACGTAGCCGCGGAAGGCCTGGAGCTGCAGGCCGCAGTCGATGGTGTCGTAGTTGGCGCCCAGATAGTAGCGCCGCCCGTCGAGCAGCAGCTGGCCGAGGCCGAAGGCGGTCGAGCGGGGGTTGTCGGCGGTCGGGTCGCCGCCGGACTCCTTCATGATGATGAAGTACTCGGCGTCCGAGGTGCCCGACAGGTCGCACTTGCCGCCGGCCCGGACCTGGCCGGCCTGGCGCTGCTGGCGCTGCTGCAGGGTCACCCGCAGCACCCCGGCCTCGCCCTCCAGCCGGCGGATCTTGTCATCGAGGGCGTCCTTGGCCTGGACCCGGAGGTCCCGCAGCTCCACCGCCTGGTCGATCTTGCGGCTGATCACGGTCGCGGCCCGGCGGCCGTCGAGCTCGGCCTCGCGGAACGCCGTCCTGGCCAGCGCGTAGTCCTGCTGGGCGACGACCAGGTCGGCCAGCGAGTTGTTGCTCTCCCTGGCCAGGTGGTCGAGGATCGTGACCTGGCCGAGCAGCTGGTCGGCCTTGCCGCTCTGGACGAGGGCGGCCAGGCCGGCCGGGTCGCCGGCGATGTAGATGCCTCGGGCCCGGTCGCCGAGGATCCGGCGCAGCCGGTCGACCCGCTCGGTGGCGTCGGCAAGCGCGGCGCTGGCCTGCACCCCGCGGGCGTGGGCGTCAAGGCGGAGCTGCTCGGCCTCGGCCAGCTCGTTCTCGGCCTGGTCGAGGGCCCGGTTGGCCCGGTCGAGGGCGGCGGTCAGCTTCCTGGCGTCGGCCTTGGCGTCGGCCAGCACCGCTCTGACCTGCTTGAGCTGGGTCGGGACGTCGGTCGCCTGCTGCGCGGTGGCGTGCAGCGGCAGCAGCAGCGAGGCAACGGCGAGGCCGGCCGCGGCCGCAGCGAGCCAGCGCAGCATCAACAAGGGCCGGGGGAATGCCATCTCTCGAGCGCCGCTCCCTGAGGGGGTTCGGGAACAGGTTCGCCGCGGCTGGGGGACCGTGGACGGCTAGGTCTACCACATCACCATTGGTGAGTGGAAATCACACCGTTGTCGGCCGGCCCGTGGCATGCTGCCCCGATGGCCGACCGACTGACCCGTCTCGTGGTGGACTCGCCGAGCCTGTTCTACCGGGCGTTCTTCGCCCTGCCCAAGAGCATCACGGGGCCGAGCGGGAACTCGGTGAACGCCGTCCGTGGCTATCTGGACATGGTGTCGCCGGTGCTGGCCGAGCGGCGCCCGCAGGGGATGGTGAACGTCTTCGACGCCGACTGGCGCCCGCAGTGGCGGGTCGACCTGTACGCCGGTTACAAGGCCAAGCGGGCCGACGATCCGCCGGAGCTGCCCGGCCAGGTCCCCCTGCTGCTGGAGGTGCTGGACGCGGCCGGCCTGCCGGTGGCCGAGGCGGCCGGCTATGAGGCCGACGACGTGATCGGCACGATCGCGGCCGCTGCCGGGGCCGACGAACGGCTGGCCGTCCTGACCGGCGACCGGGACCTGTTCCAGGTGGTGCGCGACCCGGTGGTGTGGGTGCTGTACCCGCTCATTGGGACCTCGTCGCTGGCCACCATGGACGAGGCCGGGGTCGCCGCCAAGACCGGCGTCCCGCCCGACCGCTACGTCGACCTGGCCATCCTCCGCGGCGACCCGTCCGACGGCCTGCCAGGGGTGGCGGGGGTGGGGGAGAAGACGGCCGCCCGCCTGGTCGCCGACCATCCCGATCTGGACGCGCTGCTGGCCGCGGCCGGCGCCGGCCGGCTCGCCCCTCGCCTGGCCGCCACCCTGGCCGAGAGCGCCGCCTACATCGAGGCGATGCGCAAGGTGGTCCCGGTGGCCACCGACGTCGACTACCGGCTCAGCGACCCGCACCCTCCCGACCGTGACCGGCTGGCCGCCCTGGCCGAGGCCAACGCGATCGAGGGACCGGTGGAGCGGATGCTGGCCGCCATGGAGCAGGCCGGCCTGGCCGACCCGGCAGCGAATCAGTAACTCGGAAGACTAGAGCCGCTCGAGGCCGTGGAGGACCTGCTCGAGCAGGGCGACGTTGGGGCCGCCGGAGTGGCTCGGCGCCCGGTGGACGGTCACCATCCCCTGCTCGGCCAGGTCGCCGACCAGCACCCGGGTGACGCCGAGCGGCAGGTCGACCCGGGCGGCCACCTCCGCCACCGACAGCAGCTCCTGGCAGGCCAGGGCGATCGACTGGTGCTCGAGGCTCAGCCACGGCGGCGGGCGGCCGGGCGACGGGACCGCCGCGACCAGGTCCTCGATGGCCAGGTCAGCCCCGGTCGGCTCGGTACGCCCTTCGGTCATGGCGTACGGCCGCAGGAACGGGCCCGGATCGGCCTCGAACCGGCCGGTCATCGATCGGTCCCCCCTCGGCGTGCCCGCTGGCTATCCGGCCATGCCATCATCTCGCCCCGCTGCCGGGGATTTGACCGCGAACGCCCGCGGCACCGGCTCGGTCCTGGGCGGCTCGACCACCGGTGTCCCGGCCGGTTCGACCTCTCCCTCGGACCCGCCGAGCAGGCCGGAGGGAAGCAGCACCAGCGCGGCCACACCGCCGAACCAGGAGCGGCGCAGCCGCACCTTGATGCCGTGGCGGGCGGCCAGGCGGCCGACCACGTAGAAGCCGAGGCGGTGGGCGCTGGCCAGGTCGATCGAGGTCGGCTTGGCCAGCTGCTGGTTGGCCTCGTCCAGCTCCTCGTCGGACATGCCGATGCCCTGGTCCTCGACCTCGAGCAGGTAGCCGTGGGCGGTGGGCTCGCCCGAGACCTGCACCCGCGTCCCCGGCGGTGAGAACGCCGCGGCGTTCTCGATCAGCTCGGCCAGCAGGTGGATGACGTCGCTGACCGCATGGCCGACGACCCGGACGTCGGCCATCGGCATGACGCCGACCCGGTTGTAGTCCTCGATCTCGGCGCTGGCCGCACGGATCACCCGCGGCAGGGGGACCGGGTCGCTCCAGCGGCGGACCGGCTCGGCGCCGGACAGGACCAGCAGGTTCTCGGCGTTGCGGCGCATCCGGGTGGCCAGGTGGTCGAGGCGGAACAGGCTGCGCAGCTGCTGCGGGTCGGCCTCGGTGCGCTCCAGCTCGTCCAGCAGCTCCAGCTGCCGGTGGACCAGCGCCTGCAGGCGCCGGCCGAGGCTGAGGAACATGTCGGCGACGCTGCGGCGCAGCGCCGCCTGCTCGGCGGCGACCCGGACGGCGGTGCTGTGGACGGCGTCGAAGGCCTTGGCCACCTGGCCGATCTCGTCGTGGTCGGGGATCCCGATCGGCCGGGTCTCGGCGGTGAGGTCGACCGGCTCGGCCCGGTGGAGGCGCTCGACCACGCCGGGCAGCTGGGAGTTGGCGACCTCCTCGGCGGATGTCCTGAGCAGGCCCAGCGGCCGCAGCAGGGAGCGGACCACCACCAGCGACAGGCCGAGGGCAAGGGCAAGGACCAGCAGGATGCCGGCGGCGTCGATGACGGCTCTCGACCGGGCGGCCGTCTCGTCGGCACGGCTGGCGTCGACCGCGGCCGCGCCAAGGCCCTCCTCGACCCGGCGCAGCAGGTCGATCTCGGCCGTGTTGACCGTCCACCACTCGGCCGGGTCGAGGTCGAGCTGGGCCGCGCCCTCGCCGGCGACCGCGGTCGCCTGCAGCTCCCTGGCCCGCTGGACCTCGGGGCCGACCAGGGTGTCGACGAACAGGGCCCGCTGGGCGCCGTCGGCAGCCGACCGGAACTCCGAGAGCAGCACCGCGCGGGTGGCCAGGGTCGAGGTGAACCGCCGGTACTGCCCGGAGGCGAACCGGCCCCGGGCCAGCACCTCGGTGACCAGCTCCCGCTCCAGCGCGGCCAGCTCCTTGATCCGCGAAACGGCCACGAACGCCCCGACCCGCTGGGCCAGCTGCGGGTCGGCGATCCCGGAGGCCAGACCGCGGTTGGTGTTGAGCAGGTCGGCGACCATGGTGTTGTAGGCGTCGAGGGCCGCCGCCGGCGCCACCGTGCGCCGGGACACGTCCCGGCGCAGGCCGCTCAGCCCGTTCAGGCGGTTGGAGGCCGAGGCCAGCCTGTCGGCGGTGACCGGCAGCAGGGCGTCGACGTCCAGCTCCTCGGCGCTGTCGCGGTAGGCGGCCAGGGCGAGGCCGGTAGCGGTCCGCTGCTCGCCCAGCCCCCCCGCCGGCTGCTCGCCGAGCAGGCTGCGCAGCGTCAGGCCGCGTTCCCGCTGCAGCTGGTGGGCGAGCGCGGTCCCGCGCAAGGCGAACTCGGTCTGCCCGCGGACCTGGGCGGCCTGGCGGCTGGTCGAGATGCTTGAGCTGATCCGGAGCCCGGCCAGCAGCAGCAGCGCCGCCACAGGCAGCAGGAGGATCAGCGCGATTTTGGGACGGAGGGTCAGGTTGGCGAGCATCGACCCAGCTTTCATGGGGACGACGGGCCGATCGACACGGAGCGGTTGGGAACCGTAGTAGGCTTCGTGTCTTCGACGAGCGAAGCTGTCATAACACGGTGGAAGGTGCAAGGGCGGATAGCTGGCATGAGACGGCGACGCGGCTCCTGGCGCGCGCTGGCGCTGCTGTTCGCGCTCGTCCTGGCCGCCGGCTGCTCGGGCGGCGCCGACCAGGACCGATCCACCGGTGAGCCGGCCGTGGCCGAAGGCCTGACGGGGCTGGGCCGCCGCCTGCCCCAGCGCATCCGCACGGCGCGGGAGATCCGGGTCGGCTCCGACATCTCCTACGCCCCGGTGGAGTTCTACGACGCCTTCGCCCCCGACGTGCTCGACCGGCCCGTCGGCGAGCCCGAGCCGCAGGTCCGCGGCATCGACCCGGACCTGGCCGCCGAGCTCGGCCGCAAGCTCGGGGTGCGCTTCACCTTCGCCAACACCGCCTTCGACGAGCTGATCCCGTCGCTGCGGGCCAAGCGGTTCGACCTGATCATCTCCTCGATGACGGCCACCCCCGAGCGGGCCAAGCAGATCTCCTTCCTCGAGTACTTCAAGGCCGGCACCTCGATCCTGGTCGCCAAGGCCAACCCCAAGCGCATCTCGACCATGCACGACCTGTGCGGCGCCACCGTCACCCTGCAGGCCGGCACGATCCACGAGGAGCTGGTCGACGCCCAGCAGGCCCGCTGCGGCGCCCAACCCATCAAGGCCCGCCCACTGGACAGCGGCACCCAGGTCGTCCTGGAGGTGAAGTTCCGCCGCGCCGACGCCGCCCTCGCCGACTTCCCGGTCGCCGCCTACAACGCCAAGGTCAGCGGCCAGGGCCGCGACTTCCAGGTCGTCGGCGAGCAGATCGACCCCGGCCCCTACGGCATCGGCCTCCGCAAGGACGACACCGAGCTCCAGACCGTCCTCCAGGAGGCCCTGCGCGCCATCATCGACGACGGCAGCTACGACCGCGTCCTCACCAAGTGGAACGTTGCCGACGGCGCCCTCAAGACCGCCGAGGTCACCGCCGGCGCGACGTGAGCTGCGGTTCCGGCCCGACCCGCCTGGCTCTCGCCTACCATGATCCCATGACGCTCACCGACCGACTGGCCCGGTTCAACCGAGGGATCCCCAACCGCATCATCGGGACCTTCGCCGGGCGGCGGCTCTCCCCGGTGGCCGTCGTGGTGCATCGCGGTCGGAAGTCCGGCCGCCGGTACCAGAACCCGGTGGTCGCCTTCCCGCTCAACGACGGCTACCTCATCTCGCTGCCCTACGGTGCCGACCGTGACTGGGTGAGGAACGTGCTGGCCGCCGGCCGCTGCACCCTCCGGCGAAGCGGGCGGCAGGTCGAGCTGGCACACCCGCGCCTGCTCCGCGCAGGCGACGCCGCGTCGCTGGTGGCGGCGCCGCTGCGGCCGGCCTTGCGAGCGCTGCCCGGCCTCCGCTTCCTGCGGCTCTCGCCTGCCGACGACTGAGACGAGACAGGAGCTGGCCCCAGACCGTAGGTGGCCGCCTCGACGACCCGTTGCCCGCCGGCCTGATCGGGGCGTCGCTCGGCGCCGACGGGGTCGGTCTGCGGACTCGCTGGAGGCGGCGGCGGGCTGGCTGGAAGCCGGCGGCCAACGCAAGGGTCGCCCCGGCCACGACCAGGCTCGACTCCTGCCCCAGGAACTGACCCAGGCCCAGGACCCAACCCGCCGTACCCAAGGCCGAGCACGCTGGCCGCCCCGGTGTCGGCCCACCACAATCGTGTCCGTGCTCGGCCCGGGGTTGTTCGGCCGGGTGTGGTAGCACAGGCGCAGACCAGCCAGGGAAGCCTGATCCAGGGAGGTGGCGGGCGGATGGACGTTCGCTTCATGTCCGATGAAGGCATCGAGCAGCATCCGGTGGAGGAGCTCGCGGCGCTGCTTGCCCGCGACGACGGGCTTGTCTGGGTGGACATCCCCGTCTGCGACCAGGAGGCCGCCCAGATGCTGTCGGAGGTGTTCGGCTTCCACCCACTGGCCATCCGGGCCTCTATCGAGCGCAACGCCGTGCCCAAGGTGCGCGCCTATCGCGACCACGTGTTCGTCGTCCTGCACGCTCCCGAGCTTGGCAAGGGCGGCCATGTCCACTACATCGAGCTCGACCAGTTCATCGGCCCCCGCTACCTGGTCACCGTCCACGGACCGCTCAACCCGGCGGTCACCCTGGAGGCCGCGTTGCGCGAGACCCGCGGGGTGCTGCAGCGGATCGAGGCGGGACGGCTGCGCCCCAGGTCGCCGTTCGAGCTGTCCTACGCGATCGTGTCCGCCCTGGCCCAAGGCCAGGAGGCGTTCGTGGAGACCGTCACCCGTGACGTGTGGCCGCTGGAGCAGCGGGTCACCTCCGGGCACCTGGGCGACCCCGAGGAGTTCCTCGAGGAGCTGTTCCGCACCCGTCATGCGCTGCTGGCGGTGTCCAACATGGCGGCGCTCGGCCACCAGATCTACGGGAGGATGTCCGCGCTCGGCCGCTTCGTCCCCACCGACGGACAGCCGCTGGTGGCCGACCTCGAGGACCAGTTCGCCCGGGTCACCGGCGTGGCCGACGGCCAGATCCGGTATCTCCAGGGGGTGATCGAGTTCTACAAGGCACGGACCGACACCAAGGTGACGATCGCCGCCGAACGACTGGCGCTGATCGCGGTCATCACCCTGCCGATCACCGCGCTGTCGTCGGTCTACGGGATGAACATCATCGTCAACGACCGCACCGACTTCCCCCATCTGGTCACGGTGCTGGCAATCATGGTGGCCATCTCGGCCATCCTGCTGCGCTGGGCCAAGCGCCAAGGATGGTGGTAGCCGCTCCCCGGCCGCGCGACAGCCGGTTCTGCGCGGCCACCTGGCTGAGTCTTGTCCTGCTGTGGTGATGGGTGGATGCTTGCCGGTCGAGGAGGTGGCCTGGGATGCGCTGGCTGGGAGGCGCGCCGGCGGTGGTCGTCCTGGCCGCCGGGTTGCTGCTGGCCGCCCCAGGCTGGGCTCGGGCCGATGAGCAGATCCGTGCCTACAGCGTGCAGCTGCGCATCGAGCCCAGCGGGGAGCTGCTGGTCAGCGAGCGGATCAGCTATGACTTCGGCCCGGCACAACGGCACGGTATCCTGCGCGACCTGCCAGTACGGCGCCGCTTCGACAGCCGGCGCGACCGCCTGTACCCGGTGCGGGTCGTTGGGGTCCGCTCGCCGGACGCGCCCGACCAGTACTCGCTGGAAGACGCTGACGGGGAGGAGGGGCCGCTGCTGCGCATCCGGATCGGGGATCCGAACCAGACGGTGACGGGCCGGCACGACTACACCATCGACTACCGGGTCCAGGGTGCGCTGGACGGGTTCGCCGACCACGACGAGCTGTACTGGAACGTGGTGGGCAGCCTGTGGAAGGTTCCCATCGGAGAGGCGTCGGCGACGGTCACCGCCCCGGCGGCCATCACCCATGTGGCCTGCCATGCCGGGCCCTCGGGGGCCGGGCGGCCCTGTGGGTCCAGCCTGGTGGACGGGCGGACAGCCTCCTTTGCCGTCGGCGACCTGGGGCCGTTCGAAGGGCTGGCCGTTGGGGTGGGATTCCCGACCGGGGTGGTGCCGGCCCCGCATCCGATGCTGCAGGAGCGCTGGAGCTTGGCCCGTGCGTTTGCGGCGACCCCGGCGTCGATGGGCATGGCCGGAGCATCTGCCGTGCTGCTGGTTGTCGGCTGGCTGGTGGCGGTCGGCCGGAACCGGCGGGTGGTGGCCGGGTCCGGTGCCGGCGGCGCCGCCGCCCAGCCAGCGGTGACCGCGAGCCGATCGCGAGCCGGCGGCATGCTGCGGTTGGAGGCTGCGCCGCCCGATGGGCTTCGGCCCGCTCAGGCCGGGCTGCTGCTGGACAAGGTGGTGACGCCGGTGGCCGTGACCGCCACCCTGGTCGACCTGGCTGTCCGTGGCTATCTGCGGATCGAGGAGCGTCCCGGGCGTGGACACCAACCCCGCGACTGGCAGCTCGTTCAGTTGCAGCCCCATGGGGACCTGGTTGGCTACGAGCGTGCGCTGCTGGAGGAGCTGTTCGGGATGGGTTCCTCGCACAGGCTGTCGGAACTGCACCAGCAGTTCCACAGCCGGTTCGAGCGGATCCGGTCGGTGCTCTCCGAGGAGGCCGTGCAGCGAGGATGGTTCACCGCCCGCCCCGACCAGGTCCAGGCGATCTGGGCTCGACGCGGGGCCGCACTGGCGGTGGTCGGTGCGGTCCTGCTGGGGCTGGCCATATGGCGCGCCCGACTGGCGCTGGTGCCCATCCCAATTGTGTTCGGCGGTCTGTTGCTGTGGTGGGGAGCCCGGCGGATGCCAAGGCGGACTCCCACCGGCACTGAGCTGGCCCGCCGGGTGGCCGGCTTCCGGACCTACCTGCAGTCTCTTGGGGCCGACATCCGCGGTGCGACGGCTGTCGAGGGCGTGCTGTCGCGGGAGCTGCCGTATGCGATCGTGTTCGGGCGGACCAGGCGGTGGGTTCGGGCCCGTCCCCAGCTCGGCCTTGGATTCCGCCCGTCCTGGTATCTGGGCGACCAGCCGCAGCCGGTGAGCTGGCTGGTCGGGCTCATCGACCAGTTCGCGCGGTCGTCGGCAATGCTGCTGGTCGCACGACCCACCGATACCGGCTGGCGCCGTCCTCTCCACGACCTCTCGAGGGGTGGCTGGTCTTGGGGCGGCGGCCACGACTCCAGCGGTGGCGGCGGCTTCTCTGGCGGCGGATCGTCGGACGGCGGTGGTGGCGGCGGCGGTGGCGACTCCTGGTGACCGTGGCCGTTGGGCCGGGCCCCTGGCGGCGCTCCGATGGTCGTTGGTGATCGCAGAGTGCGCCGCCCAGCCGGCCACCCCGATCGCGCAGGTCCACGGGCCGGTAGCGGGCCGTTGGCTGACGCTGGTTGGTCCTCAGGTGCGTTGCCGGGCCGTGACGGCCTCAGCCGCCCCTGACGGCGGTTGCGGCCGCAGCCACAGCGACGCCATCGTCGGCTGCATCGTCTGCTCGACCACCGCCAGCAGCTCGCCGGTCAACGCCTCCAGGTCGACCTCCTCCCGCAGCCGGGTGCTGAACGCCGCGATCGCCTGGGCGGCATCGTGGCGGCGCCGGTTGAACCGCCGGTCCACCGCGGCCTGGACGCGGCGGCGGGCCGGCTGGAACACCCCAGCGACGGCCAGGGTCGCGCCGGCGACCACCAGAGTGGAGCCCTGCGGCAGCAGCCGGCCAAGCCCCAGGACGACCCCGGCATACCCCAGGCCCAGCAGCACGGTGAGCAGGCCATAGGCCAGCGTGCGGCTGATGATGCGGTCCAGGTCGAACAGGCGGTAGCGCAGGACCGCCGCGCCGATCGCCAGGGGCAGGAACGCCACGCAGACCCCGCCCACCCAGCCGACCAGGACCTCGTTGCCCGCCGCGACCAGGACCACCGAGGCCAGCATCCCCACCCCGGTCAGGGCGGCGGCCAGCACCACCCAGCGAAGCTGCTGGCGCTCCACGCCCCGGGCGCGGCGGAACCGCACCACCAGCGACCCGGCGCCGACCAGGATGCCCAGGACGGTCACGGCGAGCGCGGCCCGGTTGGCCAGCAGCAGCGCCCCGTCGAAGGGACGCAGGTCGAGCGGGTTGTCGACCGCGTGGTAGCGCCAGTCCGGCGGCCTGGGCGCCAGCGGCATGGCCAGCAGCAGGACGGCCGGCGCCCCCACCGTGAGCCACGCCCACCAGCGCCAGCGGGGCGACGGCGGCGACCCGGTGGGCACCAGCAGCAGGACCAGGCCGAGGCAGGCGAACGCCGCCAGGGCGGTGGCCGGGTAGTACATGGCCACCCAGGCGGCGGCCGGCAGCGCCCCGGGCCGGGCCTCCAGCCCGTACGGCGCGTACCCCCCGGCCACCCCGTTCGCGGCCAGGCATAGGGCCAAGGCCAGCAGCAGCCAGCCGACCGGGTGGCGGGGCCGGCGGCCGGCCAGCACGGCCCCGACCGTGGCCGCGCTCACCGCTGCCACCGTCGGGCCAACCGCGGTGTCCAGGGGATCGGCCCGGCCGGCCCGCCTCAACAGAACCTCCAGCCAGAACCCCGCGGCCAGGCCGAGCACCACCAGCACCCACAGCGCCCACGCCAGCACGCCCGGCCGCCTGGGCATCCGGGCCGCCCCGGTCACCGCCATGCCCCTCGCTCTACGCAGCTCACTCGGCACCGCCACCCCAGCGTCCCCTGTCACGTGCCACTGTGGCCGGTCTCCGTCTCAGCAGCGTTACGGACGGCGGTACGGCGGCCAGAACCTGCCGACCACCCGGCGAGGCCGTGAGCCGTCGACCCCCCTGAGGGGGAGTGGAGCGGCCGCACCGCACGGTGCGCTTCGCGCGATTGATTCATCGGCACGGCCGCGATCCTGGCTGGCCTTCGGCCGGCGTCGCCTGCGGCGGCAATCTCAGCTTGGGCTGGTTGCAACTGAGGGTGACATTGCAGGTCCCTAGGCAGGCTGCCGAACTTGCAGTCTGATGAGAGGACTCATGCCGTACGAGGATCTTTCGCCCATTGTGTCGGTGTGAGAGGCTTGGTCCGCCTGTAGGGGTGCCGACGAGGTGAGGTGACGTCATGCGTAGCCTGGGACCCATCGTTCTCGCCAAGAACCACGACGGGCGTCTGGAGCTGGTGACAAAGCAGTCCAGCGAGGCCGGGTACGACCCATATACCGTGCTGCATCGCTGGCAGGAGACTCCTGGCGGCGAATGGACGGACTGGAACTCGCTTGGCGAACCCCCGGGGGTAGCGGCGGCTACGGGCCCGCCGTGGCGCGGAACAGCGATGGTCGCCTAGAGATCGTTCTCAACGGCTTGGATGGGGCAGCCTGGCACCGCTGGCAGCGTCGAGAGGGCGGCTGGTCAGACTGGAGGTCGCTCGGCAAGCCGCCTGAACTGCAGACGACGGTGGTCGCGGGCTATCCGACGCTCGTATACAACGGCGACGGGCGCCTGGAACTGTTCACCCGCGGCGACGATCTGGCGGTGTGGCACATCTGGCAGCGCTCTCCGTCCTCGGGGTGGTCAGCGTGGTCCTCGCTGAAACACCCCCCTGACCACCCCATGGTTGACGGCTGGCCGGTGGTGGTGCGGAACAAGGACTGGCGCCTGGAACTGTTTGTGGCGATCGACGGTGTCGTGTGGACCCGATCACAGCGTCCTGAGGGCGGCTGGTCCGACTGGGAATCGCTGGGAGCTCCGGAGGGCCAGGAGGCTTCTTGGGTCGTGGCGGCACAGACCCGTCAACGGACCGTGAACTTGTTCACGGGTGACAGCGAGCTATTCCACCGCTGGCAGTTCTTTGATGGCAGCGGCTGGGGGTCCTGGAGACCGCTGCCAAAACCCCCCCGGGTCCGTTTCGCCACGGTCGGAGCACACGCCGACGGGCGGCTCGTGCTGTTCGGCGTCGAAGAGGACACGGGGTCTCTGTGGAAGCTTGAGCAGGACCACACGGGTTCCTCCTGGAGCGAGTGGCAATCCATTGTGGAAAACCCGGTTCCCGGCGAGCAGCTGGAAACCTCTACCTTGGCCTTGGACGCCAAGGGACAGCTGGAGCTGTGGTTCCTGATCGAGAACACGAGGGATCTCTACCGGCTAAAGCAGGCAACCCCCAACGGCACCGAATGGAACGGCGAGCGCTTCTCCAACAAGGAGCCGGTCTAGCCCGATCAGGACGGCTACATCCAGGATCGTGCGGCCGTGACCTTCGACTGCGACCTGCGGGACCCGGTGATTGCACAACGCACAGGCGCTTGTAGTCGGCGACGCGAGTCACGCCAGGACACCACCTGATTCGGTGAGGAACGGTCGCGCCGATCCTGCGGAAACGCCGCTTCGCACCGCGCATTCTTGGGGCTGCTCCCAAAGCAGGTGCGCTGACCAAGCTGCGCCACGTGCCGGCTTATGGCCCCCTCGGGGGAGCGGTGCGCTTCGCGCGATTGAACCGTCGGCGCGGCCGCGATCTTGGCGGACCTTCCGGCCCGCGCCGCCTACGGCGGCATTTTGAGCCTGCCCCGGTTGCCACGCATAGTGGTAGGAGTTGACTTTGGCCTTGACGACTCTGATAACTTCCCAAGTCGGTCAAACGTCAGAGTGGGTGGCCTATCGACGTTGGCATCAGGGGGGAGCACATGGAGAACACGGTTGGGCCGTTGGACTACGGACCGTTCAGCATCACTGTGGAGGAATTACCCCCGACCGGGGATCACCTTGAACTTCTGTTCAAGGTGGAGCGGGACGGCCTCGACCTGGGTTCGGTGATAGTAGAACTGTCGCGATCGGTGGCAAGAACGGTGGGCGGTCAGGTGCAGGTTCACGCCCACTTCCTAGCGACCGCGAGGACCCGCTTGGAGGAATTCCTCGATGATGGTGGTTCCGACCAGTTGACTCTAGGGAAGCCGATCAGGCTCCCGAGGATCGACAGCACCGACCGTGACTTCATCGACGGACTCGCAGAGTCCGACCGGCCAGCTCAGTGAGGTCTACTCATAGTCCGAACCATCGCCTCACGTATCCGGAAGCTCCGGGGTCGACAGACCGACGTCGATCTCGCATTCGAGGAATGGGCCATGTTCCGCGGGATGTTGCGCCGCTGCTACGGCTATGAGCGCGCTACCCGGGATGGCGGATGGTTGGACTACGCAGAGCAGGTCTTCGCGGCCTCGACAAGTTCCGAAGCATCTCGACCAACGGCCGTGCGCCTCGCGGCGCTGGAAGTGTTCGAGCACGTCGTCTATCACGGTGGCGTTGTGCATGAGCTGTGCGATTGTGCGGACTACAAGGCGCGAGTCCAAGAACGTGTCGTTGCCTTGCACGCTGGCCGCCGACCGCCGAGGCCACCGTTTGCTCTACCAGGGGACTGAAGCAGACGCAGGACTCATCGCCGTCGCTCCAATTGCACACTAGATTCGGTCGCCCAGCGACAGGCGGCGGTACGCGTCGGCAGCCCGGTCGGCGGCGGCCGCCTTGCCGTACCGGTCAAGCATGGCCCGGCTGCGCCAGCCGCCCAGCAGCATCAGATCGCCCTCGTTACCCCCGGCCGCCCGGAACGCATGCGCCCAGGTGTGACGGAACACATGTGGGTGTAGGTCGCTGATGCCGGCGTCGGCGCCCCGATGCTTCTCGGCACATGGAGCGCTACGTTTCAACCGGTCGGCGATACCACCGAGGCATCTGCGCTGCTCAGCAGGTCCGCGAGCTGCCTGGCGTTGGTCACCGCCTGGTCCCGATAGCAGTTGTTCATGAGGACGTGGACCTCGCGGGCGGATTCGGCGAGGTGGTCGACCTTGGGGACCCACTCGGCGAGCTCCTTCTCCGTGTAGAGGTAGCGGAAGCGTTCGGAGACGGTCTTCTTCTCCCAGGCTGTGGGGTCGCGGCCGTGGAAGCGGACCACCGAGAGGTCGGGGGAGGGGGCCTCGGCGATGGGGGGGATCGAGGAGCGGAACCCCTGGGGCATGTCGACGCAGACCAAGGGGAGGTTGAGGTCACCGAGCAGGTCGAGGGTGCGTTCCCGGTCGGGGTCGGTGGCCAGCCAGGTGGCGTTGCGGAACTCGACGCAGACCTGGTAGCCGGGGAGGCGGTCGCGGACCGCGCGCAGCTCCTCGCGGCTGGATCTGCGAGGGGTGAACCACTCCGGATACTGGAGCAGGACGGCGCCGAGCTTGCCCGCGGAGTCGAGGGGAAGCAGGGCGTCGCGGAAGCGGCGCCAGACCTCGGCCTGGCCGTCGGCCGACAGGTGGGAGGCGTAGAGGCGCTGCTTGTCGCGGTGCTCGGGGGCAAGCTCGCCCAGCAGGTCCTCGGGCAGGGCCTTGCGGAGCGTTGGGTGGCCGGTGAGCAGGCTGAACGCCTTGATGTTGAAGACGAAGTCGGGCGGGGTCCGGTCCACCCAGAGGCCGGCCTGCTCCTCGCGGGGCAGGTAGTAGTAGGTGGCGTCGACCTCGACGATCGGGAACTGGGTGGCGTAGAAGCGCAGGCGGGCCTCGGCGTCGTTGGCGCCCTTGGGATACCAGCCGGACTTGAGCAGAGTCGGGTCGGTCCAGGACGCGGTCCCCACCCGCACCGCACCCTTGCCCTGGCCCTGATGGCGCTTCTCACGCCCCGGTAGCTCGGCCATGCGGGGCAGCATATCGGGTGCTACCGTCAGCCGGAGTGAACGTGCGCGTCTGCCCCCGCTGCCAGACGCCGGTGCAGGCCGGCGGCAAGGTCTGCCAACGATGCGAGCAGCCGGTCGACGGCCCAGCCCACTCGCTGCGCTACAACCCGGCAGGGCTGCCGACCCCGAGCCCCATCCAGGGCCACGCCACCGTGCTGGTCGGGATCGTTGCGGCGGTGGCGCTGATGGCGTTCGTTGCCTGGTTCGCCTTCCGCAGCGTCGGCCCGTTCCGGACCGAGGTGGTCAGCCAGGCGGTGGCCGCCGACGGCTCGGCCGTCGAGGTCGAGCTGCGAGTGTTCAACGAGGGCGACCGCCAGGGCAGGGCCCGATGCCGCATCACCGGGCTGGGACCGAACGGGCGGCTGCGGACCTCGGAGGTGACGCTGAGCCCGACCATTCCCGGGAACGGCAGCGTGGTGTTCGCGCTCCGCGGGGAGACGCTGGGCGACGCCCACGACGTGCGGTCGAGCTGTGCTTGACGGACCAGACCCGGTGACCGAGGAGACAACGGCGATGACGGAGCAGGCACTCGAGGCGGCGGCCGCGCACGCGGCCCAGTTCCTGCGCGGCCTGCAGGAACGGCCGGTGCCGGCCGGTGCCGGCGCGGCCGAGCTGCGGACCCGGCTGGGCGGGCCGCTGCCCGACGGCCCCAGCGACCCCGCCGAGGTCATCGCCCAGCTGGCCAAGCTGGCCGACGACGGGCTGGTCGCCTCGGCCGGGCCACGCTACTTCGGGTTCGTGGTCGGCGGGAGCCTGCCCGCCGCCCTGGCCGCCGACTGGCTGAGCGCCGCCTGGGACCAGAACGCCGGCCTGTTCGTGCTCGGGCCGGCCGCGGCCACGGTCGAGGACGTGGCCGCCGGCTGGCTCATCGAGCTGCTCGGCCTGCCGGCCACCGCCACCACCGGCTTCGTCACCGGCGGCCTGATGGCCAACTTCACCGGCCTGGCCGCGGCCCGCAACCACGTGCTGGCCGGCGCCGGCTGGGACGTGGAGCGCGACGGCCTGATCGGCGCGCCACGGGTCGAGCTGGTGGTCGGGGCCGAACGGCATGTCACCATCGACATCGCCCTCCGCTACCTGGGCCTCGGCAGCGGCCGGCTGCGGATCGTGCCCACCGACGACCAGGGCCGCATGCGCGCCGACGCCCTGCCCGAGGCGCTGGCCGCCTGTCAGGGGCCGACGATCGTCTGCGCCCAGGCGGGCAACGTCAACACCGGCGCCATCGACCCGCTGGCCGCGATCTGCGCCGCCGCCCGGGAGCACGGCGCCTGGGTCCACGTCGACGGCGCCTTCGGTCTGTGGGCGGCGGCCAGCCCCGCCCTGCGCCACCTGGTCGCCGGGGTGGAGCTGGCCGACTCGGTGGCCACCGACGCCCACAAATGGCTCAACGTCCCCTACGACTGCGGCCTCGCGTTCGTCGCCCACCCCGACGCCCACCGGGCCGCCTTCGCCAAGGTGGCCAGCTACCTCATCCCCGGGCAGGCGCTGGAACGCGACCCCGACACCTTCACCGCGGAGGCCTCGAGGCGGGCCAGAGGGTTCCCGGTCTGGGCCGCCCTGCGCTCGCTCGGCCGCTCCGGCGTCGCCGAGCTGGTCGAGGGCAACTGCCAACAGGCCCGCCGCTTCGCCGACGCCCTGGGGTCGGCCGACGGCGTCGAGGTCCTCAACGAGGTCGTCCTCAATCAGGTGCTGGTCCGCTTCCCCGACCCTGGCGGCGACCACGACGGCCGCACCCGCGAGGTCATCCGCCGGGTCCAGGCCGACGGCACCCTGTGGCTGGGCGGCACCACCTGGCACGGCATGGCGGCGATGCGCATCTCGGTCTCGAACTGGTCGACCACCGACCAGGACGTCGACCGGTCGGCGGCGGCGATCCTGCGGGCGGCCCGCTCGGCCTGAGACGCCACCATCCGGTGCTCGATCCCGGCTGCTGCGCGTCGAGCCGTTCGTGCTCCCCGGCGCGACCCACCTGCTGCACCTGCAGAACCCGGCTGGGCTGGCCGCGGGACTGGCCGGCTTCTTCGCCCGCCACCCGCTGCCGCTGTCAGCTGCTCAGCGACCCGGCGAACAGGTCGGCGGCCTCGGCGCTCCCGGGAGCGCCGAGGCCCTGGAAGAACAGGGAGTCCGGCGCGGCCGGGAGCCCGTCGGCCGACCCCGACCGGTGGTCGACGGCGCCGGCCGCGGCCGCCCCGCCGACCGTCTCCCCGGGTGCCCCAACGGCCAGGTCGACCAGCTCGTTGCCGTCGAAGTTGCCCGCGGTCAGCGACGCCCCGGCGGCGTCGCCGGTCTCAGGGTTGCCCTGGGTCAGCACGCCGTCCGGGCAGCCGAACAGCAGGCCCTCGGACCCGCAGAGGCTGATCACCGCGCCGGCATCGCCGACCGTGCCCAGGTTCTCGCCCGGGGTCCCGATGACCAGGTTGTCGGCGTTGTTGCCGTCGAAGTCGGCGGAGGCCAGGGCGGCCCCGAAGTGGTCGCCCGACTCGGTGGCGCCGGGCACCGACCCGACCTCGGTCGGGCCGCCCTGGGTCAGCAGCTGGTGGAAGCCGGGTGCGATCAGGACCACGACCGCGCCGGCGTCGGCCGCCGAGCCGACGTCCTCGCCGGGGGCGCCGACGGCCAGGTCGATCCCGCCCGACCCGAAGTTCCCGGAGGACAGCGCGGCCCCGAACCGGTCGCCGGCCTCCGAGACGCCCGGCACCTGGCTGCCGCCCTGGAAGAAGCGCTCCTGCCCGGCACCGGCGGGCAGGCCGGTGCCGGCCTCGGATGCCTCGATGATGGTGACCGCCCCGGCGTCGGCGGTGGCGCCGACGTTCTCGCCAGGGGCGCCCACCGCCAGGTCGTCGGGACCGGCGCCGCCGCCGCCGCTCAGGTCGCCGATCTCCACCGCCGCCCCGAAGCCGTCCCCGGTCTCGGGTGCCGACTCGAGGACCTGGAGATCGGGGCTGCCCAGCAGCCCACCGGCGGCGCCGTCGACCACCGTGACCGCCCCGGCGTCGGCGGTGGCGCCGACGTTCTCGCCAGGGGCGCCCACGGCCAGGTCGGCCTCGTCGCCGGTGTCGAGCAGGCCGACGGCCAGGGCGGCCCCGAACCGGTCGCCGGCCTCGGCCGCGCCGGCCATGCCGGCCGCGCCCTGCCGCAGCAGCTGGTCGCCGACGCTCGGCAGGCCGCCCCCGCCGCCGTAGAACACCTCGACCACGCCGGCGTCCGCTGTCGCCCCGATGTTCTCGCCAGGGGCGCCCACCGCCAGGTCGGTGAAGATGTCCCCGTTGAAGTCGCCGGTGGCCACCGCCGAGCCGAACCCGTCGCCGGCCTCGGGCAGGGCCTGGGTGAGCTGCTGGCTGGTGCCGTCGGAAAGGCCGGACTCCGAGCCGTAGAGCACGTCGACCACGCCGGCGTCGGCGGTTGCGCCGATGTCCTCGCCGGGCACGCCGACGACCAGGTCGTCGATGCCGTCGCCGTTGAAGTCGGCCGGGGCCGCCGCCACGGCGGCGGCGGCCACCCCGGTCGCCGTGGCCTCGGCCGGAGCGGTGGCCGCCCATCCACCGGCCTGCACCGCCGCCAGGACCACCATCGCGAGCACCGCGACCCGCCCCGCCCGTCCCATCCCTGACCTCCCACCGCCGCGTCACCGATTGGGCGGACCCTACAGGAGCGGAACCTGCCAAACGGAACTCAGGCAGGTGCCCTGGCCCAGCGGTCGCCGAGCTGCTGGATCTCGGAACGGAAGCGGGCGCCGTCGATCGGCTTGCACACGAACCAGGTCGCGCCCAGCCGCAGCGCCTGCTCGCGGTCCTCCTGCCGCTCCGAGGAGGTCAGCACCACCACCGGCACCCCGTGGACGGTCTCCTCGGACCGGATGCGGCGCAGCACCTCCAGACCGTCGACCCTCGGCATCTTGAGGTCCAGCAGCACCAGCTGGGGCGGGCCGCCCTGGTCGTAGCGGGCCCTGGCCAGCCGTTCCAGCGCCTGCTCGCCGTCGCCGGCGACCTCGACGGTGACGGTGGCGTCGTGCAGGTCACGAAGGGCCCGCCGTACTAGGAAGATGTGGTCCTCGTCGTCCTCGACCAGCAGCACCTTGAGGGTCCTCACTGGCGCGCCCCCGCGGCCATCTCCCGCGACGGCCAGCGGGCGGGAACGGCGGCCGGCAGCGTGATCCGCACGTCGGATCCGTTGTCGCCGTGGATGCCGATGCTGCCGCCGAGCAGCTCGATGATCTTGCGGCAGATGGCAAGGCCCATCCCGGTCCCGCCGCTGCTCGAGGGCCCATCCAGCCGCTCGAACACCCCGAAGACGCGTTCCCGGTGCTCGGCCGGGATGCCCTTGCCGTTGTCGCGGACCGACAGCTCCAGCGACCCGTCCGGGCGGTCGCGCCCGTCAACGACCACCACCAGGTCGGGGCGGCCACCGTGACGGACGGCGTTCTCGAGCAGGTTGGTGAACAGCTGCCGGAACCCGACCGGGTCCCCGGTGACGACCGGCAGCCGCCCGACCCGGAACTCGATCCCGGGGTGGGCTGCCCCCGCATCCTCGGCGATGACCCTGACCAGCTTGCTCAGATCGACGTCGACCGGCTCCACGCCGGTCCGGCCGACCCTGGACAGGTCGATCAGGTCGTGGATCAGCTGCTGCATGTACATGGTGCTGTCCGAGATCCGGTCCAGGTAGCGGTTGCCCTCCTGGCCCAGGACCTCGCCGTAGTCCAGCTTGAGGTACTCCAGGTAGCCGAGCAGCGACACCATCGGGCTCTTCAGGTCATGGGAGGCGCTGTAGACCAGGGTCTCCAGCTCGGCGTTGGCCCGCTCCAGCTCCCGGTTGGCCGCCGCGATGGCGGCCTCGGCCCGCCTACGGTCGGTGATGTCGCGCAGCACCCCCGAGAACGCCAGCCCGTCCGGCCCGGTCCAGGACCCGATCGACAGCTCGATCGGGAACTCGCCGCCGTCCCGGCGCAGCCCGGCCAGCTCGACCACGGTCCCGGCCAGCTTCGACTTGCCGGTTCGCCTGACCCGGGCGATGCCCTCCTCGTGCAGCTGCCGGAACCGTTCGGGGATGATCACCGTCAACGGCTTGCCGACCACCTCCCCGGCCGCCCAGCCGAACATCCGCTCGGCGCCGCTGTTCCAGGTCAGCAGCCGCCCCGAGCTGTCGGCGGACACGATCGCGTCCACCGCGGCCTGGGTCACGGCCTGGAACCGCTCCTGGGACGCCTGCAGGGCCTCCTCGGCCCGGCGCCGCTCGACCAGGGGGCCGAGCTCCCCGGCGACCTTGGCGATCCGCTCGAGCCGGCCCGGCTCGCCGGCCCGCTCGTGGGTGACGAACAGCTCCAGCACCGCCACCACCCCATTGGCGCCGGTCACCGGAACCGCCATCGCCTCCCGCACGCCGGCCCGCTGGGCCGCGATGGCCCGGTCGAACCGACCCGAGTCGCGGATGTCGGCCAGCAGCTGCGGTTGGGCCTTGGCCCAGGCCAGCCCGGGCAGGCCGTCGCCGACCGCATAGTTGACCTGCTCGCTGGCGGCGTGCAGCTTCTCGAACCCGTAGCCGCTGTGATACCAGGACGGGCTGCAGACCAGGACCCCGCCGGCGGGCAGCCACACCTGCCCCATGGCGCAGCGGGTGAAATGGCAGATGGTCTGGACGGCGGCGGTCAGCACCTGGTGGCTGGAGTTGGCCTCGCCGATCAGCTTGAACATGAACTCGAAGAAGCGGCGCTCGTGCTCGGAACGCTTCATCTGGGTGAGGTCGCGGACCATGGCGATGGCCAGCTCGGGACGGCCACGGCGGTCGCGGACCAGCGACAGGTCCCAGGTTCCCCAGACCAGCTCGCGGGAGTAGATGCGCACCCAGCGGGCGTCGACCTGGCGGCGCTCCAGCCCGTCGACCAGGACCGCCTGCACGGCCGCCCGGGCCAGCTCCTCATCCGGCGGGTAGGCAAGGGAGTGGATCGTACGGCCGCGCAGCCCACCGGCCGCGCCCACCCCGAGCATCACCTCCAGCGCGTGATTGGCGGTGACGATCCGGCCCTGCTGGTCGAGCACGCAGGCCGGTGCCGCCGCCTCCTCGACGAGCGCCGTCGTCCCCCGGTGGCCGGCCGATCTCCTCCGCCAGCGCCGCCTGCCGGCCTGGCGCCCGTTCGTCCGCATTCCGCACCCCCCACATTCCGGCCTGTCCACGCCATCCACGGTGAACATCCGGATTGGCAGCTGTCGGGCGCGTTTATACCATCGCGAGGATCCCTCGGCGAATCCCTCCGACATCGGCGCGGTCGGGGAACCGGTTGGCGGCCCGACCCGTCCAAGGCGACATCCGAACCGGACCGACGCGGGGGTGGAAGATGGCACGACGAGGTGTCGTGGGGCTGGTCGCTTGGCTGGTGGTCGTCCTGCTCGGGGCCCAGCCGGCCCTGGCCTGCGGCGGGCTGGTGGGGCCGGGAGGCACGGTGCAGCTGGCCCGCACCACCACCCTGGCCGGCTACCACGACGGGGTCGAGCACTACCTGACCTCGTTCACCTACGCCGGCGGCGGAGCCAGGTTCGGCTCGATCGTGCCCCTGCCCGGCATCCCCAGCGACGTCCGCAAGGGGGGCGAGTGGACCCTGCAACGGCTGATCCAGGAGACCCAGCCGCAGCCTCCGGCCCTGCAGGCCGCCGATGCCTTCGCCGCCGCCGGCCGCGGCTCGGCCGAGGTGTTGCTGAGCACCCGGGTCGACGCCCTGGACATCACCGTGCTGCGCGGCGGCGGCCGTGCGGTCGGCGACTGGGCCCGCGAGCATGGCTTCGGGCTGTCGGTCGACGCCCCCGAGATGCTCGACTTCTACGCCGCCCGCAGCCCGATCTTCATAG
Organism: Actinomycetes bacterium; assembly: GCA_036003705.1. Taxonomy (GTDB): domain Bacteria; phylum Actinomycetota; class CALGFH01; order CALGFH01; family CALGFH01; genus CALGFH01. Next base: position 2,320 of record DASYSE010000022.1, on the reverse strand, counting down.
CGGCCAGCTTCGACGCCCGCCGGGCCGGCGCCCGCGGCCAGCGCCTCGGCGACGGCACCCCGATCCACCTGACCATCCCGACCGCCAACCCCTGGGTGCCGCTGCGCATCCTCGGCCTCGGCCACCAGCCGTCCGACCCCATCCAGGCCGACCTGTATCTGCTCACCGACCGCCGCCCGGCCCTGCTGCCCGGCCCGGTCGCCGGCGGCGCCCCTGGGGTCGCCCTCGAGCGCAGCGGCCCGGCCTCGGTCCAGCTCCTGGCCGACCTGCGCGCCGACAAGGGCATGGCCTGGCTGCCGGCGTCGGACATGTGGCTCAGCTACCTGCGCGTCGATACCACCGCCGGCCAGCTCAGCCACGACCTGGCCGTCGACGCCAGCGGCCGCCACCGCCCGTCTCCGGTCGCCGCCGGGCTCCTGGCCCCGGCGGCCGACCCTGACCCCGGCCCGGCCACGCCACCGGCCGGCCCGACCCGGTTGTGGCCGTGGCCGGCCGTCGCCCTTGCCGTGGTCGCCGCCGCGGTCGGCCTGGTCCTGCTGCGCAGGGGCCGTTCGGCCCTGCGCTGACCCCAGCCGGCGGTGGCATGCTCGCCGAATGATGGCACCGCCGCCGCGGGAGCCAGAGGACCGGGTGCTGCGCCCGGGGAGCTCTTCCGCTACCGGATCACCGGCCTGTCGGTCCCCGCCGCTATCATCAATTCACGCAGATTTGGCTTGACCGGCTGACGGCGGCGCGATATATCGTGACCGGCCGGCAGGCCGGCCAGGTCGTCACGGGGATCGTCGGTGGAGGGGTGATGGGCGGAGTGCGAAGGATCGCGGGCTTGCCGTGCGGACGCTGGAGCAAGTGGGTGGTCCTGGGCTTCTGGATCGTGGTGTTCGCGGTCGCGGGACCGCTGTCGGCCAAGCTCAACAGCGCCCAGCAGAACGACTCGTCGGCCTGGTTGCCGAACAACGCCGAGTCCACCCAGGTCGTCGACCTGGCCGAACGGTTCACGCCCAGCGACGTCTTCCCGGCCCTGGTGGTCTATGAACGTTCCGGCGGCGCCGTCACCGCGGCCGACCAGGCCAAGGTCGCCGCCGACGTGAAGCGCTTCGCCGGCGTCCAGGACGTCAGCGGCAAGGTCCTGGGCCCGATCCCGGCCAGGGACGGCCAGGCGTTGCAGGTGGTCGTGCCGATCAAGGTCGAGGAAGAGGGCAACGGTTGGGAGGAGCTGGCCCCGAGGATCGAGGAGATGCGGTCGATCGCGCGGGCCGACGCGGGTGGGCTCGGGGTGTATGTGACCGGGCCGGCCGGCTACTTCGCCGACTTCAGCGACGTGTTCTCCGGGTTCGACTCCACCCTGCTGTACATCACCGCGGCGATCGTCATCGTCATCCTGCTGCTGACCTACCGCAGCCCCACGCTGTGGATCCTGCCGCTGACCACCGTGTTCGTCGCCCTGACCGCCGCGCAGGCGGTCATCTACCTGCTCGCCCGCCACGCCGGGCTGACCGTCAACGCCCAAAGCGCGTTCATCCTGACCGTGCTGGTGTTTGGCGCCGGCACCGACTACGCCCTGCTGCTGACCGCCCGCTACCGCGAGGAGCTGCGCCGCCACCAAGACCGCCACGAGGCCATGGCGGTGGCCCTGGGCCGGGCCGCACCGGCGATCATCGCCAGCGGCGCCACGGTCGTCCTGAGCTTGCTGAGCCTGCTGGTGGCCGAGCTGAGCTCGACCAAGAGCCTCGGCCCGGTGATGGCGATCGGGATCGCGGTCGGGCTGTGCGCGATGCTGACGCTGCTGCCGGCGCTGCTGGTGACCTTCGGACGGTGGGTGTTCTGGCCGCGGCGGCCGGCGCTTGGTTCCGCCGAGCCGACCGAGCGTGGCCTGTGGGCGCGGATCGGGCGGCGGATGGCGCCGCGGCCGCGGCTGGTCTGGGTGGTCACCGCGGTGGTGCTCGGATCGCTGGCGCTGGGTGCGACCGGCTTGAAGGCCAACGGCCTGCAGAGCAAGGACGGCTTCCGCACCAAGCCGGAGGCGGTGACCGGCGAGGAGGCCCTGGCGCGCCACTTCCCGGCCGGCGAGGGCAACCCGGTCCAGGTCATCGGCAAGGCCGAGGCCGCGGGGCAGCTGCAGTCCGCGATGTCCGGCACCCCCGGGGTGACGGCCGTCAAGAGCTCGCCGCCCAAGGACGGTTACGCCTACCTGGAGGGGACGCTGACCACCAGCGCGGACAGCCAGGCCTCCTACGACACCGTGGACCGGCTGCGCGCCACCGTCCACGCGATCCCGGGGGCCGACGGCCTGGTCGGCGGCACCAGCGCGGTCACCCTGGAC
>DASYSE010000021.1:0-21539 GCA_036003705.1 Actinomycetes bacterium | reverse complement strand
GCCGCCGTTGCCGCCGGCGTTGGCCGGCGCGGGCCGCGGGGCGGAGGAGCGGATGGTCGGCGTCGCCGCGGAGTCGCCGCCGGACTCGCCGAGCGAGCTCATCGCCGCGAAGCTGGAGGTGGCGCGGTTGCGGGCGCCGGCAGCGGCGGCGGTGGCGGCGGCAGCGGCCGGCGCCGCCCAGCTGGCGGCCGGCGCGGCGGCGGCGGCCGGGCTGCTGCGGAACCGGGTCTGGATCATCCCGGAGACCACCGAGGAGCTGGTGGTCATTGCGGTCGCCCCGTGCGTGGCCTGGCGCAGGGCGGCGCGCTGGTGGCCGGCGGTGACCACCGCCGCCTCGGCCAGCGGGATCAGCTTGAGCAGGGCGATCGGGGTGAAGGCGGCCATCAGCAGCAGGGCGCCGCCGGCCAGCACGCCCTCGAACTTGTCGCCCAGCCCGCCCCTGGCCAGCCCGGCCGCGGCCAGGTTGATGATGGCGACGATGAACACCTTGGCGAAGATGATGGCGATCAGGAACTCGATCAGCCGCCGGCACCAGCGCCAGCCCGCCGGCCAGATCATGGCGGAGAGGGCAAGGGGCAGGAACAGCACCGAGATGTAGATGGCGGCCGCCCGCAGCAGCAGCTCCAGCCAGATCGACAGCGCACCCAGGGTGACGATCAGCGCCCCCAGCAGCACCCCGAACACCGGGGCGGCCGGGTTGAGGGTCCCGGCGCCGAGCCCGGCCAGGGCGTTGCCGGCGTCGCTCATGAACTTCTGGGCGTCGCCGGCGGCGTTGCCGCCCAGCGCCGCGCTCATCCAGTCGCTGATGTTGATCAGGAGCTGGGCCATGGCCGGGCCGACGGCCGACAGGATCGCCGCCAGCGGCAGGAACACGAAGGCCGAGCGGATGGCCTGCATGCCGTCGGCGCGCACGATCGACTGGGCGACCGAGACCAACAGGATGGGCAGGGCGATGAGGACGGCGAGGGCCATCATCACCCGGTACTGGGAGGCGAACCAGTCCGCGTTGACCACGTCGGGGCTGGTGGTGCCCTGGATCAGCCCGCCGACCTTCTCCAGGAAGAACTTGCCGGCGGCGGCCACCGCGGAGGTGAAGCTGCGCAGCGCGCTGTCGCCGGCGGTCTCGACCACGTTCTGGGCCGCGCCCGTGACCGCGCTGGTGACCGCCTTGCCGGGGTTGGTCCCGGCCTGGCAGACAGCGCGCGCCGCCGGGTTGGGGATGGAGTCGCATCGCTCCTGGCCCGGGTCGGCCTGGGTCTGGGCGACCGCGGCCGGGGCCACGACCACCAGCAGGGCGGCCAGCGCGAGCAGGAGCAGCGCGGCGGTCGGCCAGCGGCGTCGCAGGCCGGCACGGCGAATCAACCCGGAACCAGGACCATGCGCGCCGGGCATGGTCGGGCGGCGCTCTGGGACCGCGCGGGCCCAGGCGCGCTTACGATCCTGGTGCATAGGTGAACTCCTTGAACTCGCTGGCCTTGGTGACCAGCTCGGCGGCGGCGGTCGGCGGTGCGACGTCGGCGATCGGGACCGGCCCCTCGGCGGTGGTAGTATCGAGCTGCTTCCAATCGTCCTTGACCCAGCGCAGGTCGACGGTGGTCGTGCCCCAGCCCTCGCGGATCGGCACCGGCCCCTGGGCCCCGCCCAGCGACCCGCTCACGCTGGTCGCCCAGATGGCGACCCTGGCGGTGCCACCACCGTACTCCTCGACCCGCCAGCCCACCGGCGTCGCCCGCAGCAGCACCTGGGTGCCGTCGTCGGCGCCGGTCACCCCCAGGCCCTTGCGAAGCGAGTCCACCGCCTGGTCGAAGGTCCTCTGCAGCCGGGTCCTGGCCTCGGGGGCGGCCAGGGTGGCGATGGCCAGCCGGCGCTTGCCGTCGTCCAGGATCAGCGAGCTGGACAGCACCCTGGTGAAGTTGGCCGCCGCCGCGACCGCGCCCTGCTGGGTGCGGGCGTAGCCGACCCCGACGCCGTGCACGACCCGGCGGGGCCCGACCCGGCTGGTCGCCGCCCCGCGGGCCTGCGGGTCGGCCACGGCCGTCCCGGGGGCGGCGGCGACGGTCGACGCCGTCGGGGCGGCGGTGGAGGCTGAGGCGGCCGTGGTCACCGGCGGAGCCGCGACAGCGGCCTGGCCCCGGATGGTGGTGGCCCGCCCGATGGCGATGCCGCCGAGGAACAGCACCAAGGCGAGCAGCAGCATGCTCAGCATCCCCGGCATGCCGCCGGTCCCGAACCGCCGCTGCTCGGGTGGCCGCCACATCACCCGCGCCCGCCCATGATCACCAACCGCCATGGCCTTCACCCCCTCGGCAATGCCAAGGAGGTCCGGCGCACCCGCCGGACCCCCAGCGTCGGGGAGCGGTCCATGTCGTCCCTAGGCCGTCTGTCCGAGCGAGAATGCCCAGTTGACCAGTGCGGCGGCCGCGCCGACGATGATGGCGCCGACCACCGAGTACAGGGTGGCCCGCTTGCCGACGGCGGCCTGGTGGTAGTTGGACGACAGCGAGCCGATCCCCCACATGGCACCGCCGATGATGATGCCCACCAGGGCGATCAGCAGCGCGAACGCGCCGATGCCGTTGATCAGCGTCTGGACGGGGCCGGCTCCGGGGATGGCGTTGAAATCTGGGGTGAAATTCACTTCCTGGGCGATCAGGCGCAACATCGGTGGTTCCCTCCGATGGTCATGCCGTGAATCCATCGGCCACGGCGGCGGCTACCTCCAAGTACGCGCGTCTGGTAACGGGACGCAAACGGTCGACCTGGGTCTCGGCGCCGGCACTCAGGTGCGGGTCCCACGGCACCTGGACCACGGCCCGGCAGCGTCCTGCGAAATGTTCCTCGATCTTGCCCACCTCGACCAGGCCCTCCTCCCGCACCGCATTGATGACCGCAATGGCGTTGCGGACCAGCTCGGCATGGCCGTTCTCGTTCAACCAGTCCAGCGTCGAGCTGGCCGCCCTGGCCGAGTCCAGGCTCGGCGACATCACCACCACGATCTGGTCGGCCAACTGCAGGATTCCCTTGGTCGCCGATTCCAGGACACCGGTCCCGGTGTCGAGCAGGATCAGGTTGTAGTGCCGCTCCAGCAGGGCGATGGCCCGCCGGTAGTCCTCCTCGCCCAGCGCGGTGGTGATGCGTGGGTCGTCGTCGGAGGCGACCACCTCCAGGCGGGTCGGGGCCTGGTTGGTATAGGAGCGGATGTCGGCGTAGCGGATGATCTCCTGCTCGTCGGCCAGCAGGTTGGTGACGGTGGCGGCGGTCTCCCGGCGCACCCGGTAGCCGAGCGACCCGGCGTCGGGGTTGCCGTCGAGGGCCACCACCCGGTCCCCGCGCAGCGAGGCGAAGGTATGGCCGAGCATCAGGGTGGTGGTGGTCTTGCCGACCCCGCCCTTGCGGCTGATGACCGCGATCGAGCGGCAGCCGGCCACCGGGGACTTGGCCCGCGCGATCAGCTGGCGCTCGGCGGTCTCGGCCGGGCTGGGCCCGAAGTTGATCCGGCCACCCGACAGCCAGTAGACGAACCGGCGCCAGCCGTCCCGGGGTGGGGCGGCCTGGCCGCGCAGGTAGCGCTCGGAGGTGAAGTCGGCGGCGGTCGCGGTCGACCGCCCGCTGGCCGGGCTGGTCACCCCGGCCCGCCGGTCGGCGCGATCGACCCGGTCGGGCCTGCCGTCCAGCAGGTCGCGCGGGTCCGCCGGACGCCTCCGGTCGGGTCGAGGCTCAGGATCCGGGTGCAGCCCGTAGCCGCCGGGAGCGGGTGGAGGGCCGGCCCGGCGTCCTGGAGCCGGCGCCGACGCCGGGGCAGGTGGGGAGGCTGGGGCAGGTGGGGAGGCTGGGGCGGGCGCGGAGGCCGGGGCGGCCTGACCCTCGCCGTCGGTGCCGGGGTCCTGCTCGTCGCCACGGCCAAGCGGGACCAGGGCCTCGTCGGAACCCCCGGTCCAGGCGGGCCTCTGCTGCTGGCTCACAACGACCCCCGGTCGGTCTCCAGGTCTCGAGCTGTTCGGATGCGTATTTGGTGGGATCTGTCCACGTGCGATTACCAACAGATTACACTGATGTGCAATGACACCAAGGCAGTCGACCAGCGGGAATCGGACTGCGAGCGTCCCTCCCGCCCGGTGGACCGATACAGCACCTCCGGCCTATCCTGTCAACCGACTCGACTCCCCTAAAATACCACTGAATGGTCAGGCGTGATGGTCAAGCTCCTCTTCGGCGTCCTTGGCACCGTCTTCATGGTCCTGCTCCTCATGGCCATCGGGCTCTCGACGTCGCTGATCGGCGGTGGAGCCCCCAGCGCGGACGCCAGGCGCGACATCCCGCCACCGCTGCTGCCCGTCTACCAGTCGGCCGCCGACAGCTGTCCCGGCCTGCCGTGGTCGGTGCTGGCCGCCATCGGCAAGGTCGAGACCGACCACGGCCGCTCGACCGCTCCCGGCGTCACCTCCGGGGCCAACTTCGCCGGGGCCGCCGGGCCCATGCAGATCGGCGTCGGCGGCAAGGCAGGCAACACCTTCGCCGGCTACGCGGTGGACGCCGACGGCGGCGGCGCCAGCGTCTACAGCCCGGTCGACGCGATCTTCACCGCCGCCAACTACCTGTGCCAGAACGGCGCCGCCAGGGGCGCCGACGTGGCCGGGGCGATCTTCGCCTACAACCACGCCGACTGGTATGTGACCAAGGTCCTGGCGGTGGCCTCCGGCTACGCTGCCAGCCAGGGTCTGCCCCCCGGCGCGCCCGCCGAGGAGGTGGCCGCCGCGGCCGTCCAGTTCGCCTACAACGAGCTCGGCAAGCCCTACCAGTGGGGCGCCACCGGGGAGCTGGGCTTCTACGACTGCTCGGGGCTGATGCTGAAGGCCTACCAGTCCGGCGGGCTGACCCTGCCGCGGACCTCGCGCGAGCAGTGGCGCGTTGGCGCGCGGGTCTGGGAGGTCGCCCAGATGCAGCCGGGCGACCTGGTCTTCTACGCCTACAACACCGCCGACCCGGCCACCATCCACCATGTGGGCATCTACATCGGCGCCGGCAACATGATCGACGCCCCCTACACCGGCGCCAACGTCCGCATCACCTCGTTCCTGCGCGGCGACTTCATCGGCGCCGTCCGCCCCACCGCCGGCCCGGCCGAGGCCAGTCCGGCCGGCGCCGCCCCCGCAGGGACAGCCACACCCACCACCGCCGCTGGCTGAGGCGGCCCTGCCGGTCCTGGCGGGTGACCACCATGGCGGCGTGGGTGGCCGCCGCCCGGCCCGGATTGCCGGCTGTCGAACGGCCCGGTCTGTTGTACGTTTATGCGTGGACGCGGTGTCGTTTGCATGATCGGCGCCGCACAGGCGCCATGCTGGGGAACCAGGAGGCATGGAACGTGCGCGCCGTGCGTACCCGAGCGGGGCTCCAGGACCGTATGGCCGGCGTGGCCGGGCCGAACCGGCTGTTCATCGGGGGCGAGTTCGTCGATGCCGCCGACGGGTCGACCATCCCGGTCATCGACTGGTACCCGCGCTGATGCCGGACTCGGCTGCCAAGGTCGTCCAGACGCCACGACGGGCAGGGGTGAGCGAGCTTCGGGCCCTGCTCGACGACGCCTGGCGAGGCCACCGGCCGCAGCCGACCTGATGGACGGCGACCTGGACCGCCGCCGGTTCGTGCAGCTGGCAGCCCTTTCCGGTGCCGCCCTGCTGGCCGGCTGCCGCACCTCCGACCCGCTGGCCGACCGGCAGACGATCAAGCTCGGCTACGTCTCGCCCCAGAGCGGCTCGCTGTTCGGCTTCGGCGAGGCCGACAGCTTCGTGATCGAGAGCACCAGGCGGAGGTTCAAGGACGGCCTGCAGATCGGCGGCCGAGCCCACCCGGTGGAGATCCTGGTGGCGGACAGCCAGTCCAACCCGGAACGGGCCGGGGAGGTGGCGCGGGACCTGATCTCCCGCGACCAGGTCAACATGATGCTGGTCAGCTCGACGCCCGAGACCACCAACCCGGTGGCCGACGCCTGCGAGCAGGCCGGGATGCCCTGCATCTCGACCGCCACCCCCTACCAGCCCTGGTTCCTGGGCCGGAACCCGGCCCCCGACCCGGACAACCCGGAGCCCTACCAGTGGACCTGGCATTTCTTCTGGGGGCTGGAGGACATCATCGGGGTGTTCGCCGACATGTGGGGCCAGGTCGAGAACAACCAGGTCCTCGGGGGCCTGTGGCCCGACGACGGCGACGGCAGGGCCTGGAGCAGGGGCTTCCCGCTGGCCCTGCAGCCGCAGGGCTACGAGATCATCGACCCGGGCCGCTACCGGAGCGAAAAGGACAGCTTCAGGACCGAGATCGACAGGTTCAAGGGCGCCGGGGCCGACATCGTCACCGGGGTGCCGCTGCCGCCCGACTTCGCCACCTTCTGGAAGCAGGCCGCCCAGCAGGGCTACCGGCCGAAGATCGCCTCGGTCGGCAAGGCGCTGCTGTTCCCGGCGTTCATCGAGGCGATGGGCACCGCCGAGGGCGTCTCGACCGAGGTGTGGTGGAGCCCGACGCACCCGTTCAGGTCCTCGCTGACCGGGGCCGGCGCCGGGCAGCTGGCCGCCGAGTACACCAAGGCGACCGGCCGGCAGTGGACCCAGCCGCTCGGCTTCGCGCATGCCCTGTTCGAGATCGCGGCGTCGGTGCTGTCCAGGGTCGGCGACGTGAACGACCGGCAGGCCCTGACCGACGCGATCAAGGCGACCAGCATGGACACCATCGTCGGCCGGGTCGACTGGACCCGCGCCCAGGCCGACTTCCCCAACGTCTCCAGGACCCCGCTGGTCGGCGGTCAGTGGCGCCGCGGCAAGACCTGGCCGTTCGAGCTCGAGATCGTCTCCAACACCGTCCACCCTGAGATCCCGGCCACCAGCACCCTGAAGCCGATCGCCGTGACCGGCTGACCATCTCCACCAGAAGCTCGCTGGTGAGCTGGATGCCTCAACCTGCTCGCAGTCCAACCGGACGCGGCGTTCAGCGTCGACCCGACCGCCTTCATGACTTCATCGAGGTGCCCCGGTGGATCGGAAGGGAGCCCTCGGTCGCCGGTTCCCGCGCGGTTCAGGAGATGGCGGCCGGATGCATGCACCCCCGTTGATCGTGGTCGCGGTTCCCGCCGACGGAGCGGCCTCAGCCGCGGGTGATCCCGCGGCGGCGGACGAGGAAGCCGACGATCACGAGCACGATCAGCGTGCCGATGATGGCCGAGACGATGCCGCCGAGGTCGAAGACGTCCCGGTCGCCGATGCCGAGGCCGACGGTGAAGATCAGGTAGCCGACGACGGCGCCGGCCAGCCCCAGGGCGATCGACGCCAGCCACGACGTCGGGCCGCTCATGTCTCGGAAGACGTCACCCGGCATGAGGGCCCTGGCGACCACCCCGGCGACCAGTCCCAGCAGCACAGCTCCGAGCATGACGACGCTCCCTTCGGGGTGGATGCCTGCCCTGTCGGTATCGAACAACGACGACCTGGCGGTTGCAAGCCACGGGGCGTCGGCGAGGCGCTCGTCGAGGGCGCCGCCGTCGCGGCGCTGGTCGCGCTCGATCATGGTCCACCGCTCCGGGGAGCCGGGCCTGGGCCCTGGGGTCAGCGGCGCAGGACCCGATCCATGACCTGGAGCAGCTCGTCGACCTTGGCGTCGCCGCCGCCCGACTGGATCTCCTCGCGCACGCAGCCGCGGATGTGGCCGTCGAGCAGGCCGAGCGACACCTTGTCCAGGGCGGCCTGGATGGCGGCGACCTGGGTGACCACGTCGACGCAGTACTTGTCCTGGTCGATCATGCGCGCCACGCCGCGGACCTGGCCCTCGATGCGGCGTAGGCGCGTCTGCAGCTGCTGCTTCTGCATGGTGTAACCGGGCACGGTGCCTCCCTCCGCCGACCTGCCCACCAGGTAGGATATCGGTACCCGGGGTGGGTATGCGAGGGGGAGCTCGTCGGCCACCCGCTCGCCGACGCTCAGGGCACGACCTCGACGCGCCGATCACCCGGGTATGCGTGTTCGGGGGGGATCGGGACCGGCGGCCAGCCCATCGCTGCCGCCGGCCGGCCTGCGCCCGATGCACCCGACCGCCGCCCGGGAGCTGCCCGCCGACCAGGCCGCCTGGGCGTTCGAGCCCAAATGGGACGGCTACCGGGCCCTCGGCCATGTGGTCTCCGGCGGCCTGCGGCTGCGCAGCCGCAACGGGGTCGAGATGGCCGGCTGGTTTCCTGAGCTGGCCCAGCTGGCCGAGGCGCTCGGCGACCATGCCTGCGTGCTGGACGGCGAGGTGGTCGCCTTCGACGGCGCCGGCAGGCCCAGCTTCGAGGCCCTCCAGCATCGGATGAGCAACCGCGCCGGCCGGCCAAGGAGCGGCACCCCAGTCACCTACCTGGCGTTCGACCTGCTGTGGCTGGACGGCCGGCTGCTCACCGGGCTCCCCTACACCAGGCGACGGGCGCTGCTGGAAGGCCTGGAGGTGGGTGGGCGCAGCTGGCAGACCGTCGGGTCGTTCCCCGGCGCCGGGACCGCCCTGCTGGCCGCCACCCTCGAACAGGGCCTGGAGGGGGTGGTCGCCAAACGGCTGCAGAGCCCCTACCTGCCGGGCAAGCGGACCAGGAACTGGCTGAAGATCAAGCACTACCAGCGGGAGACGTTCCTGGTCGGCGGCTTCCTGCCCGACCAGGGCCAGGTCAGGTCCCTGCTGGTCGGCGTCCCCGACCCGGCCAGCCCCCGCCGGCTGCGGTTCGCCGGCCGAATCGACCACGGCCTGGTCCCGGCGGCACGGCGCCGCCTCGGCGACCTGCTCCGCCCACTGGCCACCGAGGGCAGCCCCTTCGTCGAGCCGCCGGCGGCCCTGCTCGGCGGCCGCTGGGCCCGGCCCGGCCCCGACGACCCGGACCCGGTGTTCGTCCGCCCCAAGGTCGCGGTCGAGGTCACCTTTCTCGGCTGGGAGGGCGGCCGGCTCCGTCACGCCGCCTACAGCGGCCTGACCCGGCAACCCTGACCCCAGGCCCGCCGGGGGTCCCGAACCGCTCAGGCTCGAGGGCGGATGTGGCGGCGCCCCGGTCCAGGCCGCCGGCGTCGGCGGCCATCGCGTCCAGCATGCCGCTACCGTGGGGAGGTCAGGAGCTGCAACCTCCAACGTCGTGCATCCCGAGGAGGCTTCCGCCATGACCGCAGACGAGCTGACCGCAACGGCGAGGGCGCTGGTCGCCCCCGGTAAGGGCATCCTGGCCGCCGACGAGAGCGGCGGCACGATCGCCAAGCGCTTCGGGTCCATCGGGGTCGAGTCCACCCCGGAGCAGCGCCGGGCCTACCGGGAGCTGCTGTTCACCACCAAGGGGGCCGGCGAGTTCATCAGCGGCGTGATCCTGTACGACGAGACGATCCGGCAGTCGGCGGCCGACGGGACCCCGCTGCCCGAGACGCTGCGCCGCCAGGGCATCATCCCGGGGATCAAGGTCGACAAGGGCACCACCGAGCTGGCCGGCTTCCCCGGCGAGAAGATCACCGAGGGCCTGGACGGCCTGCGCGACCGGCTCGGCAGCTACCGCGACCTGGGCGCCCGGTTCACCAAGTGGCGGGCGGTCATCACCATCGGCGACGGGATCCCCAGCCAGGGGTGCATCCAGGCCAACGCCGAGGCGCTGGCCCGCTTCGCCGCCCTCTCGCAGCGGGCCGGGCTGGTCCCGATCGTCGAGCCAGAGGTGCTGATGGACGGCGACCACACCATCCGGCGGTGCCGCCAGGCCACCGCCGACACCCTGGCCGAGGTGTTCGCGGCCCTGCGGCGCCACCGGGTCCGGCTGGACGGCATGCTGCTCAAGCCGAACATGGTCCTGTCCGGTGGCGACTGCCCCGAGCAGGCCGGCGTCGAGGAGGTGGCCGAGGCCACCGTCGCCTGCATGCGCGACCAGGTGCCGGCGTCCGTGCCCGGCCTGGTGTTCCTGTCCGGCGGCCAGACCGACGAGGCGGCCACCGCGCACCTGAACGCGATGAACCGGCTCGAATGGGTGCCGTGGCAGCTCAGCTTCTCCTACGGCCGCGCCCTTCAGGCTCCGGCCCTCAAGGCATGGAAGGGCGACCCTGCCAACGGGCCGGCGACCCAGCAGGCCTTCCACCACCGGGCCAGGCTGAACGGCGCCGCCCGCTCCGGCCGCTATACCGAGGCGATGGAGACGATCGAGGCGTAGGGCCTCGCCACCTCCTGGCTCCCCGTGCGCCCGCCCGTCCGGTCGGCTCCCGAACCGTGCATGCTATCCTCCAAGCACGAGTTGCAGGTCGGCCGCGCTCATCCTGAGCGGGCCGGGTGGTCCGATGCGGATCGCGCCCAGGGCGGCCCAGGTGACTGCAAAGCCGACCTGAGGAGCGTGCATGGCCAGTTTCGGCCAACCATCCATCACCGGACCGGCGCGGTCGCCGATGGGCCGCTGGAGCGACTACACGGCGCTGTCGCGGCAGGTCAGGCAGGCCGGGCTGCTGGAGCGGCGGCGCGGCTGGTACGCCGCCAGGATCGGTCTCAACCTGGCCCTGCTGGCCGCCGGGTTGGTGGTGTTCGTCATGGTTGGGGAGTCGTGGTGGCAGCTGGTCACCGCCACCTACCTGGCGGTGGTGTTCACCCAGCTGGCGTTTGTCGGCCACGACGCCGGCCACCGGCAGATCTTCGGGTCCCGGCGGGCCAATGACCTGGTCGGGCTGGCCCACGCCAACCTGCTGGTCGGGGTGAGCTTCCACTGGTGGGTGGGCAAGCACAACCGCCACCACAGCAACCCCAACCACGAGGACCTGGACCCCGACATCAGCATCACCGCGCTGGCGTTCACCCCCGACCAGGCCGCCAGCAAGCACGGGCTGGTCCGGCTGATCGCCCGCTACCAGGCCTGGCTGTTCTTCCCGTTGCTGCTGCTGGAAGCGGCGCACCTGCACCTGGCCAGCAGCAAGGCCATCCTCGCCGGCCGGGGCCGGACCAACACCGTCGAGGGGCTGCTGCTGCTGGCGCATGTGGCCGGCTACACCACCGCCCTGGCGCTGGTGCTGTCGCCGCTGCAGGCGGTGGCGTTCGCGCTCCTCCAGCAGGGTCTGTTCGGCCTGTACCTGGGCTGCTCGTTCGCCCCCAACCACAAGGGGATGCCGACCCTGACCAACGACCAGGAGCTGGACTTCCTCCACCGCCAGGTCCTGACCTCCCGCAACGTGCGCGGCAGCCGCCTGGTCGACTTCCTGCTCGGCGGGCTGAACTACCAGATCGAGCACCACCTGTTCCCCAACATGCCTCGACCCAACCTGCGCCACGCCCAGCCGCTGGTCCGCGCGTTCTGCCGGCAGCACGGCATCGGCTACAGCGAGGACTCCATGTTCGGCTCCTACGCCCAGGCGGTCCGCCATCTCCACCGCGTCGGCGCACCACTACGCCCCGCGGTGGACGACTGACGCCAGGGCCTCGACTTCCCGCTCATTCGGCAGCTGCAGGTCGCCACGCGCGGCTCGTGCTTCGCGGGCGGCCCCGGTTCCCGCTCATCCCGCAGCTGCAGGTCGCGACGCGCGGCTAGTGCTTCGCGGGCGGCCCCGGCGCGCCCCGCCGCGGGGTCGCCGGCGAGGGGGCGGCCGACGCCGACCCGGGAGTGCGCCGCACGACGTTGAGCCGACGCAAGGTCGCGGCCTGCTGGAGCTGATCGGCCAGGTTGTCCAGCAGGCTGGTGGCGGGAACCGCCGGTTCGGCCGCCAGCCGCGCGATCAATCCGTCGACCATCACGTGGGCGAGCCGTTCGACCTCGGGGTCGACGGTTGCGACCGGCTGGTCGGGCAGCATCCTCGGCGTACCACGGAGGTAGGCCATGCTCGGATCAACTCCTCGGTGACGCTCGAACGAAGGGCGCTCGGTGCCTCCCATGGCTAGACCTGCACCGGGTGGGCACCAAGGAAGGTGGCCAGGTCGCTGCCGTGTGCCTCCCAGTGCCGTCGGTTGAGGGTGGCGGGATCGGCCTCCATGCAGGAGGGGTGGAGCCTGTGGGCAAGGAGCAGATGGTCCAGCAGCTCCTGCCGATCCTGCAGGAACGCCTCCCAGCCATCAAGGTAGGCGCGGATCGCCTTGATGGTCCGCAGCCCACCATCGGCCGAGTGGTCGAGGATGGCCAGCGTCAGCTGCTGGAGGAGGTCTGGCGGCATCACCCTGTCGTCGGGCACGTCGTCTCCCGGTCGCGTCACCGGACCGCGTTCGCGGTCAGTCGCCGGCCGCCGAGGGATGGCGGCGGTGGGCGTCGGCGCGGCGGGCAAGCTCCAGTTGCTCGGCCAGGGCCGGGCTGGCCGACCGCAGCACCAGATCGCCACCTCTGCGGCGGGTCCAGTCGGAGATCCTGGCGATCGCCTCGACCCCAGCCGAGTCGATCAGGATCATGCCCCGCAGATCCAGCACGATGTGATGGTGGCCCTGGCCGACCAGGTAGCTCAGGTACTGCCACAGGTGCTGGGCGGTATCGGTGTCGATGTCACCGCGCACGGTGACGATGGCGTCGCCCTCCGGCGACGTGGTCGCGGACTGCAACAGCGGGGCCATGCGGCCTCCTTACCCGGGAACGACGCCTACGGGGTAGGAACGGGTCGCACGTTGGCGGCCTGTGGGCCCTTCTGGCCTTGGGTGATGGTGAACTCGACGGCCTGCCCCTCGTTCAGCGAGCGATCAGCCTCGCTCTCGCCCTCGATGGCGCTCACGTGCACGAAGACGTCGTTGCCGGAGTCGGGCTTGATGAAGCCGTAGCCGCGGTTCGCGTTGAACCACTTGACGGTTCCAACGGTCATGATGCTTGTCCTCCCTCCGTTGGCTCGGAGGTGTTTCTCGGCCACGCCGACGCCGGACGGCGCTAGCGGCAAGGGACAAGCTCGACTGCAGCCAGCTAGCCAAACGTGACCTGTGCTGGGTCGAGGGTAGCACGGCCCATGCCGCCACGCCGGGTCGTCTGCGGCGACCCTCGGTTGGAAGGATGGACAGGAGCAGCCCACAGGAGCCTGATCGTCCAGAGGTCCTGGCCGCCCCCTCGCCGGGCGACCAGGGTCGACGGCCAGGGACCGCCCCACCCGCCCGCGGGCGTCGATCAGCGGGCGCGACCCTGCTTCAGCGTGGCGACCGACCTGGCGATGCGGCGCTGGCGGGTCTCGTCGGTCTTGGCCCCGGTGACCTGGAGCACGTGCCACGACTTGTTGCTGTACGACAGGCCGTCGAAGGTGCGCCGGGCGTTCGGCTCGGCGTCCAGGGCGGCGGCCAGGTCGGCCGGAACGGTCACCTCCCGCGGGGCGGTGTCGAGCTCCATCTCGACCTCCACCTCGTCGCCCCCGGCGACACCGGCACCGGCGCGGTTCTCCGCGTTGACGCCGACCATGTAGACCCCGCCCATCACCGCCACGGTGCTGCGGTAGCTGTAGCCGTTGATGGTGACCCTGACCGCCGGCCGCCTGCCCGACCCGAGGGCCTCGACGACCTCGTCGGGGACCTGGATGCCGGTCGCGGTCCTGCCGCTCTGCAGGATGGTGGTGCGGAATCGCATGTCGACCCTCCTCGTGGTCAGGATGGATGCGTGCTGCATAGGAGAGCTCCGTTCCCGATGCTGTCTGCGCCCCCTGGTGGGGCGCCTTCACCCAAAGATCGGAGCCGCCCGGGCGTTCTCGACATCGAAGGGCCGGGCTCAGCCAGCGAGGAACTCCTTGAGCGCCGCCGCCAGGACGGTTGGGTCGACGTTGTGCTCCTGCCCCTGGAGGGTTCGCCGCTGCGCGTCGGGGATCAGGTCGGCCAGCGCGTCGGCCGTCTCGCCCAGAAACCCGAAGCTTGCGCCGCCGTCGATGATGACGGTCGGTACCGGGACCGCCTTGGCCCGCTCCGCCGGGATGGTGTAGTCGCCCATGACCTTGGCGTCGTAGGCGAGGGTGTGGGCCAGCGCCTCCTGCTGCGCCCACCATGGCGCCTGGCGGGCACCGGCCGCGAACTCGGGCGGCAGGCCCACGACCTTGAGCATGAAGTACTCGACGGCGTCGCCGCGCCGGCCGGCCTCCACCAGCTCGGTGTAGACCTTCGAGGTGTCGGCCGGCAGGTCCGGACGCCCTGCGACGCTGTACGGCGGCTCCCACAGGGCCAGCTTGATGATTGGCCGGCCGCTGGCCGCTGCCTCCATGGCAAGCGCGGCACCCGACGAGGTGCCGTACAGGTTGGCCGATCCCCCGGCCGCCTCGATCACGGCCGCGATGTCCTCGACCTCGCGTTCGACGGCGTAGGGCAGGGTGTCGCCGCTGTCGCCGCGACCGCGGCGGTCGTAGTTGTAGACGGTGAAGTCGGTGGCCAGCTCGGCCGCCAGGCCGGCGTTGGCCATGCGGTCGGTCGAGCCGCCGCAGACGAGCACCACCGGCGGGCCGTCGCCCAGCCGGTCGTAGGCGATGGTGGTGCCGTCGCGCGATGTCAGGTTGTGCATTGGTAGCTCCTTCCGGCTCGTGCCGATCCTTCCGATCGGTCATGTGCCTGGTGTGCGGTGCCGTCGTCGGCGCCGTTCATGGGGACATCGGAACTGCCGACCCCTTCTCGACATCCCGTCGATAGGCTAACGCGCCTCGTTCCTGAGGCGGGCCGCCCGGGTCTCCAGGTAGCGCTGTTCGGGCAGGCTGGTCGTGCGGCGCGCGGCGGCCCGGTAGCGCTCGCGCGCGGCGGCGGTGTCGCCGGCCATCTCCAGGAGATGCGCGCTGACCGCGTCGAGGCGGTGGTGCCCGGCCAACCGTTCGTCGGTGGCCAGGGTGGCGAGCAGGTCGAGGCCGGCCCGCGGTCCGCGCACCATGGCGACCGCCACCGCGTGGTTGAGCGTCACGATCGGGTTGGGTGCGACGCGCTCGAGCAGCTCGTAGAGGGCCAGGATCTGCGGCCAGTCCGTCTCCTCGGCGTGTGCCGCCTCGTCGTGCACGGCGGCGATCGCCGCCTGGAGCAGGTATGGACCGATGGCCGCCCGCGACAGCGTGTCGGTGATGAGCGCTCCCCCCTCGGCGATGGCATCGGCATCCCAGAGGCGGCGGTCCTGCTCGGCGAGCGGGACCAGGCTGCCGTCGGGCAGCGTGCGTGCCGGGCGACGCGCATCGGTGAGGAGCATGAGCGCCAGGAGCCCGGTGACCTCGCCGTCCTCGGGGAGCAGCCGATGCAGGTCCCTGGCCAGGCGGATCGCCTCCGTGGTCAGGTCAGCACGCTGCAGGTCGGGCCCTGAGCTGGCCGCGTAGCCCTCGTTGAAGATGAGGTAGAGCACGTGGAGCACGACCCGCAGCCGATCCGCCCGTTCCTCCTCCGGCGGCAGGCTGAACCGGGCACCGGCGGCCTTTACCCTCTGCTTCGCCCGGCTGATGCGCTGGGCCATGGTCGCCTCCGGCACCAGGAAGGCACGCGCGATCTGCGCGGTTGCCAGGCCGCCGACGGCGCGCAGCGTGAGCGCGATCTGCGAGGCGGGCGAGAGCGCCGGATGGCAGCAGAGGAACAGGAGCCTGAGCGTGTCGTCCCGCTCCGGCGGGAGGTCGGCGTCGGAGCCCGGCGCGACCAGCTCATCGGGCGGCGAGAGCGCCGCCGCCGCCCGCTCCCGGCGCCGGCGGGCGGACTCGACGCGGAGCTGATCCGTCATCCGCCGTGCGGCGACGGTGATCAGCCAGCCGCGCGGGCTCTCCGGGATCCCCCTCTGCTGCCACTGGACGGCCGCGGCCAGCAGCGCCTCCTGGACCGCGTCCTCGCAGAGGTCGAACTGGCCATAGCGCCGGAGGAGGGCGCCCAGGACCTGCGGCGTCAGCTGGCGCAGCAGCTCCTCGACCTCCGGCTCGGTCATCACATCTCCATGCCGGCCGCGTCCATCAGCGGCCGCACTTCCACCGTGGAGTGCTGTGTGAGCGGTTCGGCGATCTCGATCGCGCGCTCGACACGGTCGACGTCGATCTCCCACAGGCTGGCCAGGACCTCCTTGGACTCGCCGAACGGCCCGTCGGTCACGACGGGGAGCTCGTTCGGGCGGGTCAGCGTCCTGGTGTTCGCCGCATCGGCCAGCCGGTAGATGTTGAGGAACTCGCCGGTCTCGGTGAGCTCGTCGATCAGGTCGTTGTGGAGCTTGATCACCCGGTCCTGTTCCTCCGCCGGGAGGGCTCGCCATGCGGCTGGATTGCTGTAGATCAGCACCACGTACTTCACGTCGTCACTCCTTGCCATGCCGGGGCGTCAAGGATGGACCTCACCGGGTGCTCGGGGGAACTCCGGTGGGCAGCAGCACCTGGAAGCGGGTGTCGCCCGGGGTCGAGGTGAACCGCAGCTCGCCGCCGTGGCGCTGCACCACGATCCGCCAGCAGATGTCGAGGCCGAGGCCGGTGCCCTTGCCGACCGGCTTGGTGCTGAAGAACGGCTCGAAGACGTGGGCGGCGACCGGCTCGGGGATGCCCGGGCCGGTGTCGCCGATCTCGACCAGCACGCGGTCGCCGTCGCGGCCGGTCCGCACCGTCAGGACGCCGCCGCCGTCCATGGCGTCGATCGCGTTGTCGATCAGGTTGGTCCATACCTGGTTCAGCTCGCCCGCGTAGGCGGGGTGCTTCGGCAGCGACCGGTCGTAGTCGCGCACCACCTCGATGCCCGTCTCCAGCTTGTGTCCGAGCATCGTCAGGGTGGACTCGAGCCCGTCGTGCACATCCAGCTGTTGCAGCGGGCTGCGGTCCATCTGCGTGTACTGCTTGGCCGCGCCGATGAGCGAGGAGATGCGCCCGGCCGCCTCGGCCAGCTCATCGAGCAGGCTCTCGGCCTCGCAGGTGCCTGCAAGGACGGCCACGGCATGGGGGAGCAGCTCGGCGGGGACGCTGGCGGCGACCTGCTCGAGCCGGCCGGCGTCCACGCCGGCGGCGACCAGCGGCGCCGCGAGGTCCCAGCCGCCGGTGACGCCATGCTTCTCCAGCCAGCCGCCCAGCTCGTCCTCACGGTCGGACGCCTGCAACGGGGACAGGGGCGGCAGCTCGGCACGACGACCGAGGGCCTGGCGGACGAGCTCGACCAGCGTGGCGAGCTGGCCGGCGGCAAGGTCGCCGTTGGTGAGCGCGGCCAGCTCGTCCCACAGGCCCGCCACCCGGCCGTGGAGGGTGGCGGCGGCGCGCGCGGCGGCGGTCGCCGGGTTGTTCAGCTCATGGGTGAGGCCGGCGGTGACCGTGCCCAGGGCGACCAGCCGCTCGCGGGTGCTCACCATCTCCTGCGTGGCCGCCCCCTGGGTGGCGAAGCCCTCCAGCAGGTGCGTGGCCATCGAGAACCACTCCCGCATCGCCCAGCCGAAGTCGGCGGCGGGCAGCTCCCAGAAGCGGCAGCCGGTCACCGCGCGGACGCTGGCGGTGTACGAGCGCGCGCTGGGCACGTCCAGGTAGGCGAAGAACGCGCCGGCGTAGGCGCCGCGGTAGTCGGTCCGGAGGGTCTCGACCTCGGCGCCGCCCGCCCGCACCGTCATCGACAGGGTGCCCTCCAGCAGCACGAACAGGGTGGTCGCGGGCTCCCCCGCTGCGTACACGGTCACGCCGGCCGGATAGCTCCTGACCTCGCCGCGCTCGGCGAGCCAGGCGAGCTGCTCGTCGCTCAGCTTCTCGAACAGGAACAGCTCCCGGAGCGCGCTGGCGCCCAGCCGCCGGGTCACTGGGCCTCCAGGTAGCGGTGGACGAGCTGGATCGCCATCGCCCCCTCACCGACCGCGGAGGCGACCCGCTTCACCGAGTTGGCGCGGACGTCGCCGGCCGCGAACACCCCCGGCACGCTGCCCTCCAGGTAGTAGGGGTCCCGGTCCAGCGGCCAGCCGCTTGGCCGCTTCCCGCCGACCAGCAGGTCCGGGCCGGTGAGCAGGAAGCCGTTGGGATCACGCGCGATCACGCCGTCCAGCCATTGAGTGCACGGTGACGCGCCGATGAACACGAACAGGAAGCTCGCCGGCACCTCCTCCACCGTGCCGGCGCGGGTGTCGCAGAGGCCGAGCCGTTCCAGGTGCTCGTGGCCCGCCGCCCCGACCACCTGGGTCCGGGGTCGCACCTCGATGTTGGGCGCGTCGTGGATCTGGCGGATGAGGTAGTACGACATGGACTCCTCCAGGCCGTCCGCGCGCACCAGCAGCGTGACCCGCCGCGCATGCCTGGACAGGAACATCGCCGCCTGGCCGGCCGCGTTGGCGCCCCCGACCACGTAGACGTCCTCGCCGGCGCAGGCCGCCGCCTCGGTGGCGGCCGACCCATAGAACACCCCCAGGCCGGTGAGCCGGTCGGCGCCGGGGACATCGAGCGTGCGGTAGTCCACTCCGGTGGCGAGCACCACCGTGTGGGCGGCGACCTGGCCGCCGTCGGCGAAGCGGACCATCCGGGACGACCCGCGCACCTCGAGGCCGGCGACGCTGCGGGCGGTGAGGAGCTCCGCCTCGAACTTCAGGGCCTGGCGACGCGCCCGGTCGGTGAGCTGCGCGCCGCTGACACCGTCGGGAAAGCCGAGGTAGTTCTCGATCCGAGAGCTCTGGCCTGCCTGCCCGCCGGTGGCCTGCCGCTCGAGCAGGACCGTGCGCAGCCCCTCCGACGCGGCGTACACGGCCGCGCCGAGCCCGGCGGGCCCGCCGCCGACGATCACCGTGTCGTAGAAGTCGGTGTCGGGCGTGGTCGACAGGCCGACCCGGGCGGCCAGCACCTCGACGCTCGGGTCGACCAGGGAGTCGCCGGCGGGTGTCACCACCAGCGGGATGCTGGTGGCGTCGAGCCCGGCAGCCTCGAGCAGCGCCTGGCCCTCCGGCTGCTCGACGCTGAGCCAGCGGTACGGCACCGAGTTCCGCGCCAGGAACTCCCGCACCTCGAACGAGCGCGCCGACCAGCGGTGCCCGACCAGCTGGGTCTCGGTGACCGGCTTGTCCCCGGCGACGAGCCACAGCTCGATCAGCTCGTCGACGACCGGGTAGAGCTTCTCCTCGGGCGGGTCCCACGGCTTCAGCAGGTAGTGGTCGAGGTCCACCACGTTGATCGCCTGGATCGCGGCGTCGGTGTCGGCGTAGGCGGTCAGCAGGGCCCGCCGCGCGTGCGGGAACAGGTCCATGGCCTGCTCCAGGAACTCCAGGCCGCTCATCACCGGCATGCGGTAGTCGGCCAGCAGCACCGCCACCACGTCGCCGCGAAGCTTGATCTCCCGCAACGCCTCGAGCGCCTGGGGTCCCGACTCGGCCCGAACGATCCGGTAGTCCCGCCCATAGCGCCGCCGCAGGTCCCGCGCGACCGCGCGCGACACCCCCGGGTCGTCGTCGACCGTGAGCAGGACCGCCTTGCTCGCCTCCATACCGCCCGATGGTAGGGGATCACCAGGGAGCGGCGACACACGGGATCGTCGCACCTTGCCGGTATCATCGCCCCCTATGACACGCCTTGGGCACGACCGCTACTGCGACGAAGTCGTCACACAGACCAATCTGCTCAGGGACCTCCTGGAGGGCTCCGACCTGTCGGTGACCGTGCCGACCACTCCCGACTGGACCCTCGCCCAGCTGGTCCGCCACGTCGGCGGCAACCTCCGCTCGGTCGAGACGGCCGTGCGGACCGGGACGGCGGTCGTCGAACCGGACAAGCAGGTTCCCGAGGCGGCCGGCCCGGCCGCCGACGACCCGGCGGCGCTGGACGCCTGGCTGGCCGAGGGGGCTGCCAGGTTCGCCGGGACGCTGCGCGGGGCGGGTCCCGCCGCCACGGCGCAGGTCTGGGCGTTCCAGCGGCCCACCGCCTTCTGGGCCCGCCGCGCGGCCCACGACCTGGTGATCCACCGGGCCGACGCGGCCGGCGCGGTACGTGCCGGCTTCACCGTCGCTCCCGACATGGCCGCCGACGCCATCGACGAGTTGCTGGAGCTGCTCAGCTTCCTGCGGGTCGCCGCCTCCTCGCCACGCCTCGCGGAACTCCGCGGCCCCGGCAAGACCATCCACCTCCACGCCACCGACACCGATGCGGGGTTGACGGCCGAGTGGCTCGTCGAGTTGGGAACCGATGGCTTCACCTGGCGCCATGCCCACGACAAGGCGACCGTCGTCCTGCGTGGCCCACTCGCCGACGTGCTGCTGGTCTTCTACCGCCGGCTGCCCGCGGACAGCGAACGGGTCGAGGTGCTCGGCGAGGCCGCCCTGCTCGATTTCTGGCTGGAGCGCGTCGCCCTCAGCTGACCCCGCGGCCAAACCGCTGGCAGCCCCCTAGGTCGGCACGCCGATCAGGGTCTCGTCGGTGACATGCTGGACGACCGCTCGCATGTCGCCGCCGCTTGCCTGGTAGGCGGCGAGCTGACGGTCGGCGCTGGTGCCCTCACGCAGGATGGTGTGCACGTACTCGACGTCCTTGCGCGAGCCGAGCTCGTCCACCACCTCGTCGACGAACTCGACCAGCTCCAGGGCGAGGTCGCGCATGGGGACCTCGCGCTGCTTGCCGAAGTCGATCAGCTTGCCGTCAAGGCCGTGGCGGAAGGCGCGGAACTTGTTCTCGTGGATGAGCTGGGGCGGGTACCTGCGGAAGCCGAGGTTCTGCGACCGCAGCTTGAGCAACTTGGCGCAGATGGCCTGGACCAGCGCGGCCAGGCAGATCACCTCGTCGACCTTGGTGACCGCGTCGCAGATGCGGAACTCGATCGTCGGGTACTGCCAGTGCGGCCGCAGATCCCACCAGATGCTCTTGCCGGTGTCGATCGTGTTGGTCTTGACCAGCAGCGCGATGTAATTGTCGAAGTCGGCGTGGGAGCCGAACTCCGGCGGGATGCCACTTCGCGGGAACCGCGACCAGATGACGCTGCGGTACGACTTGAGGCCGGTCCGCCGGTTCAGCCAGAACGGGCTGGAGGTGGACAGGGCAAGCAGGTGGGGCAGGAAGTAGCGGGCCTCGTTCATGACCTCGATGCGTGCCTCCGGGTCGGGGATGCCGACGTGGACGTGCATGCCGAAGATCAGCAACTCCCGGACCAGGTCCTGCATCTGGTCCTCGAACAGCTTGTAGCGCTCCATCTCGGTGACCCGCTGGTCCTGCCAGTGGGAGAAGGGATGGGTGCCGGCCGAAGCGATCCGCAGCCCCTCGGGGTTGAGCAGGCCAGCCAGGCCCGCACGCAGCCGTAGCACCTCGGCCCGGGCTTCCCCGACGTCGGCGCAGATCCTGGTGCCGACCTCGACCACCGACTGCAGCATCTCGGCGCGCACGTCGTCCACCAGCGACGACGAGCGTGCAGCGGCCAGCAGGGTGTCGATGTGGGCCTTCAACTCCCCGGCGCCGTCGATGATCTGGAACTCTTCCTCGATGCCGATCGTGAGGGGCTGCTGGGCCATGGGAACCTCCCCTGGCGGTGACTGCTGCCACCAGCATGCCCGCCGAGCAGGCTCGGAACCAGAACCGGGGCTATGCCGGATTCCTCGCCTGGCTGATCTCCAGCAGGTGCCCGTCGGGGTCGCGGAGGAAGGCGCGCACCTCCCAGTCGTAGTCCACCGGTGGGGTCAGGAACTGCGCACCGCGTGCTCGCAGCGTCGCGTAGGCGCCGTGGCAGTCCGGCACCCGGATGGT